>NZ_FNWK01000001.1:901071-1201428 GCF_900108295.1 Sphingopyxis sp. YR583 | reverse complement strand
ACGATGGTGGCGACGCTGATAGCCATCAGGCTAGCGGCGATCGAATAACGAAGTTTCATGTCAGGATGTCCCCTTGGTGCAGTAGTTGGCAGGCGCGCTAACGGGGCGCGCCTGACCTGCGAGCGCCCCTGAAGCCCGCATGTGGCACGATTGTGACAGCAAATGTGACAGTGCAAGCCGCGAGGGCCGCGCCGTATCCAAAGAAATGGAAAAAACGCGAATTTGCGTCGCGCGCGCGGTTTTATCCACAGGCGCTAATGCATTTTTTCTGAAAACTGTTGCTGCAATGCAACATAAAAGGGCGCCCCGCGGGGCGCCCCATGTGCGACTCAGGCGGCGTCGCCCGCGGCTTCCTTCGCCTTGTCGGCATAAACACGGACCGGATCCTTGCGGCCCTCGACGACATCCTTGTCGACGACGATCTCGACCACGTCGGTCAGGTCGGGCAGGTCGAACATCGTGTCGAGCAGGATCGCCTCGACGATCGAGCGGAGGCCGCGTGCGCCGGTCTTGCGTTCGATCGCCTTCTTGGCGACCGCGACCAGCGCATCGTCGGTGAAGGTCAGAGCGACCTCCTCCAGGTCGAACAGCTTCTTATACTGCTTGACCAGCGCATTCTTGGGCTCGCCGAGAATCTTGACCAGCGCGTCGATGTCGAGATCCTCGAGCGTCGCGATGACCGGCAGACGGCCGACGAATTCGGGGATCAGGCCGAATTTCAGCAGATCTTCGGGTTCGATATTCTTCAGCACTTCGCCTTGGCGGCGTTCGTCGGGGCCGGCGACATGCGCGCCGAAACCGATCGACTTGCCCTGCAGACGGTCGCCGATGATCTTTTCGAGCCCGCTGAACGCGCCGCCCGCGATGAACAGGATGTTCGTCGTGTCGACCTGCAGGAATTCCTGCTGCGGATGCTTGCGGCCGCCCTGCGGCGGAACGCTCGCGGTCGTGCCTTCCATCAGCTTGAGCAGCGCCTGCTGCACGCCTTCGCCCGACACGTCGCGGGTGATCGACGGGTTTTCGGCCTTGCGCGAGATTTTATCGATCTCGTCGATATAGACGATGCCGCGCTGCGCCTTTTCGACATTATAGTCGCTGGCCTGCAACAGCTTCAGGATGATATTCTCGACATCCTCGCCGACATAGCCGGCTTCGGTCAGCGTCGTCGCGTCGGCCATGGTGAAGGGCACGTCGAGGAAGCGTGCGAGCGTCTGCGCGAGCAGGGTCTTGCCGCTGCCGGTCGGGCCGACGAGCAGGATGTTCGACTTCGCCAGTTCGACATCGTCGCCGCGGCCGCTGTTCGCGAGGCGCTTGTAATGGTTGTGGACCGCGACCGACAGCACGCGCTTGGCGGTGTTCTGGCCGATCACATAGGAATCGAGATGCTGGCAGATTTCCAGCGGCGTCGGCACCGCGCCGTCCTTGCGTGCGGCGATCCCGCCCTTGATTTCTTCGCGGATGATATCGTTGCACAGCTCGACACATTCGTCGCAGATGAACACGGTCGGACCGGCAATCAGCTTGCGGACTTCGTGCTGCGACTTGCCGCAGAAGGAGCAGTAAAGGGTGCTCTTGCTGTCCGAGCCACTCAATTTCGTCATAAACATTCCCATGGCGGGCCCAAAAGGGGCGTCGCCTCTCTTATCCTAGCCCCCGGTCACCCAATTACAATATGGCAATTGGGTGACATCGGTTCAATGTCCAGCTTGGCACCAAGATGCCAAGCGGACGTCAAGAAACGCGGTTACCGGCAACTTTCGTCGGCAGGCCGGCGCCGCGATATGATCGGGTCAGGGCGTCGGACCTTCGCTCACATCCTTCGGCGCGTCGTCGCCGGGCAGGCCCGGGCGGCGGTCGTACACATGGTCGACAAGGCCGAAGGCCTGCGCTTCGTCGGCCTCGAGGAACGTGTCGCGGTCCATCGCCTTTTCGATCTCTTTCAGCGACTTGCCCGTATATTTCACATAGAGATCGTTCATCCGCTTGCGGATGCGCAGGATTTCCTTGGCCTGGATCTCGATATCCGACGCCATGCCGCGTGCACCGCCCGACGGCTGGTGGACCATGACGCGGGCGTTGGTCAGCGCGACGCGCATGCCGGGCTCACCGGCGGCGAGAAGGAAGCTGCCCATCGACGCCGCCTGGCCGATGCACACCGTGCCGACGCGCGGGCGGATATATTGCATCGTGTCATGGATCGCCATGCCCGCCGTGACGACGCCGCCCGGCGAGTTGATGTACATATAGATGTCCTTCTTCGGATTTTCCGATTCGAGGAACAGAAGCTGGGCCGTGATCAGCGAGGCCATATTGTCCTCGACCTCGCCGGTGACGAAGATGATCCGTTCGCGCAGCAGGCGGGAGAAGATGTCGAAGCTGCGTTCGCCGCGGCTCGTCTGCTCGACGACGACGGGAACAAGGGCTGCGAGCGGGTCGATCATTGGAATTTCGTCCTTGTGTTATCGGGATGCCGCACCGGAGAATCCGGTGGGCTGCCCCTCCGCGACCTACATCGTCGCGCGGCGAAAGGGATTCAAGGGGGGAAACGCGCGTGCTTATGGTTTGAATTCGGACGCCGTGTGGCAGACAGTGGCGCGGATAGTGCGTAGGAACGGGCGATGGATCAGGACGAGCTTACGAAATTCGGGCCGCCCGACGATACGCCCATATTGCCATGGTATGGCGGTGCTTTTCAGCACGCCTTCGTAGCGCTCCACCCATTTTTTTCCGTCGAAGGCCTACACCCGGGTGCATGCGAAAGCGGTTCGCTCACCCTGCTGCGGTCCGAGATGCCCGATGGGGCGGAATTGCTCGAGTGGGCCGATGAAGCGAAGGCTGCGCGAAAGCTCGGCAAGGAGATCGAGGCGGACGCGGTCGACACGATCGCCAAGCGTTTCGGCCGCACGATCGGGTGGCAGGCGGTTGCACGGGCGGCCGGTTTCTCCGATCACTGCGAACTCGACCGCGCGCTTCGGACGAATATCCACGGGCTTCGCGACGACCTTGCCGATTCTGCGTCGACCGAACGGCTGCTCCGCTATTGCGATAGAGAGGCGCTGTTTTTGCCGACCGAAGGCCGGTTCGAACCCGTGATGCAAGGCGCGCTGATCCAGATGTTCGCGCGTGCCGGTCATCGCGAGATCATCGCGGGCGACGAATTCGGAGACGAAGAGCGGCTCGTCGACCTGTCGGCGCTTGCGGGCAAAAAGCCGTGGGTCGGCGTGGAAGACGTGCCCGCCTATGGTGCGCGGCGCCTTTTTGCGCCCGACCGGTCGCTACTTGCCTGGGTGCATTGGGACAGCTTTTACACGCTGATATTGGGGACCGAGGCAGGGCTTGCCGGGATCCGGCTCAGCCAGCTCTTCGAAGGCTTCTGGTGTGATACCGCAACCACCGCCTACTGGTTGACCGAGCCGCCCATTCCGCTGGTCGAATAGCGGCGTAACCCAATTCGGTCAGTCGCCTTCGCCGGGTTCGGGCGAGAAGAGCGTCTCGAACTTGTTCTCGACGCCCTTAAACTCGTCGGCGTCGGGCGGCGTGTCCTTCTTGACCGTGATGTTCGGCCATTCGGCGCTGAACTTGCTGTTCACTTCCAGCCATTTCTCAAGGCCGCTCTCGGTGTCGGGCAGGATCGCCTCGGCCGGGCATTCGGGTTCGCACACGCCGCAGTCGATGCATTCATTAGGGTTGATGACGAGCATATTCTCGCCCTCATAGAAACAGTCGACGGGGCACACCTCGACACAGTCCATATATTTGCACCGGACGCAGGCATCGGTGACGACATAGGTCATGGGTTCAGCTCCCTTTGTCGGCGGCACCCTTGCCGTCCGACATCCATCGGACACGCCTCTATTCCGCGTTGACGCGGCACGTCAACGCAAAGCGACAGTTGCGAATCACTCTCACTCGATACGAAAAAGCCGGGGGTTTCGGGCGACAGCTTTTCCTGTCGGCACGATAGCTCAACTGGAGGCGGCGGGTGCCTGCGAGTCGAGGCGGACATAACAGGCCTGCGCCTCGGGCGCGGGGCCGCGGCGGAGGGGGAGCGAGAGCAGGCGAATGACCTCGATCTGTTCGCCCACCGGCAGCACCAGCGTCGCGCCCGCATGCACCGCGCACGACGAGCGCGTGATCCGCCGCCCGTCGAGCCTGATATGCCCCGCCTCGACCATCGCCTGCGCGATGCTGCGCGAACGGGCGAAGCGCAGGAACCACAGCAGCTTGTCCAGCCGGATGCTCCCTGCGGCGCCCGGGCTCGCCATCAGTCTTTGCGCGCGTCCGCGAGCAGCGCGGCAAGGCCCGCGAACGGGCTGTTGGGCGAGGGACCGCGGCGCGGCTGCCGGTCGGGGCGATCGGGCCGCGGTGGGCGCGGCGTATCGACGCGGGGCTTGCCCGGCTTGCCGCGCTTGCCCTTCACCTGATGTGCAGGCGGCCGCCGCGTATCGCCGTTCGCCGCGGCGCGCGCCGGCGTCTCGGCATTCTTGCGCTGCGGTTTCGGTTTGCGGCGCGGACGCTTTTCGGCCGCCTTGCGCAGCCCCGACCAGCGCCAGCGCTGCAGCTCCGGCTCACCGACGCTGCGGAATCCGAAACTGCCGAGCAGCGCGCGGCGCGTTTCCTCGTCGAGCCCGAGCGAAGTCGCGAGCGCCGTGTCGATGACGAAGCCGGGCGGCGGCGCGCCATGCGCCTCCTCACCATGATCGTCATGATGATCGTCGTCGCCGCTCGCCATCGGTGCGGTCGGCGGTGCCGCCGCCTGCATCCGCGCGGCATGCGCCTGACGCGCCAGCTTTTCGGCCATGTCGATGCGCAGCCAGCCCGACGCGCAGCGACGAAAGCCCGCGATTGTCAGCCCGGCCTGGCTGCCCGCCTTTTGCAGCACCGCGCCGTGCGGCGGCAGCGCTGGAACGGGGGCGCCCTGCTGCGCCGCCGTCAGCGCCGCGCGCCAGCGCACCGCCTCGGGCTTCAAAAGCAGCGGATGGAACAGGTCGAGCGAGCCGATGGTAAAGCCGAGCTTGCGCAGCTGCGGGCGCTCTTCGGGGGTGAGGGCGGCCAGCTGATCCTCGACGGCGGCGCGGCCGATCGTCCCGCTGTTGTCGGTGAGCGCGGCGAGCAGCGCGCGCACGCGCGGCGGGGTGAACAGGTCGCCCGCCGCTTCGCCCATCGCGGCAAGCGGCCCTGCGTGGCGCGTGAGCTGTGCGGCGACGAAGCGCTGCAGCCGTTCGGAAATCGCCTGCACCTGATGCAATTCGAGCCGGCGGAGCGAGGGGTCGATCTGGATCGCCGGCTGGACGAGCGTCGGCCCGCGCGCGAGCGTCGCGATGGCGTGGCCGTGCCAGGCCAGCCGCGGCGGCGTCCCCGGCTCGGCGATCAGCGACAGCGCGCTGTCGTCGCCCTCGGCCAGTGCGGTCGCGCGGCGCGCCAGTTCGGCGCGGAGATGCTTTTCGGCCGCCGCGAGCAGCATGCGATGATCGCTCGCCTTGGCGACCGGATCGACCTTGAACTGAAATCCTTTCAGAGTACCGATCGGCTCGCCATCGACCGCGACGGTGCCGTCGGCGCCGACCGCGACCGGCAGCGCGGCATCCCGCTGCCCCGCGTCGCGCAGCAGCAGCGCGAGCCGGCGGTCGACGAAGCGCTGCGCGAGCGCCGCATGCAGTGCGTCCGAAAGCCGCGATTCGAGCACCTGCGTCTGCTCGGTCCAACCCGCCGCGCCCGCGATCCAGTCGCCGCGCTGCGCGATGAAACAGAGCGTGCGGACCGCGGCGATGCGGCTCGCGAGCTGGTCGATATCGCCCTCGACGTCGCTCAGCCGCGCAAGGCGCCGCGCGAACCAGTCGGGATCGATCGTCCCGTCGCCGTTCGTGCGCCACTGCCACAGCTTGAACACCGTGCGGCTGTGATGTTCGGCGCCCAATTGCTCGAAATCGGGGAGTCCGCACACGTCCCACAGGCGCTGGACGGCATCGAAATCGCCGCCGCGTGCGCGCACTTCCATGTCGCCCGCAAGATGTTTGAGGACCGCGATGTCGACCGCTTCGGGCGCAGCGCGCAGCATCGGCTGCGACGGCGGCTGCGCCAGGTCGGACAAAAGCTGGTCGAGCGATCCGAAACCGGGCGTCGGGTTGCGCCAGAACAGGCTGGAGAGCGGCGGGAAATGATGCCCCTCGATCGCGGCGATTTCCTCGGGCGTGAAGCCGCCTTGCGGCAGGCCGACGGTGCCGAAGCTGCCGTCCTGCTGGTGCCGCCCCGCGCGCCCCGCGATCTGCGCCATCTCCGAAACCGTCAGTCGCCGCAGGCGTCGCCCGTCGAATTTCTGCAAGCTCGCAAAGGCGACATGCTGGACGTTTAGGTTCAGCCCCATGCCGATCGCGTCGGTCGCGATGAGATAATCGACCTCGCCGGCCTCGAACATCGCGACCTGCGAGTTGCGCGTCTTCGGACTGAGCGCGCCCATCACCACGGCGGCGCCGCCCGAAAAGCGGCGCAGCATTTCGGCGATCGCATACACTTCCTCGGCCGAAAAGGCGACGATCGCCGACCGTTTGGGCAGGCGCGACAGCTTCGACGACCCGGCATAGCTCAGGGTCGAAAAGCGCGGCCGGGTGATGATCTCGGCCTCCGGGATCAACCCCTTGACCAGTCCTCTTATGCTCGCCGAACCGAGGATCATCGTTTCCTCGCGTCCGCGCGCGCGGAGCAGGCGGTCGGTAAAGACATGCCCGCGCTCGGGATCGGCGCCGAGCTGCGCTTCGTCGATCCCGACAAAGGCGACGTCGCGTTCGACGGGCAGCGCTTCCATCGTGCCGAGCAGGTAGCGCGCATCGGGCGGGATGATTCGCTCTTCACCGGTGACCAGCCCGACCTGCGCCGCGCCCTTGATCGCGACCACACGGTCGTACACTTCGCGCGCCAAAAGGCGCAGCGGAAAGCCGATCATGCCGCTCGACCGGGCGGTCAGGCGCTCGACCGCCAAATGGGTTTTGCCGGTGTTGGTGGGGCCAAGGACAGCCTTGACCGGCTGGGAAGAGGAAGAGGTCATTTTCTTGCGGACCAAGCTGGCATGCGCAGGGTTCCCGCGCAACAGGCGATCGTCGAACCGCAGGGCGGGGGCCGATTTTTTCGCCACTGTTGCATAATATCCCGACCCCGCCACGCCTCGCCGCAAGGACGTGCGACGGGTCGGCCATTAAATTGACTTTAACGACCTTTCTTTACAGACCAGCCCACGAAAACATCATTCGGCGGCCGGGTGTAGGGTTTGGTCGCCGAGCGGGGGTTGCAATTTGTTTCAGCGTCACGAACCCATCGCGGGGATGTCCGGCAACGCCGCCGCCCTCACGATGTCGCAAGCGATACCGCTGCGGCGCGCCGATTCCGGTGCCGAACCGCATCTCGGCTGGCGCGATCGGCTGGCAGAGCTCGACCTCGTTCCCGACCTTGGCGACAATATCGGTTCGGCCATATGGTGGCGCGGTCTCGCGACATTAACCTTGCTCTGCGGCACGGCGATCGCGACCTTCCCCGGTATCCAGCCGCTCGAGGTCGGCGGCACGCCCGCGCTCGACGCCGCCGATTTCAACGAAGCGCGTGCGCAGATGATCGTGCCGCTCGCTTTCGGCGGCGACACCGGACGTCATATGGCGGCGACCGACGCGGTCCGTCCGCTGACGCAAACCCCGGAACGCCCGCAGATCGAACTCGCCGCCACGCTGGGTAGCGGCGACAGCTTCGCGCGCCTGCTCGAACGTTCGGGTGTCGGCAGCAGCGAGGCGCAGGCGCTCGCCAATCAGGTGTCGGGCGCGGTTCCGCTTGCCGACATCGCGCCGGGCACGCGCATCGACCTCATCCTCGGCCGCCGCGCCGCGCGCACGATGCCGCGCCCGGTCGAGGCGCTCGCGATGCGCGCGCGTTTCGACCTGCGGATCGAGATGGAGCGTGTCGGCGGCCAACTTGTGATGCGCCGCATTCCGATCGCCGTCGATGCGACCCCGCTGCGAATCCGCGGCCGCGTTGGCGACAGCCTCTATCGTTCGGCGCGCGCCGCCGGTGCGCCGCCCGCGGCGATCCAGTCCTATCTGCGCGTCGTCGGCAAACAGATTTCGGTCGGCAGCGACATTCGGGCCGGCGACGAATTCGACATCATCGTCGACCATCGCCGCGCCGAGACGGGTGAGAGCGAGACGGGCAAATTGCTCTATGCGGGCCTGATCCGCGGCGGGAAACCGAAACTCTCGATGCTCGAATGGACGGTTGACGGCCGGACCCAATGGTATGAGGCATCGGGTGTCGGCGAACAGCGCGGCGGCATGGCGCGGCCCACAAACGGCCGGGTGACCTCGACCTTCGGCATGCGCCGCCATCCGATCCTCGGCTACAAGCGCATGCACAGCGGCATGGATTTCGGCGGCGGCTATGGCGCGCCCATCTATGCGGTGACCGACGGCGTCGTGACGATCGCCGGGCGGCATGGCGGCTTCGGCAATTATGTGAAGCTCAACCACGGCAACGGCCTCGGCACCGGTTACGGCCATATGAGCCGCATCGCGGTGCGCCCCGGCCAGCGCGTCAATCGCGGGCAGGTGATCGGCTATATCGGCTCGACCGGCCTCTCGACGGGCCCGCACCTCCATTACGAACTCTATCGCAACGGGCGCGCGGTGAACCCGTCGTCGGTGACCTTCGTCACCCGTGCCCTGCTCGAAGGCAAGGCGCTCGCCGATTTTCGAGCGCGCATCCGGTCGCTGACGTCGATCGCGCCCGGTGCCGCCTTGGCCCCGATCGCCCCGCAACAGGTCGAGGGGCCGAAGCTCGGCAGCCTCGCCGATGTGGCATCGAAACGCGCGGGCGACGGGATCTGACCCTTACCTGAAGCGGCAATATCCATTTGCCCCGCGGCCAAGCGCCGCTATGCACCCCGCATGACCCAAGCCGCTTTCCCCGACCTGCGCCTGCGCCGCACCCGCCGCACCGGCTGGAGCCGCGCGATGGTGCGCGAAACGCACCTCTCGCCCGCGAACCTGATCTGGCCGCTCTTCGTCGCCGACGGAACGGGCAAGGAAGAGCCGATAGCGAGCCTGCCCGGCGTATCGCGCTGGTCGGTCGACCTGCTCGTCGAGCGCGCGAAGGAAGCGGTTGCGGCAGGCATCCCGTGCCTTGCGCTCTTTCCGTACACGCAGCCTGATCGGCGCAGCGCGGACGGCGGCGAGGCGCTCAATCCCGATAATCTGATGTGCCGCGCCACCGCCGCGATCAAGCAGGCGCTCGGCGACGACATCGGCATCCTCACCGACGTCGCGCTCGATCCCTATACCAGCCACGGGCAGGACGGGCTGATCGACGATGCCGGCTATGTGCTCAACGACGAGACGGTCGAGGTGCTCGTCGGGCAGGCGCTCAATCAGGCGCGCGCCGGTGCCGACATCATCGCGCCCAGCGACATGATGGACGGCCGCATCGGCGCGATCCGTCAAGCGCTGGAGGCCGAAGGCTTCGGGCATGTCCAGATCATGAGCTATGCTGCCAAATATGCCTCGGCCTTTTACGGACCGTTCCGTGATGCGGTCGGCTCGCGCGGGCTGCTCAAGGGTGACAAGAAAACCTATCAGATGGACCCCGCGAACAGCGAGGAGGCCCTCCGCGAAGTCGCGCAGGATCTCGCCGAGGGCGCCGACAGCGTGATGGTGAAGCCGGGGCTGCCCTATCTCGACATCGTTCGCGCGGTGAAGGACAATTTCGCGGTACCCGTCTACGCGTACCAGGTGTCGGGCGAATATGCGATGATCGAGGCCGCGGCAGCGGCAGCGGCGGGTGCGGGCGACCGCGACGCGCTCGTCCTCGAAACATTGCTCGCCTTCCGCCGCGCCGGTGCATCGGGCGTGCTCAGCTATCACGCGCTCCACGCGGCGCGGCTGCTCGGCGCCTGATAATATGATCGCTTCCGCATCGCCGCGCCGCTGGCTGTTCGTGCTGACGATCCTCGTCGGCAGCTTCCTCCTCTTCCTCGTCCAGCCGATGGTTGCGCGCATGGTGCTGCCCAAGCTGGGCGGCGCGCCCGCGGTGTGGAACAGCGCGATGCTCGTCTATCAGGCGCTGTTGCTCGGCGGCTATGCCTATGCGCACTGGCTCGGGCGTTTCACCGTGCGGCGTCAGGCGACGATTCATCTCGCGCTTTTCCTCGTCGCGGCGCTCTGGCTCCCGATCGGCATCGCCCAGATCGCACCGCCCGCGCCGGGACAGGAGGCGCTGTGGGTGCCCTTGCTCCTGCTCGCGTCGATCGGCCCGGTCTTCTTCGTCGTATCGGCGCAGGCGCCGTTGATGCAGCGCTGGTTCGCCGCCGACGCGCGCGCGGGCGATCCCTATTATCTTTACGCCGCGTCGAACCTCGGCAGCTTTGCCGGCCTGATCAGCTATCCGGCGCTCGTCGAGCCGACGATGCCGCTCGCGGTGCAAAGCTGGGGCTGGACCGCGGGTTATGCCCTGCTGGTCCTGCTCGTCGCAGGGGCGGCCGCGGCGCGCTGGCATGGCGGCGCCGAAAGCCATGCGGCCGCCTCCGACGAACCGCGACCGACGCTCCGCCGCCAGCTCCACTGGCTGCTGATCGCTGCCGTGCCGTCGGGGCTGATGCTGTCGACGACGACGCACCTCACCACCGACATCGTCGCGATGCCCTTGCTCTGGGTGCTACCGCTCGGCCTCTATCTGCTCAGTTTCGTGATCGCCTTTTCGACGATGGCGCGGCCGACGCAGATCATCACGCTGGTCGCGCCGGTGGTGTTGCTCGCGGTTGGCGGGCTCGGGCTTTTGAGCTCGGGCGGCGGGTCGATGATGGTCGCGCTCGCCAGTCTCGCGATGCTGTTCGTCATCGCGACCGCGCTCCACGGCTATCTCTATCACCTGCGTCCGGCGCCGCAGCATCTGACGCTCTTCTATCTCATCATGTCGGCGGGCGGCGTGCTCGGCGGATTGTTCGCGGCCTTGTTCGCGCCGCTGATTTTCGACTGGGTGTACGAACATCCGCTGCTGATCCTCGCCGCCGGGCTGTTGCTGCCGCTTCCTGCGCTCTTCCCGTGGGACAAATGGCTGGGGCTCGACCCGAAGATCACGCGTATCGCAGCCACGATACTCGTCGTGATTGCGGCATTCGGGGCCTGGCATATGGCGAACGCATGGACGGGCCGGTTCGATAGCGGGACGACCGCGTGGGGCATCGCGATCTTCGTCATCGGCATTCTCGTGATCGGCTGGCGCTGGGCCTATGTGCCCTTGCTCGCGTTGCTGATGATCGGTGTCGGCGGCTGGGACACGATCCAGGAAAGCTTCACCGGCGCCCGCGTGCGCAGCTATTTCGGCGTCTACACCGTCACCGACTATCCCGCATCGAACCAGCGCCGCCTCGCCCACGGGACGACGCTCCACGGTCTCCAGCGCACCGACGCCGCGCACCGGCGCGATCCGACCACCTATTACGGTCCGCAGTCGGGCGTCGGCCTGACGCTCGACAAGGCAGCGGCGCTTGCCGGGCCGGACGCATCGATCGGCATCGTCGGCCTCGGGGCGGGAACGCTCGCCTGTTACCGCAAACCCGGCCAGCACTGGACGATCTTCGAAATCGATCCGGTGATGGTCGACATCGCGCGCGATCCGTCGAAATTCACCTTCCTGTCCGATTGTGCCGGCGACACGCCGATCGTCATCGGCGACGCGCGACTGCAACTCGCCAATCAGCCCGCCGGCCGCTTCGACGTCATTGTCATCGACGCCTTCTCGTCCGACGCGATCCCGCTGCACCTGCTGACGAAGGAAGCGATCGGCATCTACGCGCGCGCGATGAAGCCCGACGGAATCCTGCTCATTCACATCTCGAACCGCTTCTTCGATCTGGAACCGGTGCTGGCGGCGGAAGCGAAGGCGCGCGGCTGGACGAGCGCGATCCGAATGGATCCCGGACCGATCGGCGACGAATATGGCGACCTCACGGGATCGAACTGGGTCGCGCTGACGGCGACGCCGCAGCGGATGCAGCAATTGACGGGCGGCATCCGCCCGCGCAAGGACGCGATGGATCTCGACGCGTGGGTGCCGGTCGATGCACGCCCCGGTTTCACCCGCTGGACCGACGATTATGCCTCGACGCTGCCGGTCCTGATCTGGAAGAATATTATCGGAGGCCGCGACGAATGACCTATCAAGACGTCAGCATCATCAGCGTCAACGGCAAGACGCCGCAGATCGACCCCAGCGCCTTCATCGCGCCGGGGTGCCGGATCATCGGCGACGTGACGATCGGTCCCGACGTCAGCATCTGGTATAATTGCGTACTCCGCGCCGACGTCAGCAGCATCGTGGTCGGTGCGCGTTCGAACATCCAGGACGGCAGCGTCGTCCATTGCGACGGCCCGATGCCGCATCGCCCCGACGGCTTTCCGACGATCATCGGCGAGGATGTGCTGATCGGCCATCTCGCGATGGTGCATGGCTGCATCCTTGCGGACCGGGCGTTCGTGGGCCTCAAAGCGACGGTGATGAACGGCTGCCGGATCGGCAGCGACGCGATGCTCGCCGCGGGCGCGCTCCTCACCGAGAATAAGGAAATCCCCGACCGCGAACTCTGGGCCGGATCGCCCGCGCGCCGCGTGCGCGAGATCGACGATGCACAGGCCGCGGGCATGCAGATGGGCGTCGCGCATTATGTGATGAACGGCCGCATGCACAAGGCGGCGATCGAGGGCTGAAACGAAAAGGGCGCCCCGGTCTCCCGGAGCGCCCTGTTTGCAATCTTCGCCGATTAGCTGAAGTTCACCATCGCATAGAGCATCGGGATCGACAGCAAGGTGTTGGTCCGCGAAAAGATCATCGCGGTCTTGGCAGCCTTCGCCTTGGTCGCATCGTCGGCCTCGACGATGCCCAGCGCCTTTTTCTGGTTCGGCCAGATGACGAACCAGACGTTGAACGCCATGATCAGGCCCAACCACATGCCGACGCCGATCAGCTTGTACGGATCCTGCAACCCCAGCGCGGGTGCCAGATATTTGGCGTGACCCGCGATGGCGAGGCCCAGCAGCACGGTGATCAGCGCCGCCCAACGGAACCAGAACAAAGCGGCGGGTGCGATATGCTTGCCGACCGCCGGTTTCAGCTCGGCCGGGATTTTCGGCATCGTCGGAATCTGGACGAAGTTGAAATAGTAAAGCAAGCCGATCCACAGCACGCCGAAGAAAGTGTGCAGCCAGCGCATGATCGCATTGCCCGCGGCAATTCCGTCCTCGAAATTCTGGCCGTTCAGCGTGAGCATCAGGACGATGGCGAGTATAAGACCCGCGCCGAGCACGGCGTGCAGGTTCCCGAAAAATTTATCCATGGCAGTTCCCCCTGTTTATCGCGGCCCCCGCGTGCGACCCGGTGCCGGTGACGCAGCTATGCCAGCCCGAGGGGGAAATGCATCAACTTTTGTCGGCGGCAGCCTCTTCGGGCACGGCGAGGCCGTTCTTCAGCATCACCGGAACCTGGCTGAAGGTGAAGAGGAAGGAGAGGGCGGTGACCCCCCAGACCTTGATCGTCAGCCACAGGTCGAAACTCATCTGCTTCGCCTGGATCATCTCGTACATCACATGATTGGCGATGCCGAGCGCGGCAAAGAATATCCCCCAGTTGCGCGACAGGAGAAGCCAGCCACGGTCGGTGAGCCCTTCCAGCGCCGACTGCAGCAGATATTTCAGCATCGGCTTTTTGAAATAATATCCGCCGAGCAACAGCACCGCGAAGGCGGCGTAGATGATCGTCGGTTTCATCACGATGAAGCGCTCGTCGTGGAACCAGATGGTCAGCGCGCCGAAACCGAGGACAAGGATGCTCGACATCCACAGCATCGGCGAAATCTTGCCGAGCTTCCATTTCGACACGATCATCGCGATGACGATCGCGACCATAAACGCCACCGTGCCCTTGATCGCGGCGGTCGTCGCAGCAAAGGCGCCTTCGCCGCCCGACGAAAATTTATAGGCGACGAAGAAGACGAGCAGCGGCCCGAAATCGATGACGAAATTGAGCCAGCCATGCTTCGCGGGCGGCGGTGCCGGGACCGTCTCGGGGCCAGTGGGAAGCACGTCGCTCATCGGATATTTCCTGCAATAATGCCCGCGATCTCGTCCGCATCGAACGGGCGAAGATCATCGATGGTTTCGCCGATGCCGATCGCGTGAATGGGAAGGCCGTGACGCTCGGCGGCCGAGACGAGCACGCCGCCACGCGCGGTGCCGTCGAGCTTGGTCATCACGAGGCCGGTGACGCCGGCAACCTCGCGGAACACGTCGATCTGCGACAGCGCATTCTGCCCCGTCGTCGCGTCGAGCACGAGCACGACGTCGTGAGGCGCGGCGGGATTGAGCCGGCCGAGCACGCGCTTGATCTTGGCGAGTTCGTCCATCAGTTCGCGCTTGTTCTGAAGCCGTCCGGCGGTGTCGACGATCAGCACGTCGATGCCCGTCGCCGTCGCCTGTTTCACCGCGTCGAACACGATGCCCGCGCTGTCGCCGCCCTCGGGCCCCGCCATGATCGGCACGCCGAGCCGTTCGGCCCAGACCTTCAATTGCCCGATCGCGGCGGCGCGAAAGGTATCGCCGGCGACCAGCATCACGCCATAATCCTGTTCCTGGAACAGGTGCGCGAGCTTGGCGATCGTCGTGGTCTTGCCCGATCCGTTGACTCCGATCACCAATATGACTTGCGGGCGCGGGAAAGCGTCGATGTCGAGCGGTTCGGCGACCGGGCGCAGGACCGCGGCGATTTCCTCCGCGACGACCTTGCGCAGTTCCTCGGTGCCGTTCGCGGCGATGTCGCGGCGTTCGGCGAGGCGGCCGCGGATGCGGTCTGCCATCGCGGGGCCAAGGTCGGCGGTGATCAGCGCCTCCTCGATCCGGTCGAGATCGTCCTCGTCGAGCCGCGCCTTGCCGGTCAGCCCGGCGAGATTTTCGCCGAGCCGTTCGGAGGTGCGGCGAAATCCGCCGAGCAGCCTTTCACTCCAGCTTTTGCCGGTCATGCGGCGATGTCCTTTGCTTGGGTGGGGGTGGCGATCATTCGGTCGCCGTCGCGCGCCGTCAGGCGCACGTCGATAATGGTGCCGGGCGCCGCGGGTGCGGTCAGCGTCACGGCGGCGAAATTTTCGGCATGGCCGCTGACGCCGTCGCGCTCGACGAGCATCGAAGCGGTGCGGCCGGTTTGCGTATCGAGCCAGTCCTGCCGACGCCGTGCATTGGCTTCGCGCAGGATCGCGGCGCGTTCGCGCGCGACCGTGCGGCCGACCTGCGGCATCCGCGCGGCGGGCGTCCCGGCGCGCGGGCTGTAGGGAAAGATATGACCGAAGACGATGTCGCAATCGTCGATCAGCGCCAGCGAGTTCGCGAACATCGAGTCGTCCTCGGTCGGAAAACCCGCGATCAGATCGGCGCCGATCGCGATGTCGGCGCGCGCCGCCTTCAATCGCTCGATCAGCCGCACCGCGTCGGCGCGGCGATGGCGGCGCTTCATGCGCGTCAGCACCATATCGTCGCCCGCCTGCAGCGACAAATGGACGTGCGGCATCACGCGCTTTTCCTGCGTCAGCAGCGCGAACAGCGCGTCATCGATCCGGTTCGGGTCGAGCGACGAGAGGCGGAGGCGCCCCACCGGCAAAGCCAGCAACGCCTCGACCAGCGCGGCCAAAGTCGTGCCGCTGTCGTCGCCATAGCTGGCAAGGTCGACGCCGGTCAGGATGATCTCGTGCTGCCCGCGATCCAGAGCGGTGCGTGCGGACGCGACCACCGCGTCGACGCTTGCCGATCGCGCGATCCCGCGCGCCAGCACCGTCGCGCAGAAAGTGCAGCTATGCGAGCAACCCGTCTGCACGCCGAGGAAGGCGCGCGCATGATCGGCGCCGGAGAGGGCTGGGGCGTAGGCCGAAGCCGCCGGCGCGACTGCGCCGCCGTAGCTTTGAGTCAGGCCTTTCGCGTCATTGGACACCACCCGGGCACCCATTGCAGCAAAAGCATCGCGCTCCAGTTCGGCCGCGCACCCCGTCACCACAACCTCGGTTCCCGGCCGCTCGCGTAGCGCACGGCGCACCGCCTGCCGTGCTTGCCGCACCGCTTCGTCGGTCACTGCGCAACTGTTGAAGACGATCGTGTCGCGCGCGCCCGCGGCCTTGATGGCCGAGCGGATGGCCTCGCCCTCGGCGATGTTCAGTCGGCAACCGAAATTGACGACCTCTTGCCGGTCGACGAGGGATGCGCTCATCCGAATTGCGCCCAGTCGGTCTCGCCCTCGTAAACGCGTGTCGCGGCGCCGCTCATCACGATCGGTTCGCCGGGCGCCCAGCGGATGACGAGGTCGCCGCCGGGCAGCGACACCGTCACCGGCGACTGGACAAGGCCGGCGCGGATCGCGGCGACCGCGGTCGCGCACGCACCGGTGCCGCACGCCTGCGTCAGGCCGACGCCGCGTTCCCAGACGCGGAGCTGCAACTGGTTTTCGCCGTCGAGGCTCGCGACATTGACGTTGACGCGCTCGGGGAACAGCGGATCGGTCTCGATCCGCGGGCCCAACTCGTCGAGCGCGACGGCGTCGGCCTCGGGTACGAAAAACACGATATGCGGATTGCCGACATTGACCCCCGCGCCATGCTCCAGCTCGTCCCACGCGACGGGCATGTCGCGCGTGTCCATCGGCATCGCGAGCGGGATATGCTCCCAGTCGAATTCGGGTTCGCCGAGCACGACCTCGGCGCCGCCGTCGGCCGGGGTGACGCGCAGCATCCCGCCCAGCGTTTCGATCACCGCGGGCTTGCCGATCAGCGTCGCGACGCAGCGCGTCGCATTGCCGCACGCCTCGACCTCGCCGCCGTCGGCGTTGAAAATCCGCATCTTCACATCGGCGTTGTTCGACGGTTCGAGCAGGATCAACTGGTCGCACCCGATGCCGTGGCGGCGGTCGGCGATCGCATGCGCGCGCGCCGGCGTCATCTCGACGGGCGTCACGCGCGCGTCGATCACGACGAAGTCGTTGCCGAGGCCGTGCATCTTGGTGAAGCGGTCTGCCATAATCCGCGCATGTAAGGGGGCGCGGGCGCGAAGTCTAGCGATGCGGCGGGATTACGCCGTCTTGCGCAGCGGCGCGTCTTCGCTCGTGTCGGGGCCCGCAGGCGGCACCAAGGGCGCGCGCAGCAGGCCGCGGTCGGCGAGCAGGCGGTCGGTGTCGGCGGCCGACGCGGCGCGGCCGAAAAACCAGCCCTGACCCTTCGAACAGCCAAGCCGCGTCAGTTCGATCGCGGTCGCCTCATCCTCGACACCCTCTGCGGTGATCGGCATGGCAAGGCTTTCACCGAGCCGCACGATCGCGACGACGATCGCCTGTGCATCGGGGCTGCCGCGCATCGCGGCGATGAAGCTGCGGTCGATCTTGATCCGGTCGAACGGCAGCGCGCGCAGATGCGACAGCGAGCTATAGCCGGTGCCGAAATCGTCGAGGCTCAGCGATACGCCCTGGTTCTTCAGGCTGGTGACGATCGAGCGCACGAGCGGCAGATTTTCGAACAGCGAGCTTTCGGTGATCTCGACCTCGAGCTGTGCCGCCGGAAAACCCGTCTCGACGAGCAGCTTGGTCAGTTTCTGGCTGAACCAGGGATCCTTCAATTGCTGCGGCGAGATATTGACCGCGAGCATGATCGACGGATCCCAGCGCTTGGCGATTTCCATCGCCTCGCGGATGACCTGCAGCGACAGTTCGCCGATCAGGCCGCTTTCCTCTGCGACCGGAATGAAACGTTCGGGCGGGATCATCCCATATTCGGGCGATTCCCAGCGCATCAGCATTTCGAAACCGAGCAGCCGGCCGCTGGCGATATCGACCTGCGGCTCGAAATGCGGGATGAACTCGCCGCGCGGCATGCCGTCGCGAATGCCGGTTTCGATCTGGTTGCGAACCTGCACGGCCATCTCCATTCCGGCTTCGAACCAGCAGAAGCGGTTCCGGCCTTCGTCCTTGCAATGATACATGGCGATGTCGGCCTGACGGACCATCGTTTCCATCGTCATGCCGACATCGTTCGCGAGCGCGATGCCCAGCGAAGCGCCGATCCGGATCTGCTGCGCGTCGTGCACGACCTTGTTGTCGAGTTCGGCGACCAGTTCGGCCGCGAGCGCGTCGATGTCGGCGCGCGCCGCCGGTTCAAAGGCCAGCATCGCGACGAACTCGTCTCCGCCGAGCCGGGCTTTCGTTGCATTGGGGGGCAGAACGGCCGAAATGCGCTCGGCGGCGACCTGCAGCACCCGGTCGCCCGCGGCATGGCCGTGAATGTCGTTGACCGTCTTGAAATGGTCGAGGTCGAGCAGGAACAGCGCGACCTGACGCTTTTCGGCGACTGCGCCGGCGATCATCCGTTGCCCGGCCGACAGCAGCGCCCGGCGGTTGAGGAAGCCGGTCAGCGGGTCGGTGTCGGCCAGGTAGCGCGCGCGCTGTTCGGCCTCGGTGCGTTCGCGGATTTCGCGGTTCAGATCCTTGTACCGGCGCCAGCCGAACAGGATCAGCGCGACGTTGAGCACGAGTGCGGTGGCGAGCGCGCGATCGGGGCCGCCGCCGATGCCGATCAGCGCACGCACCGCCGCCTGCATCACATTGCTGCCCGTCCCCACGAACAGCAGGATTGCGGCGACAACGATGCCGCCGGCTATGATATCGCGTTTGGCGCCCTCGCTTCGGTCGAATGGCTTCGGCGTCGCTGTCATATGAATTTTTCCCACCCTCATGCGCTCTATGGGCGCAAAGCGGTGAAATTTGGGTTAAGTGGGCCGCATCGGCGCTTGCTTGCCTATATGGGCATAAATGTGTATTGGCCGCCGCGTTCGCGCGCATTTTGCGTTCGGGCATATCGACATCCGCGACGGAAAACCTGTCCACGGATACCGCTGGTTGGCGAGGTTTCGCTCACCGGCGTGTTTTGCGTTGCGGGCGTCGAAAACAAGGATTTGAGGCGCATGTTCGACAGTCTGAGCAATCGGCTTGGCGATGTTTTCGGGAAGCTCCGCGGCCGCGGTGCGCTGACCGAGGACGACGTGCGCGCCGCGATGCGCGAAGTGCGAATCGCCCTGCTCGAGGCCGACGTCGCGCTGCCCGTGGTGCGCAGCTTCGTCGATCAGGTCACCGATCTCGCGATCGGCCAGAATGTCCTGCGCTCGGTCACCCCGGGGCAGCAGGTCGTCAAGATCGTCAGCGACGCGCTGACCGAAATGCTCGGTTCGGAAACCGCCGAGCTCGACCTTGCCGTCACCCCGCCTGCCGTCATCATGATGGTCGGCCTTCAGGGCTCGGGTAAAACCACCACGACCGCGAAGATCGCGAAGCGGCTGAAGGACAAGGAGCGCAAGAAGGTGCTGATGGCGTCGCTCGACGTCAATCGCCCCGCTGCGCAGGAACAGCTTGCCGTCCTCGGTACGCAGATCGACGTCGCGACGCTGCCGATCGTCGCGGGTCAGCAGCCGGTCGAGATCGCGCAGCGCGCGATGCAGGCGGCAAAGCTTCAGGGCTATGACGTCCTGATGCTCGATACCGCGGGCCGCCTCCACGTCGATCAGCAGCTGATGGACGAGATGCAGGCGGTGTCGCGTACCGCGAACCCCGCCGAAACTTTGCTCGTCGTCGACAGCCTCACGGGTCAGGACGCGGTGCAGGTCGCACAGCGCTTCACCGATCAGGTGCCGCTCACCGGCGTCGTGCTCACGCGCATGGATGGCGACGCGCGCGGCGGTGCCGCGCTCAGCATGCGCGCCGTCACTGGCAAGCCGATCAAGTTTGCGGGTACAGGTGAAAAGCTCGACGGGCTCGAACTCTTCCAGCCCTCGCGCATCGCGGGTCGCATCCTCGGCATGGGCGACGTCGTCAGCCTCGTCGAACGCGCCGCCGAAACGATCCAGGCCGAAGAGGCCGAGGCGATGGCGGCGAAGATGGCCAAGGGCCAGTTCGACCTCAACGACCTCCGCACGCAACTCAATCAGATGCGCCGCATGGGCGGCCTCGGCGCGCTCGCCGGGATGATCCCCGGGATCAAGAAGGCGCAGGCGCAGATGGCCGCCGGCGCCGCCGACGACAAGATGCTCATCCACTTCGACGCGATCATGGGGTCGATGACCCCCAAGGAACGCGCGAAGCCCGAAATCCTGACCGCGAAGCGCAAGATCCGTATCGCCAATGGCTCGGGCACCACGGTGCAGCAGGTCAACAAGGTGCTGAAGATGCACCAGGAAATGGCCAGCGCGATGAAGAAGATCCGCAAGATGGGCGGGCTCAAGGGCCTCGGCGCGCTGTTCGGCAAGGGCGGCGGCATTCCCGGAATGGGCGGAATGGGCGGTGGCCTCCCCGGTCTCGGTGGCGGCGGATCGATCCCGCCCGAACTCGCGAATCTGATGAATAAGAAAAAGTGATTTTAACCGACAACTCGAATTTGAATTAGAAAGAAGGAATTACTCATGGCAACCTCCATTCGCCTCGCACGCGGCGGTTCGAAAAAGCGTCCTTATTACAAGATCGTCGTTGCTGACTCGCGCAGCCCGCGCGACGGCCGCTTCATCGAGCGTATCGGCAGCTATAACCCGCTGCTCGCCAAGGACAATCCCGAGCGCGTGAAGCTCGACGCCGACCGTGCGAAGCATTGGGTTTCGGTTGGCGCGCAGCCGACCGACCGCGTCGCTCGCTTCCTCGACGCCGCTGGCGTCCTCGAACGCGCCGCGCGCAACAACCCGAACAAGGCTGTTCCGGGTGAAAAGGCCAAGGAACGCGCCGAGGAAAAGGCCCAGAAGCTGGCTGACGCCGAAGAAGCCGCAGCCGCCGCTGCCGCCGCACCGGCCCCGGAACCCGAAGCGCCCGCCGCTGAAGAAGCTGCCGCTCCCGAAGCCGCTGAATCGGACGCAACCGGCTCGGTGAAGAGCGAAGAAACCGCCGAAGCCGTTGCCGAAGCCGTCGCCGACGAAACCCCGGCCGACGCGACCGCCGACGACGCGACCGCGATCGCCGAAGAAGTCGCCGAAGGCGGCCCGGTCGCTGCCGAAGCCGAAGAAGCTCCGGCCGCCGAAGCTGGCGAAGAAAAGGCCGAAGGCTAAACCTTGGCCGACGCGAATCGCCCCGTCACCCTCGCCGCCATCGCCGGCGCGCACGGGGTACGGGGCGAGGTGCGTCTCAAGCTGTTTGGCGAAGGCGCGGAGGCTCTCCGCGCCTTTTCCGTTTTCGATGCGGGCGACCGCAAGCTCACGCTCAAATCGGTGCGCCCCGCCAATCAGGGCGCGGTCGCGACCTTTGCCGAGGTCAACGACCGCAGCGCCGCCGAGGCGCTCCGCGGCACCGTGCTTACCGTCCCGCGCTCGGCATTGCCGGCGCTTGGCGAGGGCGAATATTACCATCACGACCTGCTCGGCTTGCCGTGCGTATCGACCGACGGCAGCGCGATCGGCACCGTTGTCGCGATCGACAATTTCGGCGCCGGCGACATCGTCGAAATCGAACGCCCGACCGGCAAGCGTTTCATGGTGCCGATGCGTGTCGAGGCGGTGCCCGAATGGAACGCCGAACGGCTGGTCGTCGCCCAGGCCTTTGCCGACGCGGACTAGCGTCGGCTTAGCGGCAGAGTGTCTCTCGTTTCCGCGCCGCGATCGAATCGGGCGCGATATCGAACCAATGTTCCTCGTCGCTCATGTCGAAACGTTGGATCTCTGCGCCGCTCGCGTCATAATCGATGATCTCGATCGGCCGCATCCGGTTGCCCTTGCAATCCATTTCTTCCAGCATAACGCTCAGCGGCGGTTCGTCTTCGTCGAGTGTGGCGTTACGTCCGTCCGCGCGGGAGCGATATTGCACGAGCGGTCCGCTCCGCTTCGCCGTCGCCGGGTCGTAATAATGAAACACGCCGCGGTCGTCGTCGGTAAGCCGGGTCCATTCGGCCGCCGCTGGCGCCGCCACGCCCAGCGTCGATACCGCCACTATCGCGCAAATGAATTTTCGCATGTCTGGTCCCCCGTGCGCCCGGTCGGCGCGCGGCCACCCTGCTGATATCGCCCGCCAAAGCAAGCCCGGGTAATTTGGGGATGCCCTGTCATTGCCCGGACACGGCCCGGGTTTCCGGTTTCCCGGCGATGGCGATCAACGCGAGGCTTGACCGCGAGCGCGCCACCCCGGATCAGGTTCGGGTGATGTCGCAGCCGGACTCGTCCAGCTTGCTTGTGGAGAATCGTGATGCGTTCGAGATCGGCTTTTGCTTTCGCGGCTATTTTGGCCGTGTCGTCACCTGCGCAGGCGCAGGACGCCCCCAAGGCGCTCGACCAGCTCGCCCCCGAAATCGATGCGCTCTTCGCGAAATTCCAGGCCGAGCAGCATATCCCCGGCCTCGTCTACGGCGTCGTCGAGGACGGCAAGCTCGCCTATGTGAAGGGCATCGGCGTCCAGAACATCGCCGACAAGCGCGCCGTCACGCCCGACAGCCTGTTCCGCATCGCCTCGATGACCAAGGCGTTCACCGCGCTGTCGATCCTCAAACTGCGCGACGACGGCAAACTCCGCCTCGACGATCTTGCCGAACAATATGTGCCCGAAATGAGGGGCTGGACCTATCCGACCAAGGACAGCCCGCGCATACGGGTCAGGGATTTGCTCCAGCATGTCGGCGGCTTCGTTACCGACGATCCGTGGGGCGACCGGCAGCAGGTGCTGCCGCAGGACGACTTCACCAAAATGATCGCGACGGGCGTGCCGTTCAGTCGCGTGCCGCAGAGCCAACATGAATATTCGAACTTCGGCTATGCGCTGCTTGGCCGCATCGTCGCCAATGCGTCGGGCATGGCCTATACCGATTATGTCCAGAAGACGATCCTGACCCCGCTCGGCATGACGAGCAGCGGCTTCGACGCGCCGAAGGCTCCGAAGACGCGCTATGCGCTCGGCTATCGCTGGGAAAATGACAAATGGACCGCCGAGCCCGAGATGGTCGATGGCGCGTTCAATGCGATGGGCGGGTTGCAGGTCAGCGCCAACGATTATGCCAAATGGGTCGCCTTCCTGCTCTCGGCATGGCCCGCGCGCGATGATGCCGATAATGGCCCGGTCAAGCGGTCGACGGTACGCGAGATCGCGCAGGGATCGAACTTCGTCTCGGTCACGAACCGCATCGGCGCCAGCGGCGCGACCGCGTGCAAACAGGCCGCCGCCTATGGCATGGGCTGGCGCGTCGCACAGGATTGCGACCTCGGCCTCACGCTCGCGCATGGCGGCGGCTATCCGGGTTATGGCAGCCATGTGATGCTGATGCCCGATCATGGCGTCGGGGTGTTCGCGCTGTCGAACCGCACTTATGCCGGTCCGTCGGGCCCGGCATGGGACACCGCGGTCGCGCTGGACAAGGCGGGGCTGCTCGAGGCGCGTGCGATCCCCGTGTCGCCGGCGGTCGCGGACGCCTATGCGGCGGCGAAGGCGGCCTATGCTGCGGGCGATGTCGGTCCGCTTCAGGGCCGGCTCGCGATGAACTTCCTGCTCGACCGCTCGGCCGATAACTGGAAGGTCGAATTCGCCAAGCTGAAGGCCGAGGTCGGCGAATGCCCGACCGACGAACCGCTGGCGCCAACCGGCGCGATGTCGAGTGCGTTTCGCCTCAACTGCGAAAAGGGAAAGCTCGACGGGCAATTGCTGCTCGCGCCAACGACACCAGCGACGATCCAGGCGCTACGCTTACGCGTCGTCCCGCCCGAGGCGCGATAATGTCGACGGGGTGAGGCTTTATGCAAGGGACAGCCTCACCCCGTTTCACCCTGACCCTAGGGGACGGACAGGGAAATTATCGTGCCCGGCGCGGGCGGACGCCGCAGCGCTGGGCGACGCGGGTAAAGGCGCTGTCTTCGCCGGGCGCGCTCGGCAGGGCGATCCATTCGCCGAGGCGGCGGAACGGGGTCGCGAGCCAGTGAAGGCCGCGGGCGATATCGGCGCTGAAATGATCATGACCGTCATTCCAAACGCGCATGAACTGCTCGTCTTTCATCGTTCATCTCCTTTCGCTTCGGTACAGCCTGAATGCGCCCATTGGCGCCGCGCCGCCAACAAAAGGCGTAGACCATGATATAAGGCTGACTTATAAGGTCGTATGTCCCGCCTGCCGCCCCTCGCTGCCATACGCACCTTCGAAGTCGCCGGTCGTTTGCAGAATTTTTCGCGCGCCGCCGAAGAGCTGGGACTGACGCAGGCGGCGGTCAGTTATCAAATCCGCCAATTGGAGGACCGGCTCGGACGCGCGCTCTTCGTGCGCGAAAAGGGGCGGGTTCGCCTCTCCGAAACCGGGCGACGGCTGCTCCCCGCGATCAGCAACGCCTTCGCGACGATGGGCGATGCCTTCGCCGCGCTCGGCAGCGACGAGGCCGATGTGCTGACGATCAACGCCTCGACCAGCTTCGGCGGCACCTGGCTCAGCGCGCGCATCGGCAGCTTCCAGCTCCAATATCCCGAGCTCGCGGTGCGCATGGCGATGAGCAACGATCTGGTCGACTTCGACGCCTCGAACGTCGACGTCGCGATCCGCATCGGCCGGGGTGTGTGGCCCGGGCTGCGCGCCGATTTCCTGATGCGCCAATATCTCGCGCCGATCGCCTCGCCGGCGTTTATCGAAGAGCATGGCATAAGCGAACCCGCCGACCTGCTGCGCGTCCAGCGGCTCGCGCCGAACGATAGCTGGTGGGCCGACTGGTTCACCCTTGCTGGCGTCGAAACGCCGCTGGTGCCGTCGCGCCGCGGGATCGAACTCGACAGCCAGTTGCAGGAAGGGAGCGCGGTACAGGCGGGCTTCGGCGTCGCGATGATGACCCCGCTCTACTGGCAGGGCGAACTCGCGAGCGGCCGCATGGTCCAGCCCTTCGACACATTCTATGTGTCGGCGACGTCGGGCATGTGGCTCGTCCACCGCGACAATCGGGTGGGGGTGCGCAAGATCGAACGCTTCCGCGAATGGCTGCATGCGGAGATCGAGAAGGATCGCCACCTGCTCCCCGACGCGGTATGGGAGCCGCCATCATGACCTTCACTGCTGTCCCCCTGACCCTCTATCCCGACATGTTCCCCGGCCCGCTGGGGCACAGCATGGCGGGGCGCGCGCTCGAAAGCGGCACATGGCATTGCGCGCCGGTGCAGATCCGTGATTTCGCGACCGACAAGCACCGTACCGTCGACGACACGCCCGCGGGCGGCGGTGCGGGCATGGTGCTGAAGGCCGATGTGCTAGGCGCGGCGATCGACCATGCCGTCGCGGCGCATCCGGGCTTGCCGATCCTTGCCATGACGCCGCGCGGGGCACCGGTGACGCAGGCGCGCGTGCGCTCTCTTTCGGCCGGTCCCGGCGCGATCATTCTCTGCGGCCGCTTCGAGGGGTTCGACGAGCGCATCTTCGCTGCGCGCGCGATCGAGGAGGTGTCGATGGGCGACATCATCCTGTCGGGGGGCGAAATGGGCGCGCTGCTGCTGCTCGACGCCTGCATCCGGCTGCTCCCCGGCGTGATGGGCGCGGCGGCGAGCGGCGACGATGAATCGTTCGAGCAGGGGCTGCTCGAATATCCGCACTATACCCGCCCGGTAAGTTGGGAGGGACAGGATATTCCCGATGTGCTGCGATCGGGCGACCACAAAAAGATCGCCGCCTGGCGCCGCGAGCAGGCCGAGCGCGATACAAGGGCGCGCCGCCCCGACCTGTGGGCGGCTTATGTCGCTGCGCGCGACGGGCGATAGCGCAGCAGCACCCACGGCACCTTTGCGCTGTCGAACATCAGCCGGCTTTTCTGCTGGGTAAAGGGCGGCATATGATCGCCGACGATGAGGATGTCCGTGGGCGGGAAATCGGGCCGGCTCGCCATCGCGGCGAGCGCCGCGGCGGTATCGTCCCAGACCGCGAAAAGACGGCAGACCTGCGGATAGTCGCTATCGAGAACGGCGCCGAGCTGACGGCAATTCTCGGTGCGCAGCTCGGCGTTGGCAACGACCGGCAGGTGCGAATTGAGCGTCAGCCAATAGATGAACTGCGGCTCTTTTGCCGCGGCCAGATCGCGCCCGATCAGGCGCGGGATGTCGCGGTCGCACGCGCCGGGAAAGACATTGGGGCAATGCCCCGCGCCCTCGGCCTCGATCGTATCGCGAAAGCTCGTCTGTTCGAAACCGATCAGCGGATACCATTGGTCGCGATCGAAGAATTTCGGCGAAAAGCCGTGGAAGGCGTGCGTCCGATAGCCGCGCCGCGCCAATATGGCGGGCAGGCAATCGGGCTGGGGACCGGTAATTTCCCCATAGTCGCCCCAGCGCTGGCATAGCTCGCGAATCTCGCCCTTGGTCGTCGAATTATAGAAGGTCGTGCTGCCCTGGCTGATCGCGAACCGCTCCGACAGTTCGGGGCGCGTCCAGATCGCGTCGAGCCGCTCGCGCAGCGTCGCCTCGGTGGGAAGCCCCATCGCCTCGACCACGACGATCATCACATTGCGCTTGCCGTCGGCAAGCGTCAGGAAACCGGTCTGACGGGTTGCGGAGGTGAAGGGCGCGCCGACGGGCGCCATCCGGTTATAGGCGGTCGAACCGTCGCGCGCCCAGATATAGTCGGCCTGCGCCAGCGTATAGGTCAGCGCGGCCGCCGCGATGATCCATTGCAGTCCGTGCAGGGTCTGCGGCTTGCGGAGCTGCCGTGCGGCAAAGGCAAGGACGAGGATCAGCAGGCCGCCGCCGACCATATATTCGGGCGAGGCGGCGGGGCGAAGGTCGAGCACCAGCGCGATCACCGACAGGATCATGCTGATATGCATGTTGAACATGTTGGCGATAAAGACGAGCGTCAGGTAGAAAAGCAGGCCGAAAAAGGCCGTGAGGCGGACCCAATAGCCGAACCAGCTCGCGGCGAAGCCGACCGCGCCGCACAGCATGATCTCCGACGCCCGCATCGGGCCGCCCATCACCGTGATCGGCAAGAAGGGCAGGTTGGGCAATATGATCCAGCACAAGGCCCAGTTGAGGAACGCGGCCAGCCCCACGCCGCCGGCCGGCGCAAAAGCGCGGCTCGCCAGCGGCTTTATGGCATTCATGTACAGCATCGGTCCCCTTCGATGCCGTCCATGGCGGATTTTGGTTAATGGCTGTTTAAATCGCCGCCGCCGCCGGTCTGCCGAACCCCTTGCATTTGGCGCCTTTCCGGCGTAGTGGCCCCGGCTTCAAGTGGAACCAGGCGAATCGCGTTCATCGCATGTGCCTGTCATCCGCTTATCCCTGATCGCTTTGCGGACAGGGCGCAGGGTTTCCGAAGTGCTGCGATCGGGAAGCCTTGTCGATAGAAACGGTTACGCAGGCCGGACCTTTGGGAGCGCCATGAGGGTGCTCGGGACCGACCTGCCTCTGGCGCGCGGCGACAAGAAAAGGACTAGAGGACATGAACCTCATCCAGACGATTGAAGCCGAAGAAATCGCCAAAGCGGCAAAGACCATTCCGACCTTCCGTCCCGGCGACACGCTGAAAGTCGGCGTGAAGGTGGTCGAAGGCGAACGCACCCGCGTCCAGAATTTCGAAGGCGTGTGCATCGCACGCTCGAACAAGGGCATGGGCTCCAACTTCACCGTGCGCAAAATGTCGTTCGGCGAAGGTGTCGAGCGCGTGTTCCCGCTCTATTCGCCCAACATCGACAGCATTACCGTCATCCGCAAGGGTGCCGTGCGTCGTGCGAAGCTTTACTATCTTCGTGGCCGCACTGGTAAATCGGCGCGTATTGCGGAGCGCCGCGAATATCGGTCGGAAGCCGGCGAAGGCTAAGGAGAGCTTCTCCTCTACAAAGCCGAAACAGCTTTCAAAAACGACCGGTTCCGCCAACAGGCAGAGCCGGTCGTTTTCTTTTGGGCAAAGCGAATTTGATGCACCAGTCCGTCCTCCCCTTCCAGCCGACGCGCCGCGCCTTCCTTGGCGCGGTGCTCGCCTTTGGCGTGTCGGGCGAGGCGATGGCGCTCACCAATGCGCAGCGCGTGGTCGCGGCGGCGCGGCGGCAGGTCGGCGTCACGCTGACCTATGACCCCGCCTATACGGTGCTGCGTTTCCCCAACGGCGATGTCGACCGCGCCAAGGGCGTATGCACCGACGTCGTGATCCGCGCTTTTCGCGACGCGCTGGCTCTCGACCTTCAGGCCCTTGTAAACGCCGATATGAAGGCCAATTTCGGGGCCTATCCCAAGAATTGGGGCCTCGGCCGCCCCGACCGCAACATCGACCATCGCCGTGTTCCCAACCTCGCGACCTACTGGCGGCGGCACGGCGCGGCGCTGCCCGTCACCGACGATCCCGCCGACTGGCGGCCGGGCGACATCTTCACCTCTGTGGTCGGCGGCCGGCTGCCGCATACCGGCATCGTGTCCGACCGCAAGGACACGACCGGCGTGCCGCTCGTGCTCCACAATATCGGCGGCGGGACGCGCGAGGAGGATGCGCTGTTCAAGCATAAGCTGACCGGCCATTTCCGCTGGAAAGTCTGAATTATCGTAACGTTTTCAACCGAGTATTTGCACTGAGGAGTGAAGTAATGGGTTATCGTATCGTAGTCGCCGGAGCCACGGGCAATGTCGGGCGCGAAGTGCTCGCCATTCTCGCCGAGCGCGAATTTCCCTACGACGAACTGGCGGCGGTAGCATCGTCGCGCAGCCAGGGCGACGAGATCGAAATCGGCGATACCGGTAAAACCGTGAAGTGCCAGAATATCGAGAATTTCGACTGGTCGGGATGGGACATGGCGATTTTCGCGATCGGCAGCGACGCGACCGCGATCCACGCGCCAAAGGCCGCCGCCGCCGGCTGCGTCGTGATCGACAACAGCTCGCTCTATCGCATGGACCCCGACGTGCCGCTGATCGTGCCCGAGGTGAACCCCGATGCGATCGACGGCTATACCAAGCGCAACATCATCGCGAACCCGAACTGCTCGACCGCGCAGATGGTCGTCGCGCTGAAGCCGCTCCACGATGCCGCCAAGATCAAGCGCGTCGTCGTCTCGACCTATCAGTCGGTGTCGGGCGCGGGCAAGGCGGGCATGGACGAGCTGTGGAACCAGACGCGCCAGATCTTCGTCGGCGACGAAAAGGACGTGCAGAAATTCACCAAGCAGATCGCCTTCAACGTCATCCCGCACATCGACAAATTCCTCGACGACGGTTCGACCAAGGAAGAGTGGAAGATGGTCGTCGAGACCAAGAAGATCCTCGATCCGAAGATCAAGGTCACCGCGACCTGCGTCCGCGTCCCCGTCTTCGTCGGCCACTCGGAAGCGATCAACATCGAGATGGAGGATGAATTGTCGGCCGAGGACGCGCAGCGCATCCTGCGCGAGGCGCCCGGCGTCGTGCTCCACGACAAGCGCGAGGACGGCGGCTACATCACCCCCGTCGAATGCGTCGGCGATTTCGCGACCTTCGTCTCGCGCGTGCGTGAAGACCCGACGGTCGAGAACGGCCTCAACCTCTGGTGCGTCAGCGACAACCTCCGCAAGGGCGCGGCGCTGAACGCGGTGCAGATCGCCGAACTGCTTGGCCGCCGGCACCTCAAGAAGGGCTGAGCCCGAACCTCTCCCCGTTCGCATCTCGACTTCGGGATGCGAACGGGTAGGGATGAGGCATGACCAGCCCCTATGCCTTCACCCATGCCCTCTGCCGCGCCCCCGCCCGCTCGGCGGTTAAGGGCATCCGCGCCGACGGCGGCCCCGATCCGGATTTCTACGGCCTCCTCGCCGAACATGAAGCCTATGTCGCGACGCTGCGCGACCTCGGCCTTGCGGTCGAAGTCCTGCCGCCGCTCAATGATTTCCCCGACGCGCTCTTTACCGAAGACGTCGCGCTGACCTTTCCGGAGGGAGCGATCCTGCTCCGCCCCGGCGCGCCGAGCCGCGCGGGCGAGGTCGCGCATATCCGCGAACCGCTCGCGACACATCACAGCCGCCTCCTCGAAATGACCGGCCCCGGCTATGCCGACGGCGGCGATATCTTGCGCCTCGCCGACCGCGTGATCATCGGCCTCTCGGCGCGTACCGACCGCACAGGGGCGGAAGAACTCGCCGGGCTGCTCGGCCAACTCGGCACCCGCGCCGAAATCGCCGAAACGCCGCCCGGCGTGCTCCACTTCAAGACCGGCTGCGGGCTGATCGATGAATCGACCATCCTCGCCGTCCCCGCGCTCGCCGACTGCCCCGAGTTCGCCGGGCTCGAGGTGGTAACGACCCCGCCGGGCGAAGAACCCGCCGCCAACATCCTGCGCATCCGCGATACCGTCCTCGTCGGCGACCGCTGGCCCGCGACGCACGCGTTGCTTGGCGCGCGCGGCATCGAAATCCGTCCGCTGCCGACCGACCAGATCGCGCATATCGATGCGGGACTCAGCTGCATGTCGCTCCGCTGGTGAGCGCCGCGACCCCGCCCGCGCAGCGCCGCCTGACCGGCCTGCTTCTCATCCTCCTGCTGCTCGCGCAAATCGACCAGCCCTATCCCGAGATCGCGCTGCTCCAGCATATCCCGACGATGCTGCTGATCGTCGCATCGCCCGCGCTGCTCCGCCGCTGGCCGCTGTCGACCGCGTCGGTCGCGTGCATCGTGGCATTCATGGCGCTCCACACGCTCGGCGGGCGCTACGCGTACAGCAATGTCCCCTACGACGAATGGACGCGCGCACTGGCGGGCACGAGCCTCTCCGAAGCCTTCGGCTGGACGCGCAACCACTATGACCGTCTCGTCCATTTCGCCTTCGGTGCGCTGTCGGTGATCCCCGTTACCGAGATCGCACGGCGCTGGGGTGGGCTCGGCGCGCGCGGCGCGGCCTTGACCGTGCTGGCGTGGGTTCTCGCCATTTCGTGCCTCTATGAAATCTTCGAATGGCTGCTCACCATCGTCGCGGCGGGCGAGACCGCCGACCGCTATAACGGGCAACAGGGCGACATCTGGGACGCGCAAAAGGATATGGCGCTCGCGACGCTGGGTGCGATACTGGTGCTGGCGATCCCGCGCCGCGACAGGAGATAATATGCGCAAGTTCACCACTCTCGCGATGATCGGCTTGCTCGCCGCCTGCAAACCCGCCGCCGAACAGGCCCCCGCGGACGCCGACCCCGTCGCGCCCGCGGTGCCCGAGGCAAAGGCCGACGGCCCGAACGCCGCGACCACCGCGGTCAGCCTCGATGGCGAGGGACTGCGCTTCGTCGACAAGACCAGCGGCAAGACCAGCCTGCTCGCCTTCGGCGTCCCGCGCGCGCAGGCCGAAACCGCGCTTGCCAATGTCGCGGGCAAGGAGGATGACCGCAGCACCAACGAGGAATGCGGCGCCGGCACGATGGAATTCACCCGCTACGACGCGATGACGCTCAACTTCCAGGACGGCAAATTCGCCGGCTGGTTTCTCGGCAACGAACCCGGCGCGAACATCTATTCGACGATGAGCGGCATCGCCATCGGCACGACGCGCGCCAAGGCGAAGGAATCGGTGTCGATCGTCGATCTCGAGGACAGCACGCTGGGCGAGGAATTCAGCATCGGCACCGGCGACACTGTCATCGGCGGCATGTTCGCGGCGCCCGGCGAAACGGCGAAGATCGACGCGCTGTTCGCGGGCACCAACTGCTTCTTCCGCTGATATGGCGCGGGAAATCACCGGCGGCTGCCGCTGCGGCCAATTGCGCTACCGCTTCGATCAGGACGGCCCGCTGCTCAACTATTGCTGCCACTGCCTCGACTGCCAGAAATCGACCGCGAGCGCCTTTGCCGATCAGGTGATCGTGTCGACGGACGCGCTGACGCTGACCGGGCGCAGCGTGATCTTTTCGACCGAGCGCCCGTCGGGCGGGACGACGAACAACCAGCATTGCCCCGACTGTTTCAGCCGCGTGTGCAATGCGAACACCGTCTACCCGGCGATGACGATCGTGCGCGGCGGGACGCTCGATGACCCCTCGGGCCTCGAACCCTTCGCGCATATGTGGACCAGCCGGAAACGCGGCTGGATCGCGATCGACCCGGCGGTGCCGACCTTCGAGGAAACGCCCGACCCGGCGGAGTTCATGCGGCTCGCGATGGCGCGTCGGAAGGTCTGAGCGGCAGCTAACGACCGATTGCGGACGCTCGGCCTCCTATACTTCGTCATTCCCGCGAAAGCGGGAACCCAGCGATAGGCCAGCCGACGGCCGCTCTAGGTTCCCGCTTTCGCGGGAATGACGAAGATAGAGATGGCAGCTCCCCACCCCAAGCCGACCCCGCCCCTAATGCCCCATATCCGCCGCCGACGCCCGCGGCCCACCCGGCTTCGGCGGGCGTAGCAACAGCACCAGCGGCACCGACGCCAGCGTCACCCACATCATCAGCCAGAAATCGTCGATATAGGCGACCATTGCCGCCTGCCGGTTGATCTCGGCATTGACCATCGCCATCGCGGTATCGCCCGCGATCCCGAAACGGTCGGCGGTCGACGGGTCGAGCAGCGCGACCGAGCTGTTGGTGACATGCGCAGCCAGATCCTCGTGGCTCGTCTGGATATTCGCGCCGAGCAGGGTGGTCACGATCGAGATGCCGACCGACGCGCCGATGCTGCGGAACAGGTTGAGCAGGCTCGATCCGTCGGTGCGATATTGCGGCTGGATCGTCGCGAACGCCATGGTGTTCAGCGGAATGAAGATCAGCCCCATGCCCAGCCCCTGCACCAGCCCGCTGATGATCACCGGTTGCATTCCCATTTCCAGCGACCAGTGGCTCATCTGCCACAGCGAATAAGCCGCGATGAGCAGCCCGGTTCCGACCATCCAGCGCGCGTCGATCTTGCCGAGCAATTGTCCAGCGACCCACATGCTCGCAAGGATACCGATCCCGCGCAGCGCGAGGATGACGCCGGTGTCGATCACCGGCCAGCCGAACAGATTCTGCAGCATCGGCGGCAGCAGCGCCATCGATGCGAACATCACGACGCCGATCACGATCATGAACCCCATCGCGGTGACGAGGTTGCGGTCGGCCAACATCAGCCGGCTGAACAAGGGCGCGCGCGCGGTGAACATGTGGACGATGAACATCCACAGGCACGAGACCGCGACGCCTAGTTCGATCCAGATTTCGATGCTGTCGAACCAGTCGAGATGCGCGCCGCGGTCGAGCATGAGCTGCAAGGCGGCAAGCCCCAGCGCGAGCATCGAGAAACCGAACAGGTCGAACCGGCGCGTGACGCTTTTTGTCTTGGGCAGCAGCGCCCACATCATCGCGAGCGTCAGCAGCCCGACGGGCAGGTTGACGTAAAAGACCCAGCGCCAGTTGACGCTTTCGGTCAGCCAGCCGCCCAATATCGGCCCCAGGATCGGCCCGATCATGATCCCCATGCCCCAGATCGACATCGCGCGCGCGTGGCGTTCGGGCGGGTTGATGTCGAGCATCACCGATTGCGACAGCGGCCCGATAAAGGCGGCGCTGACTCCCTGCAGGAAGCGAAAGGCGACCATCTGCTCGAGCGATTGCGCGGCGCCGCATGCCATCGACGCGATGATGAAACCGACGACCGCTGCCATGAACAATTCGCGCCGCCCGATGCGGTCGGCAAGCCAGCCGGTGATCGGCATCGCGACTGCCGAGGCGAGAATATAGCTCGTCAGCACCCACGTCACCGTCTCGCTTGTCGCGCCCAGTGCCGACTGCATATGCGGGATGGCGACATTGGCGATCGTCGTGTCGAGGATCTGCATGATCGACGCGCCCATGACGGCGACCGTCAGCAGCCCGCGATATCGCACGCGTTCGTGCAGCGGGATGCTGTCATCGTCGGGAAGAGCCGCGGCGGCCGAGCGGCGGGGGAGGGAGCGGCTGGCCATCAGCGGCCGTTCGTCTTCAAACCAACCTCGTCATTCCCGCGAAAGCGGGAACCCAGCGAGCAGACGTCGCAACTGGGTTCCCGCTTTCGCGGGAATGACGAAGGATAGGAGGCAAGCGCCATCGTTTTACTTCGTAAACACCCGGACGTCGGCCGACAGCCCCGCGATCATGTCACGCGCGGGCTTTTCGTCGAAGGCGATGCGCACCGGCACGCGCTGCGTCACCTTGACCCAGTTGCCCGTGGCATTCTGCGCCGGCAGCACCGAAAATTCGCTGCCCGTGCCCGCGCCGATCGTCAGCACATGGCCGCGCACCTTGACGCCCGGATAGGCATCGAAGCTGATTTCGGCGCGCTGCCCGACGCGCATGTCGGCAAGGTCGGTTTCCTTGAAATTGGCCTCGACCCACGGATGCGCCGTGTCGACGAGCGTGACCGCGGGCAGCCCCGCGACCATCATCTGGCCGATCTGCAGCCGGTCCGACTGGGCGACGCGGCCGGCGCTCGGCGCGCGGACTGTCGTGCGCCCCAGATTGACCTCGGCCTGCGAGCGCTGGACACGCGCCGCCTCGACCTGTGGATTGATCCCGCTCGAGGGGCCGGCGGCCAGCTTGGTTCGTGCTTCGGCGGCGGCGGCTTCGGCCTGGCGCACGCTCTCGCGTGCTTGGCTGAGCGCGTGGCGCGAGGCGTCATAGGCGGCCTTGGTCGTAAAACCCTTTTCCATCAGCGCCGCCTGTCGGTCGAAGGTCACCTGCGCGAATTTGACGTCCTCGCGCGCCGCGGCAATGTCGACGCTCGACGTGTTCGCGCTCGCCGACAGGTTGCCGACCTCGACCTCGGCGGCATCGATTGCCGCAGTCGCCTGCGCGACGGTCAGCGCATAGGGTTCGCCGTCGATGCGGAACAGCAGCTGGCCTTTCGTCACCTGCTGGCCGTCGCGAACGGCAACTTCGGTGATCCGTCCGCCGACCTCGGCGGCGACGGACACCTTGTCCATCTGGACATAGGCATTGTCGGTCGACACCGACCCGCCGCTCGTCAGCCACCAGCCGGCGCCGCCCGCGATCAGCAGCGCAGGCAGGCCGAACATCAGGATGCGTGTGCGCCAGCTTGCCTTGGGCGCGGCTTCGGCCGCCGGAGCGGGGGCAGGCAAGGGGTCGGCCTTCGGCGCCGCTTTGGGAGGGGCCGCGTTTTCGGCTTTCGGGCGGGACGGGGAGAGCTGGTCCATCAGGCGGTCTCTTTTTCTTTTTGGCATATGCGGCGGGACAGGTTGGCGCGGACGCGTTCGACGAGGCCGAGCAGTTGGTCGATTTCGGCAGGGCTCAGCCCTTCCATCGCTTCGGCGGTCAGCGCGTCGGCGATCGGGCGCATTCCGCCCAGCAGCTCGCCCGCGCGCGGCGTCAGGTAAAGCTGCCAGGCGCGGCGGTCGGCAGGATCGGCGCGGCGCTCGACCAGCTCCGCCTCGACCAGCCGGTCGACCATCCGCGACAGCGTGATCGGCTCGACCTCAATCAGTTCGGCAAGCGGACCCTGCCGGATGCCCTCGTGGCGCTTGAGGTAGGTGATCAGCCGCCATTGCAGCGCGGTGATCCCGCTATCGCGCGTGCGCGCGTTGAACGAGCGCCGGAACAGGCGCGCGGTATCGTTCAGCAGGAATCCGATCGTTTCACTCATGTCATAAGATATAATAGCAATTGCTACTATATTCAATAACGCCGCGATGTGCGCAATGCGCGATGTGCGCAATGATCGAGAAGTTGCGCATCCGACCATCGCTTGCCCAGACTCTTGCCGCCCGCAAATCCTTGCGGCAGGATGACGTCATGACATTGACCGCCGACCTCTTCTGGTCCTTTCGTTCGCCGTACAGCTACCTCGCTATCGGCCGCTATCGCGCTCTTGCCGCGAGCCACGACCTGACGATCAATCTGCGGCCGGTCTATCCGCTGGCGATCCGCCAGCCCGACTTCTTCGAACGCAACCATCCCAACTGGTTGAGCTACACCGTGCGCGACATGATCCGCGTGGCGCAGTTTCACGGCATTCCCTTCGGCCCGCCGCGCCCCGACCCGATCGTTCAGGATCTGGCGACACGCGCAATCGCGGCCGAGCAGCCCTATATCTATCGCCTGACTCGGCTGGGGCAGGCCGCATCGCGGCGCGGGAAGAGTCTCGCCTTCGCGCATGAGGCCGCGCAGCTCATATGGGGCGGGGCGCAGGACTGGCATTTGGGCGACCATCTGGCGGGCGCAGCGAAACGCGCGGGCCTCGATCTTGCCGAACTCGACGCCGAAGCGGTCAGCGATGCCGAAACGCTCGATAACGAGATTGCTGCCAATCAGGTCGCGCTGGAGATCGCGGGCCATTGGGGCGTGCCGACCCTGGTGTTCGATGGAGAGCCCTTTTTTGGGCAGGATCGGATCGAAATGGCGAAGTGGCGCATGGAGCAAAAGGGGCTGCGCCCGCGTTGAGGCGCTTGCCGAACAGGCCGCGAAGAGCGCATAGCGCGGCGCATGACGAACCAACCCCAATTTTTCGAGGCGCGCGACGGCGTGCGACTGGCGTGGCGCGAACTCGGCGAAGGGCGTCCCATCGTCCTGCTTCATGGCCTGTTTTCGAATGCGGAGGTCAACTGGATCAAGTTCGGAACCGCGGCGCGCGTCGCAGCCGAAGGGTATCGCGTGATCATGCCCGACCTGCGCGTCCACGGGTCGAGCGACGCGCCGCACGAGGAGGAGCATTATCCGGCGGACGTGCTGGTCCACGACCTCAATGATCTGGTCGTACACCTCGGTCTCGGCGATTTCGACCTTGGAGGCTTTTCGCTGGGTGCGCGGACGAGCGCGCGGGCGGTGGTGGCGGGGATGAAGCCGCAACGGCTGATCCTCGGAGGCATGGGGCTGGCGGGGCTCGCCGGGTGGCAGCGGCGCGGGCGCTTCTTCAAGCGGGTGATCGCCGAATATGAAACGGCGAAGCGCGGCGACGACACATGGCTGTCGATCCAGTTCATGAAGACGATGAAGGTCGACCGCATCGCCGCGGGGCATCTGCTCGACAGCTTTACCGACACGACGCCGGAGATGCTGGCGGCGCTTACGATGCCGACGCTTGTCGTGTGCGGCGAGCAGGATCAGGACAATGGATCGGCCGAAGAGCTGGTCGCGGCGCTTCCCGATGCGCGGCTGGCGACGATTCCGGGGACGCATATGTCGAGCGTGACACAGCCCGAACTCGGCGAGGCGATCGCTGCCTTCCTGACCGCTTGACCGGACTCGCGGCAAGCGCCTAGCTGTCGCCATGCGCCGCAGAGCGCGGCCAGAATAATCCAGAGGACGCACCCCATGAAAGCCATGATTTCCACGCTGTCGCTTGCCCTGTCGCTTGTGGTCGCGACCCCCGCGCTTGCGCAAGCCGCGCCGACCGCCGCCGATGCCGATGCCTTTATCGCGTCGGTCGAAAAGGACCTGTTCGACTATACGGTCGAGGCGAGCCAGGTGAACTGGGTCAACAGCACCTATCTGACCGAAGACACCGATGCGATGGCATCGCGGATCAACGCCGTCGGCACCGAGAAATCGGTCAAATATGCGCTCGAGGCCGCGAAATATAAGGATGTTGCAGGGCTCAGCGCCGATACGAAGCGCAAGCTCGACATCTTGCGCACCGGTATCGTCCTGCCAGCACCGACGACGCCGGGTGCCGCGACCGAGCTCAACACGATCGCGACCGATCTGCAGTCGCAGTACGGCAAGGGCCGCGGCACGCTGAACGGCAAGGAAATCTCGGGCTCCGACATCGAGGCCGAGATGGGCAATCTGTCGAATACGCCGACGCAATTCGCCGAAATGTGGACGAGCTGGCACGACAAGGTCGGCGCGCCGATGAAGGACGATTATGCCAAGATGGTCGGCATCGCGAATGCCGGCGCGAAGGAGCTTGGCTTCGCCGACACCGGCGCGATGTGGCGTTCGGGTTACGACATGCCGCCCGAGGAATTCGCGAAGGTCACCGAGCAGATCTGGAACGACATGAAGCCGCTCTACATGGCGCTCCACACCTATGTCCGCTCGAAGCTCAACGAGAAATATGGCGATGCGGTGCAGCCGAAGACCGGCCCGATCCGTGCCGACCTGCTCGGCAATATGTGGGCGCAGGAATGGGGCAATATCTACCCGCTCGTCGCACCCGCGGGAACCGGCGACCTCGGCTATGATATTGGAGATCTGCTCACCGCAAAGGGCAAGGGGCCGCTCGACATGGTCAAGGCGGGTGAGAATTTCTATTCGTCGCTCGGCATGGCGCCGCTGCCCGAAACCTTCTGGAAGCGCAGCCAGTTCCTGAAGCCCGCCGACCGTGAAGTCGTCTGCCATGCCTCGGCATGGGACGTCGATAACAAGGACGATATCCGGATCAAGATGTGCATCAAGGTGAATGCCGACGACTTCATCACGATCCACCACGAACTCGGCCACAATTATTACCAGCGTGCCTATAACAAGCAGCCGTTCCTGTACCTCAACGGCGCGAACGACGGCTTCCACGAAGCGATCGGCGATTTCGTCGCGCTGTCGATCACGCCGCAATATCTGGTCGACATCGGCCTGCTCGACAAGGCCAAGGTGCCCAGCGCCGACAAGGATATCGGGCTGCTGCTCCGCCAGGCGATGGACAAGGTCGCTTTCCTGCCCTTCGGCCTGCTCGTCGATCGCTGGCGCTGGGGCGTTTTCGATGGCTCGATCCAGCCCGCCGACTACAACAAGAAATGGACCGAACTGCGCACCCAATATCAGGGCATCGTCCCGCCGGGGGAGCGGCCGGCGAACGCGTTCGACGCGGGCGCGAAATTCCATATCCCGGGCAACACGCCCTATACGCGCTATTTCCTCGCGCGCGTGCTGCAGTTCCAATTCTATCGGGCGGCGTGCAAGCAGGCAGGCTGGAAGGGCCCGCTCCACCGCTGCTCCTTTTATGGTAACAAGGAAGTCGGAGCGAAGCTGAACGCGATGCTCGAAATGGGCGCGTCGAAACCGTGGCCCGATGCGCTGCAGGCCTTCACCGGTAGTCGCGAAATGTCAGGCAAGGCTATGGCCGACTATTTCGCGCCGCTGAAGAAGTGGCTCGACGCTCAGAACAAGGGTAAGCCGCAGGGCTGGTAAGCCGGGCGATCAACTGAAAGCAGAAAGGCCGGGGTGGACGCCCCGGCCTTTTTTCATTGTGCTTCGACTGCCTGCTTGAAGCGTGCGAGTTTCGCGCTGGCCGCTGCGGCGTGGGGGCCGATCCAGCGATCGTGAATATCCTGGATCGGCATCGCGTTGAGATGGTTCCAGCGTTCGCGGCCGCGGCGTTCGGCAATCACCAGGCCAGCGTCTTCCAGCACTTTCAGATGCTGCATTACGGTGCAGCGGTCGATTTTCTCGAACATTGCGCACATCGCACCTGTGGTCATCGGCTGGTCGCGAAGCGTGTCGAGGATCTGGCGGCGGATGTACGACGCCAGTGCCTTGAAAACTTTGTCATATTCTTCGTGGATTGACATGTTATAAATTTATAACATAAAATCCAGCCGACTCAAGCGGAGAATGTCGATGGAACTGAAATTCAGGGTCGCAGCGCGGATCGCGAAGCCGGTGCATGAGGTGTTCGAGGCGGTCGCCGACCCCGCGAAGTTGTCGAACTATTTCACCACCGGCGGTGCGAAAGGGCGGCTGGAGACCGGCGCGACGGTCGAATGGGATTTCCACGATTTTCCCGGCGCATTTCCCGTTTATGTGATCGAAGTCGTCGCGGACGAAAAAATCGTTCTCGAATGGCAGGCGAACGAAGGCGAAGCGCCGAATGTCGAAGGCGGCGAGTTGAAAGACGCCGATTACCGCACGCGCGTGACGATGAGCTTCAAGGGCCTCGACGACGGGCGCACGCTAGTCGAGATCGCCGAGGAAGGCTGGCGCGAGAATCAGGGCGCGCTGGGCGCCTCCTATGGCAATTGTCAGGGCTGGTCGCAGATGCTGTGTGCGCTCAAGGTCTGGATCGAACACGGAATCAACCTGCGCGAGGGCATGTACAAGTAGCGGCCGTCAGTCGGGATATTCCATTTTGAGTGGGCGGGTGCCGATCGGGGCACCGGTGTTGGCGTCGACCACCACGGGGCGCACGACCTCACCGGTCGCTACATCGAGATGCTGGCTGAGCGCGCCCCCGCCGTTATATTTCCGTCCCCACGCGCCGATCGCCATCAGGATCGGCAGGAAATCGCGTCCCGCATCGGTGAGCAGATATTCGTCGCGCGGCGGGCGCTGGCTGTAGCGCTTCTTTATAATTAGCCCGGCCTCGACAAGCGCCGACAGACGCCGCGACAGGATGTTCGGCGCGATGCCGAGACTTGTGCGCAACTGCTCGTAACGCGTCAGCCCGCGCTCGATATCGCGCAGCACCAGCATGCTCCAGCGGTCGCCGACGCGCGTCAGCCCGCGATCGACAGGGCAGGTGCCCGAACTATTTTCATCGTCGCTCATTGAACTCATATGATGCAGTCACTATCATTTTGCAAGTGACCCGTAGCGGGCCGCCTGCAAAGGAGAAAGACAATGACTATTCCCACTGGAACGGCCCTGATAACGGGCGCCTCGACCGGCCTTGGTGCCGTTTATGCCGACCGCCTCGCGAAGCGCGGACACGACCTGATCCTCGTCGCGCGCAATGGCGCGCAGATGGAGGAACTCGCGGTCAAGCTTCGCGCCGAATATGGCGTGGCGGTCGATGTGATCGCCGCCGACCTGACCAAAAGCGACGATGTGACGCGCATCGAACAGCGGCTGATCGACGATGCCGCCATCACGCTGTTCGTGAATAATGCCGGCATGTCGCTGAACGGCAGCACGCTGGAGAATAGCGCGGCCGAGATCGAGACGATCGTCGCGCTCAACATCACCGCCGCGGCGCGGCTCGCGATCGCGGCGGGCAAGGCGTTCGGTGCGCGCGGCAAGGGTGCGATCGTCAACATCGCTTCGGTCCTCGCGCTCGCGCCCGAGACGTTCGAGGGCGTGTACAGCGGATCGAAGGCGTTTCTGCTCAACCTCAGCCACGCGCTCGCGACCACAGGCCGTGAGAAGGGGTTCCATGTACAGGCCGTGCTCCCTGGTGCGACGCGCACCGAAATCTGGGAGCGTTCGGGCAAGGATGTCGATGCGTTTCCCGCCGAGATGGTGATGGGTGCGGGCGACCTTGTCGACGCGGCGCTCCTCGGGCTCGATCGCGGCGAGGAAGTGACGATCCCGCCGCTCGCCGACGAAGGCCAGTGGAAGGATTATCATGCCGCTCGGCTTGCGATGGCGCCGAACCTGTCGAAGCGCGATGTGGCGCCGCGTTATCGGGTGAACGAAGCGGTCTGAGGTGCGGAAGGACGGTCGACCGACGAAGGCCGCCCTTTCGGTTATCGCGGCCCCGAATGGCCGCGGTATGGGGCAGTCGGCCGACCAGCCCGACACGGAAATCAGACCCGTCCGGGCGCCCGCGCGCGAACGAAGTTTTCGAGCGCGACGAAAAGCATCTCGCGTGCGTCGCTGCCGAGCATTTCGGCGGTCAGCCAGTCGAACTGGACGCGGTCGCGACGGGACGCCGCGCCGACGATCGCGGCGAGCAGCGCCTCGTCGAAGCTGACGCGCGGGCAGCAGGGCGGAGCAACCGCAAAGGGTTCGGGCCAGACGTGGCCGATCGCCTCGACCACAAGGCGGTAACGGCGCGCCGCAAGGATATTCCCCCATCGCCGTTCAAGTTCGGGCATCGGGTCGCGTTCGCTGCGGCGGCAGAGGATGCAGTATCTGAGGGCGAGCACGGCCTGCGCCGCATCGACCGACAAGTCGCGCACCAAGGGCTGTTCGGACAATATGCGGATCAGCTCGCTGCTTTGCATGAGGTTCGTTTCTCCCGGCCCATGCAGTCCGTCCGTCCATCGCTCTCATCGATTTTCGAAAAAGATGCCGGCCGCTTTAAAGCGCAGCTTTAAGTTGCAGCGGCCGGCAGGAGGGGACTGCCCCACCTTGCTATTGAGAATTATTCGCAAATACAAGCAAAAAAGAGGCGCCAGAAAGCGCCTCTCTTATCAACGACTTATGGGCGTTGACTTGCCCATGTGCCGCCGAATCGCTGTCAGTCGTCGCTCACGGGCTTCGACTGGAGCTGGATATAATTTTCGATGCCCATGCGCTCGATCATCTCGAACTGCTTTTCCAGTTCGTCGACATGATGCTCTTCGCTTTCGAGGATGTCGGCGAACAGGTCGCGGCTGACATAGTCGCGCACGCTCTCACAATGGGCGATCGCATCCTTGAGCAGCGGGATCGCTTCTTCCTCGACCGCGAGGTCTGCGCGCAGGATTTCCTCGACCGTCTCACCCACGCGCAGGCGGCCGAGAAGCTGGAAGTTGGGAAGGCCGCCAAGGAAGAGGACGCGATCGGCCAGCTTGTCGGCGTGCTTCATCTCGTCGATCGACTCTTCGCGTTCGAATGCAGCGAGGCGCGCGACGCCCCAATTGTCGAGCATGCGGTAATGCAGCCAATATTGGTTGATCGCGGTCAGCTCGTTCTTGAGCGCCTCGTTGAGGAAATCGATGACTTTTTCGTCGCCCTTCATGGTGTCAGTCCTGTCATTTTTGTCTTGGAATGGAGTGGGCGCATTATAGGCGCCCCGGCCCCATCAGGCCAAGGTCAAAAATGGCGGAAAACCAAGAAAAATCAGGCGGTCGCGGTGACGTCGCTGATGATATTGCGAGCGAAAGGCAGGCATTGGCCGCACTTGGGTTTGCGACCCAGTTGCGCATAGGCCGCCTTGGCACACCGCAATTGGCCGTCGCGCGCAACATCGCGCAGCTGGCTTTCTCTTATTGCGTTGCAGACACAGACGACCATGTGCGAATCCTTCTCAGCAATTCCGATTTAGGGATAGTGCGAAGGATTCGCAACAGGAAAGATGCGACTGGTTCGCAATGTGAACAGCGACATTTTCGCCGTTCCGGGCCTTGCCCGAAAAGTGATTCGCGGGCATAGGCGCGCCCATATTCCCCGCCCGCCAAAGCAAAGGTCCGACCCCATGAAAGTGAATGTCTATGTGACGCTCAAGCCGGGGGTGCTCGATCCGCAGGGCAAGGCGATCCATCATGCGCTCGAGGGTCTTGGTTTCGGCGGTGTGGCCGACGTTCGCGCGGGCCGCTTCATCGAGCTGGATGTCGCCGACGGGACGAGCGACGCCGACCTCGACGCGATGTGCGCCAAGCTGCTCGCCAATACGGTGATCGAAAACTACCGCATCGAACGGCCGTAAGGGGAGCCCGAGCCATGAAGACCGCCGTCATCGTCTTTCCGGGCTCCAACTGCGATCGCGACATGGCGGTTGCGCTGGAACAGGTTACCGGCGTCAAGCCCGCGATGGTGTGGCACCGCGAGACCGAACTGCCGGACGGCGTCGATTTCATCGCGCTGCCCGGCGGCTTCTCCTATGGCGATTATCTGCGCTCTGGCGCGATGGCGGCGCGGTCGCCGATCCTGCGCGCGGTGTCCGACGCGGCGGGCCGCGGTGTTCCCGTGCTGGGCGTCTGCAACGGTTTCCAGGTTCTGACCGAGGCGCAGCTGCTGCCGGGCGCGCTGATGCGCAATGCGGGGCTCAACTTCGTCTGCCGCACCGTGCCGCTGACGGTTGAGAACAGCAAGTCGCTGTTCACGGCGGGCTACAAGGCGGGCGAAGCGATCGACATTCCGGTCGCGCATCACGACGGCAATTTTTTCGCAGACGCAGCGACGCTCGACCGGATCGAGGGCGAGGGGCGCGTGGCTTTCCGCTATGCCGATAGCGTCAACGGATCGGCGCGCGATATCGCCGGGGTGCTGAACGATGCGGGCAATGTGCTTGGCATGATGCCGCATCCCGAACGCGCGATCGACCGCGCGCATGGCGGCACCGACGGGCTACGCCTGTTCGAGGCGGCGCTCGGCGTCCTCGCCTGACGCCTTGCGGCGGCGCCAGCCGTCGATCAGCGCCAATATCGTCGGCCAGAACATCGTGTTCCAGATGTCGTGCCAGTGCGCGGCATCGGGCGCGAGCCGGCCGCGCAGCACCTCGCCCTGCAGGTCGATCCATTCGGCCGCGCACGCGACAAGCAGCGTCGCGATCCATGCCGCAAGGCCCGGGCGGCGCCAGCGCCACAGGCCGCGCACGCTCAGGAAAACGGCCAGCCCGGCATAGATGTGAAGCGCGTCCTTGCCGAGCCCGGTGCCGTCGATCAGCCACAGCTTGATCTGCTGATAGGCGGCCGAGGTCTCGATCATCGCGCCGGTCTAGACCTTTGCCTTGAACGGACTGAAATCGGTGCCCTCGTCGAACACGTCGACGCCCTCGCGCCGTTTCAACGCGCCGACCACGATATAGGTGACCGGGGTCAGCGCCGCTTCCCACAGCGTCTTGATCAGCCATTGTGACAGCACGACTTCGTAAAGCTGCTCGGGCGGCCAGCCGGCGAGGCCGTAGAAGGCGAGCGGATAGAAAATCAGGCTGTCGAGGCCCTGACCGACGATCGTCGACCCGATCGTCCGCGCCCATAATTGCTTGCCGCCAGTCCACAGCTTCATCCGCGCCAGCACATAGGAATTGGCAAATTCGCCGATGCAAAAGGCCGTCATCGATGCGATGACGATGCGCCAGCTGTTGCCGAAGACGAATTCATAACTCGCCTGCCCGGGCCAGCCGTCGGCGGGCGGCAGGGCAACGACGATCCACGCCATGAAGGCCATGAAGGCGAGCGCGGCGAATCCGGTCCAGATGACGCGCCGGGCGCGGGCATAACCATAGACCTCGGTCAGTACGTCGCCGATGATGTAGCTGATCGGGAAAAACAGGACGCCCGCGCCGAACGCCCATTGGGTCCCATCGGGCAAGGCGATATAGCTTGGTTTCGAGGCCCCGATGATGTTCGACAACAGCAATATCGCGACGAAGGCGGCCATCAGCAGATCATAATAGCGGAAATGGCGTACGCTGGCGGCGCTGACCGCGACCGGCCGGTTCGTCGGGGGAGAAGAGTCTGACATGCCGCCGCTGCTTAACGCGCTTTGCAGCATACGCAAACCGCGCTATTCGCGCGGCGGACAGCCTCGTGCACGCGCCCGTAGCTCAGCTGGATAGAGCACCCGCCTTCTAAGCGGGTGGTCGCAGGTTCGAATCCTGCCGGGCGCGCCATTTTCCTTCGATGTCGAAACCCACTATAACTGCCGCAAATGCAGCCTAAGAGCGCCTCAATACACATTAGCAGCGCCTCAGCTAACTCGGCAATCTTTGTCGGAAGACGGACAATCCTATTCTGCCTCTTTCTTGGTTTTATTCGGGTTTCCGGAAGCGGCCGTTCGGCATTGCGCCCCGATTTCAGCCTTTCGGCCCGAGTCACTCGCCACTTAAAAGCGGTCGCTTGGATTTAGTGAGCGATGGCGACACGAGGCGATACCGAACCCCTTGCTCAATCAATCGCGCGTAACCGCCGATGGAACGGAATCTTCGCGCACCGCGCCTGCATTCATGATATACTCTCCATGTTCAGGGCGCCCTTGTCGTATTCGCGAGCGCGCCGTTTCTCCCCGGACCCGGCTTTCAAGCCCGTCAGCTCTCCGGTCTCCCCGAAAGGGGCCATGATGATCCGCACCACCCACCCCGACGTCGCGCTCAATCTGGCGCTTGCCGTCATTACCGCCTCCGACGCACCCGCCCTTCTGCTCGACCAGAATTTCACGATCATTGCGGCCAGCACGTCCTTCTGCCGCGCCTTCGCGCTCGACCGGCGGCAAGCCGTTGGGCGGAAGCCGATGGAACTGGGAGACGGCGAGTGGGACGTGCCGCAACTTCGGACATTGCTCGGCGTCACCTTTCACGGCGACGCAGAGATAGAATGTTATGAAATGGACCTCGATGGCCCGGGCGCGCCCCGCCGGCTCGTGCTCCGTGCGAAAATGCTCGACTATGGCGATCTCGCCCAGCCGCGCTTGCTGCTGACCATTTCGGACGTGACCGAAGCGCGGATCAGCGAAAAGTTGAAGGATGACCTGTTGCGCGAGAAGGCGATCCTGCTTCAGGAGCTTCAGCATCGCGTCGCCAATAGCCTTCAGATCATCGCCAGCGTGCTCATGCAGAGCGCGAGGCGGGTGCAGTCGGAAGAGACGAGAAGCCATCTTCGCGATGCACATAATCGCGTGATGTCGATTGCCACAGTCCAGCAACAACTGGCGGCGTCGCGGCTGGGCGAGGTCCAATTGCGTGCCTACTTCACGCAGCTTTGCCAGAGCCTCGGCGCCTCGATGATCCGCGACCCGAATCTTGTCTCGCTCAAGGTGAGCGCCGACGACAGCATGGTGAATGCCGACATCTCGGTCAGCCTCGGGTTAATCGTGACCGAACTCGTCATCAATGCGCTCAAGCATGCGTTCCCGGGCGAACGCGGTGGAACGATCCTGGTGGATTATCATGCGCTGGGCGAGGCATGGAAGCTGACGGTCCGTGACGACGGCATAGGTACACCGCGCAAGCTGGCTGCGGCCAAGCCCGGCCTCGGGACCAGTATTGTCGAAGCCCTGGCGAGACAGCTTCACGCGACCGTCGAAACGGTGGGCGCCAATCCCGGAACCAGGGTTTCGATCGTGCACGACGCGCCGGTCGGTGCGGGCTGAAGCGGGCACGGCCGGTTGACAAGATCGGCCTGCCAACTCCGCCATGATCGAGACGATAAGCTGCCGCCCCCGCATTGAGCGGAGGCGGCAGATCCCCTTTTAATGGGCGTTCGTTTTACTGCGGGCTGAGCCGCAGGCGAAGATTCAGGCGATCGATCCTCGACTGAAGCGCGGCTTCATTGCGCGCTGACAGGCGGTCCATACGGTCATGACGCATGGCCCGCTCGCTGGCGCGAATGGATTGCAGCTCGCGGCTGGCACTCATGGCCGTCCGGTTGTCGATCGTGCGTTCCGATCGGGCGGTGCGGACATATTGGTCGAGGTTGGCGAGCTGCGAGAGGATAGCGGGGCGGTTCGCCCCATAGTCGCTGCCCATGCCATCGCGCCCGGTAGGAACCCAGCGCCCGCGGGCGTCGTAATAGCCCGTCGTCGTACCGGCGTTCCATCGGCCATTCCGATCATAATAGCCCGGATGCGGATCGGCGATCCACTGGCCGTTCGCGTCGCGGCGCCCGCTCGCGGCGCCGGCAATCCACTGGCCATTCGTGTCATAATGGCCGACGGTTACGCCTGCGACCCAGCGGCCGCGCTGATCATAGTGACCGCTTGCCGCACCGGATATCCAGCGGTTGTTGTCATCATAATAACCGGCCGAAGAGGCCGGTATCCAGCGATTCTGGCCGTCATAACTGCCGCTCGCCGTTCCGTCCTCGCGCTGGGGAATCCAGTTGCGCCGCTCGTCATAATAGCCGTTCGGCGTTCCGGTGACCCACTTGTTGTCGCGGTCATAATAGCCGGTAGCCCGGCCGCGCGCGGTCGATGTCGTGTGCCAGGCGCCGGCGGTGTCGTAATAGCCATAGGCGTCGTCGCGGCGAGTTGGCGGGTTTGAAGCGGTGTTTCCGATCCAACGCCCGCGATCGTCATACCGGCCACCTGCCGAACCCGGCACCCAGAGGTCGTCGCGGTCGTAATAGCCGTTCGCCGATGCGGGCACCCATTCGCCGCCCGGTCGATAGTCGCCTTCTCCGCGACCGGACGCCGCGTAAGTGACCCAGCGGCCATCGCTGCCATATCGACCGTTGGGGGGACCATCGACCCATATCCCGTCACGATTATAATAGCCCCGGGCATCGGAGGAGTTCACGCCGGTGGCGTGCCAGCGATTTTCATTGTCGTAATAGCCAAAGGCATCGCGGCAATCGCGCGTCGGTTTGGCGATCTGGTTGGCGAGAACGGCTCCTGCGGCGGCGCCGATCACGGTTCCGACCGTCTTGTCGCCACGACCGGCGGCGACATTGCCGAGCACGCCGCCGGCTGCGGCACCTCCGATGGTGGCGACGACACGCGTAGAGCGCTGTTCTTCGCAGGTCGCCTGCGACTGCGTTCGTGCGCCGGCGATGGACGGAACAAGGGCGATGGCGGCGATATTCGCCGCGAGAATAAACCTGTACATTTGGGAGGCTCCTGGAGCTGGCAAGATGCCGCTCTCTATTGATGAACACTCCGCATTTGACATTGTTCCTCTATATTTATATTTTATGAAATAATATTTTCAAGATTCGATACATTTCTTCCTATCGTGATAAATTGTATCGGTAATATTTATTATTTTAATCGGGATTTTATCAACGGACTTAGGGCGACTGGAAAATTTGATGAGACGCGCGCGAAATGCGCCCTCGCTGCCTGGGCCGCTACGCGAAGCTCGGACAGCAATGACGGACTGGAGTGGATGCGCCGCTGGCCTTGGACACCAAGCAGCCTGCCGGGGGTGATCAGTGGCGCCCTGCGGCCCATATCGCCGTCAGTTGGCGAATGACCCGTGTGCGATGTTGATAGGTGCTGTACCGTTTGCCGACGCGCCCGTTGGCGAAGTCGTCGGCGAGTTTACGGGTGAGGCTCTCTATCTCCGCTCTCTGCATTTCGGATTCGGTGACCGCCGGTTCGGGAACTGCGGCGCTCGGGTTTCGGATGGGTGCGAACTCGGGGAAGTGGCCGCCTTCATTTTCCCAACTCTCGACTGTGGATCGCCTGTCCGCTTCGTGCCGCGAAGGCAGCGTTATCACGCGAGGCGCGGCCGCGGCCCGCCTGCCTTTCAAAACTTCTGATATATTCGGCATTATCCGGCTCCGTCGTAGAGCGGGAGTATGGAGGTATCTCTCAGTCGCACCGGCGCTCAAGGCAGGGGATGCAATATCCCCCATCTGGGGATGATGCATGTCCAATGCTAAAGCAGAGCGATCATATTCGTCGACGGCCCGGATGGAGCTTTGGGGAACTTCGTGTCTAGTTTGCTGACGTGCGATCCAAGCTGCTGCGTGCTTTGGTCCGTCGCCGTTGTAGGATCGACCTTCTGCCATCGCTGGTGGCGCGGCCGTCTTCTGTATGGCGGCCCTTTCCGGAAGGATCGTTATTGCCCCATGATACCTGTCTCTCTCCATGCTCGTAATGAGACTGGTCCTCGCCTTCATCGGCGGGCTTATCGCGAGCAGGCTGAAACTGTGCTGCCGCTCGACCGGACGGAATCGCCTAATTCGCGACCCGGCATGATAAACAGGAACAATGCCCTATCCCGCGCGTCTTCTCCATGCCCACTACCGGGCATTTGAAGAGAGGAGAATGGTCATGGTCAACCCCGACCAGAACCAGACCGGCAACCAGCCGGGCCGCAAACCGGAAGGCGAGCGCCAGCCCCAGCAGGAAGATGGCAATCGCCGTCAGCCCGGCCAGCCGGACCGCGACAAGCGGCCTCAGCAGGGCGGAGAAGCGGCAAAGCCGGGCAAGCAGAGCAGCTAGCCTCCGGCTAACCGATCGTTCCCAAGCCGGGCCGCGTGTCGATACGTGGTCCGGTTTCGTTTTGCTCACTGTTTCGGGCATCTATGCGCCCGAAATCAGACATTCGGTGCCCCGTCTAAATCGCTACTAGCTTGGAGAACATTTCGCATCAAGCAAGTGCAAGTCTGCAATGGGCCTCGAATCGGACGTTCGGTTTCACGCGCAAACCATTGAAAGTCGTGCTTGTATTTGACGACTTCAACGTCTGCTAGCGGCCATTTCACGAATGTCTACCGCGCTGAACTTTTCGTGGCTTGCAGGCGGCGTATCGATCGGTGGCTGCCGCAACCCCGTTCCTGAACTCGCGTTCCATCCTGCCAGTCCATATCAACCATCATAACGGGCTGAATTCGATCGTGATGAGATCGCTGTATGTCCCGGCCACATGCGCCCCCACTTCGCCCAGCCGCAGATCGAAGGGCAGCGACGATCCCGCAAGGGTGCGCGGCAGATCGAACATGGCGTCATAATGCTGGCGCAAATCGATCTCGATGCCGTTCAGGATGGCATAATAGCCGATCGAATCTGCCGCGGGACTGCCGTTTTCCAGTTTGAGGAAGCCCCGGTTGGCGGAATCGATGGTGAGCCGCGAGATGGTATTGGCGCGGACCTGGAGAAAGACGCGGCGCGCTTCATTCGCCGTCATTTCGCCGAAGTCGACGCGGCTCACCGCGGCCCCCTGGCCGAAAGCGCCCGCCGCGCCGGCAATGTTCATCTGAGCCCGCGGCGGCGAGACAAGCTTAAAAGTCACGGGATTCCCTGCGTGGCTGGACGAAATTGCGCCGCTGTCGCGAAGCTCCATTTCGAGCGTCTGGGAATGCTCGCCCGCCTCGGCGACCGCATCGCGAATTGCCACGACCTCAAGTGATAGGCGGTATCGTTTGCCGGGATCCAGTTGAATGCGCCAGATTCCGGGTGTCGCGGTCGCTGCCATCGCGGTGTCGCCGGCGCCGGCATTGAAACGGACCCGCACGCCGGTATCGCCGACTTCGGTTTCGTCGAGTGGCAGACGGTCGGGGCCGAGCAAGGCGATGTCCATCGCGCAGCGCTCGGCCGAGCGGCTCTCGATGCTAAAATTCATTCTTCCCGCCGCCGGGGCGCTTGCGAACGCGTCATAGTCGAGGCGTAGCACCGATGGCTGTTCGACGACCAAAGCGTCGCAAGCTGCGGCAGAATTGGCGGTGCCGGCCGCGGTCATTCCCCATAGGGTGGCGATGGCGAGCCTATGGCGTGTTGAGCGTACCGACATCGATCAATCCTTTGGAGTCTCGGGTGATTTCGAATGTGGCGACGACGGCGCCGCCGACGATCAGTCGATAATGTCCAGGCGCCAGCCGGTCGGCGACGAAGCGGCCGCTGCGGTTGGTGAAGAAAGGCCGCGGCTCTAGCTTCTTGTCGTCCACCGCCTCGACGGTGCCGCCGACGAGCGAAAGCGGGCCTTGCGGCCCGACGAGATACCCGGTCGCGATGCGAGAGGCATCGCTGCCGATCTCGGCGCGGTAACCCGAGCCGAAGCCGGGGAATGTGTTGATGACGCCGCTGCCGATATCATAGCCGACGGGGAGCGGATCGACCTTCACTTCATAGCGGTTGATGCCATAGGCCCGGTTTACGGGAATGACTGCCGGTCCGAACAGGCCCGATCGCGCCACGATCCGGTCCCCCGATTGGATGCGCACCTGGCTTCCTGCCAATGTGTCATGGACCGGCGCGATGATGAAACCGTCGTTCACCGTCCGCCCTAGTCCGATCGCTCCGTCGGCGAAGCCAATAAATCCGCGGAGATTCCAGTCGGAAATGGTCGAACTCGGGCCATCGGGACTGCGCGATTCGATCCGGTTGTGGTTCACAACAAGGTCGAAACGATTGTTGATATAGGCGAGCCGCCCCGCCAAGGCGGTGCCCTCGCGCTCGTCGGTAAAGCGGAGATTACCGCTCAGTTCGTCGAGCCTGCCTTCGGACGACCGGCTGATCTCGACCTCCTTGCGCTGCGTGCTGCTGTCGTAACGCACATCGCCATACCAGCCCGGGCCGAGGCGCACCGAGACGCCGACCGACACGCGCCAATCACCGCCACGATCGTCGTTGATATGCGACGCTGTGCTGTTCACGCTGAACCGCCCGAAAGTGCGTCCGATATTCGCATCGAACCGCTGGATGTCGCGCCCGTCGCCGCGCATCTTCGTATATCCATATCCCAGCCCCATGCTGATCTCGAACGGCGCGCGCCACTGGAGTAGCACCGCCGACTGCCATGCCTGGGGATTGCGGGCTTCGCGCGTGAAGGCGTCCTGGAAATTGGCGCTACGCAGCACCGAAGAGATGTTCAGTCGCAGATCGCGCTCGCGCAGCAACGAGAATTCACCGCGATAGTCGAACGAAAGCGCTGTTCCGAACCCGAAACCGTTGAGGCTCCGGCTCGCCGATGCCTCCACCTGGATGAAGCCGAGCGGCGAGCCCCATAGCGCCGACCCGCCGGCCTGGACCGAGAAACTCGTCGCCTGCGCGTTGACCCCCAACGTCAGAGCATTGGAAATGCCGCGGTAGATATAGCCGGTCGCGGCGGGCGTTCCATAATGTAGCCGCGTGTCACCCTCGCGAAGCCCGATTGCGCCCCCGAATTCCGTGACCCCCGGATTGAGCAGATCGGCGCCGCTGAAGATGTTGAAATCGAGAATCTCGCGGCGTCCGCCGACATCGTCGACGACCAGCCGCACATTGTTGGGTCCTGCGGCGAAGGGAAAGTCCCCGATATCGTAACGGCCCGCCGCGAGCCTCAGTGTCTGGACACGGATATCGTTGACATAGACTTCGACGCTCGACTCGCGATCGAGAACAAAGTCCTGGCGGCCGATCGGACGCACATTCTGAAAGGGGCGTATCGTCGAAAAGGCCCGTTCGACTCCGAAGCCGAGGATGCGGCCCGAGCCCTGAAAAGATGTGCTGCCCGGGGTGAACTCGCCGAGCGTGGCGCGGACTGCGCTATCATAGAAATCGCGCGTGGCCCGGATCTCGCGGCGCTCCCAAGGATGTTCGCGATTGTTGCCGTCATAACGCATGCCGCCTGTCACGGTGACGCCGTCGAAGCCGCCGATGTTCATGATGCCGTCGACATCGACGCTGAGTGGCTGGAAGCCCTGACCCCCGTCATGGACATAGCGCTGGGTGGCGGAGATATTGGCGCCAACAGCAAAACCGGCGGGCTGATCAAAGGTCTGCGGGACGGGCGCGCCGTCGCGCTCGACCACGCGCACCGCGGTTGCGCTGGTTGCGTCGGTCGGTAAAGTCGCCGTGACGCTCAGGCTCAGCGTATCGAAGGCGATGCTCAGCCCGTCGCCGTCGAATGCGGCAAAGGCTACGATATTGCGCCCCGCGATGCGGGCTTCGATCAGGGCCTTGATTTTCGGGGTGATGACCGGACCAAGGAGCTCAAGCAAGCGCTTGGCGTCGATCTCGCCATCGCCCTTGCCGTCAACCGAGATGGAAATGGTGCCGAGGAACTTTCCGTTCAGCGTCAGCGGAACATCGAGCGGAACCCGGGCCGAAGCACCGCCTGCCGGAGCGGGCACTGCGCCCTCTGAGTCTGCGGTAATTGCGGGCGACGCGTCCGAAGGCTGAACGGTTGCAGATGCCGGGCCGGAGACGGCGCCGAGCATCGATCCGCACAGGCAGATTGAAAGGTGTCGCAGCGAGTGCTCCATGCGTCACGGTATTTCCAGCTTGGACGTAATCGTGCCCGTCAGTCCGGGGACATCCTTCGCAGCGACCGACGCCAGCCGGTCCTGGTGCGGCAAGAGCGCCGAAAAATCTCCGAGTTGAACATGGTCGGTATCGAGCTCCACGCTCTTTCCTGCGGCGTCGGTGAAGGTCCAACGCGCCGAGTTGAGCACCGCAATTCCCGTTCCGGGATTGCGGAGCCGCAGCGCCAGACCACCATCGGCTTTGTGCTCGACGACCTCGACAACGATGTCGGACCGGGCGGACTCCGGCGAGACGATGATATGGCTGAGGAAATTGAAGCTGACCTTCACATCCGCCTGAGCATTGGCGTCGCCCTTCGCGGCGCCGGTGCGAAAATCGATCGGCAATTGCGCCACGCGCACACCATACATCCGCGCCTCGGCGAGGGCGGCATCGCCGATATAGCGTATCTGTACGGTCTGTTCGCGCCCGGGGGGAATGGCCGTCTGCGCGGGATAGACCAGCAGGTCCTTGTCCTCCGGTGCCCGGGTCGGCGTTCCGGCCTCGTCGACACTCGCACGAAAGGGGATCATTTCGAGCATGATCGGCACTTCGCCGGTGTTCTTGATCGACAATGTCAGCCGGGAATCGGGGCCCGAGGGGCGGATCGTCGCGAGCATGGGCTGGATTTGATAGCCCTGCGCCTGCGCCGGCGAGGCGTTGGCGAGAAGCCCGATAGCTGCGGCACAAAGTGAATATGCGATACGCATGAGACATGTTCCCGCCGTCAAAATGCAGCATGGGACCGCCCGTGAAGGCGATCCCATGCATGACCCGTCCGATCAGATGGACGAAGCGGTGAAGCTGAACACCTCGGTATAGGTGCCAGCAGGCGCCGCATCAGCCGGGAACACGTTGGGGGTCGAGAAATCCGGCTGGGTATTGGCGTTCTCGACGTTCACATTGAGCCAGAGCTCGAGCGGAAGGCCGTTGGCGACGCTCTGCGCATAGCCGGCCTGCTGCCGCGTGAAGAGGCCAACGGCTTCGGCATTGCCCGGCGCCGTGTCGGTTTCATTGATCACGAAATTGGCATTGGTGGGCGACTTCAGCGTCATCGCATAGTTGATGCGATTGCCGGCAGCGCTGAGCAAGTCACCGTTCAGCGGATCGGTGACCATCTTCGTTCCCGAAGCGGCATTGCACGAAAGGCGCAGGTTCGCGACCTTCTGGTTGTCGGTGAAGGCGATCGAGGCGGTGCCGCTCGAGACATTGGTGAGATTGACGTTGCAATAGGGGGCAACGACGCCCTGCACACTGAGTGTTTCCGCCATAGCGGGGGCGGCGTTGAAGCCGACCAATGCGATAGCTGCGGAAGCGAGGAATAGTGAATTGCGCATGAATAATTCCCTTGATTTTAAGTGGTTACCGGGGATTTCCGGCTTCGTATGCCCGATGATCGAGCAAAGGAATTCGATCCATTGGTGAATCGAAATCGAAAATTCATAGCAACTTCAAAATAGTGAAAAGTGTTTTTACAATATCACTCAATAATCCTCATCTACATGAAGTAATATAGATAGGACTTTGGAATTGTTGTGAATGCCCGATGAGATTTTTATGTCACCATATCATTCATGTTACAACTCAGGTTAATACGTCTGTATTTTTACGTATGTGCATTTCTGATCTAGCCCGTACTCTAGGGGTACGAGATTTCGGATCGCTTGGGCCGTCATTCTCAGGATGGGGCAGCAGGCAATCTATTTCAGGCAAGCTATTGCAAGCATGGGAGGCTTAATTCGTTGAATGAATCTTAATCAAAGGCTAAGAGGGCCGGTCGATGAACTCCGAGTCGCAGTCGAACAAGGGAAATCGCAATTCCCGCACGTGGGCCTGCCCAGGATCGCAAATTTGCTGAAGACCCAGCAAGAGCGATCCCCGGAGGGAAATCATGCCTTATATATTGATGCAGCCTATGACGGCGCGGGAGCTCGAAGTGCTGACGCTCGTTGCTTCGGGTGCCTCCGCGAAGGAGATCGGTCGAGAGCTCGAGATCAATTCGCGTACCGTCGAGTCCCATATCAGCCACCTCAAACTGAAAACCCGTTCGCGCAATCGCGCCCACCTTGTGGCGATGGCGCTGGAAGAAGGGCTCATCGACAACCCATGCCATGTCACTTTGGGAGTTGTCGCTAGCATAGCGCCGGTCGAAACGAAGCCTCGAAAGGGCGGCAGGAGTGCCTTGGCAGACGGAAGTGTCGCCATTTCGCGAGGTATCTCCGAACAATAAAGTCTTTGCTTATAAGGGGTCTTCCATGCCCTCAGGGCAATCGGCAGTCACGCTGACGGTTGAGTTCGAGTTATAGAGGACCAGAACACAGCGCGGCCCTGCACGCCGTCAATTGCCGGATCACTCGCGAACGATGCTGATAGGTATTGTAGCGCTTCCCAACACACCCATTCGCAAAATCGCTGGCGAGAGCTTTTGTCAGCTGATCTATCTCGTTAGCCAGCTGCTCAGGGCCTGTGACGACCACAGAAGACGGGTGTCGTAGTGGAGCAAACTCGGGGAAACGACCGCCTTCATTTTCCCAATTCTCGACAGCTGATTGTCGCTCCATCTCCGGCTTTGAAAGAACTCTTCGAACTTGGCGAACGGAAGCGAAGGAGGAAAGCGCGGTCTTCGAAAAAGTCGATACCTTTGGCATGGCGCAGCTCCACAAAATGAGCGGGAGCTTCGACGCATCTCTCAGTCGCATCGGCGCTCAGAACTGAGGGATGCGATCAGTGCTATCTGGTGCGGCATGCGGAAAAATACTAGGTCTGACCCCCAATAATCACGGAAGTTTGCCGTTTTTGCTTTGCAGGGGCGGGAGTTCGACAGAAGGCCCTTTCTCGCTGCCCCTAACTGATGAGGTGCCGTCGGCTTTGGGGGTTTCCAGAAGAAAAAGCAGACTGGCTGTTATCGGCCAGAATCGATGAACCGGGTTAGGTAGTGAATCGCACGGAAGGCGCGGCCCGCGCCTTCAAAAAAAGTCGTTACGGCTTTTCTGTCACCAATTGTCTTCCTTCGGTAGAAGGGCAGACGATCGCCCGGGAGGCAGGCGCGCCGATGGTGGATGACGATATTCTCGAGAGCTGGTTCTGCCGCGAGGTGCTGCCGAATGAGGCGGCGCTGACCCAGTTTATCCGGCGCAACTGGCGGGTCGCGGATGACGTCGTCGATCTGCGGCACGACATTTACGAGCAGGTCATTGCCGGTGCCCGCCGCTGCCTGCCGGACGAGGTCAGGCCCTATCTGTTTACGGTTGCCCGCAACCATCTGATCAACCGTGCCAAGCGGGCGCGCATCGTTTCGTTCGAACTCGTTGCCGATCTCGAGGCCGTGCAACATGACGCCGACCTGCTGACCGCCGAACGGCATGTCCTGGCCCGCGAGGCGCTCCGGCGCACGCAGGAAGGGATCGACCGGCTTTCGCCGCGCGTCCGCCAGATCGTCCTGCTCCGCAAGATCGAAGGCATGAACACGCGCGAGACGGCGGCGCATCTCGGCATCGGCATCGATGCCGTCGAGCGTCAGCTTTCCATGGGTATGAAGGCGCTTGCCGACTTCATGCTGGGCGGAACTGGCAAGATCATAAGACAGAAACTTGCCCGGAAAGGGCGGCAGGGGAGAGAGATATGAGCCGCGCAGCGGAGGCGTCCGACAAGGCATCCGCCTGGATCATACGCCGCGAAAACGGTGACTGGTCGGAAAGCGACCAGGTCGATCTCGACGCCTGGCTTGCCGAATCCGACGGCAACAAGGCAGCCTACTGGCGATTGAAGCATAGCTGGCGTGAGGCAGACCGCATCGGCTCGCTCGGGGTTGAGCCGGAGACGGTTCCACCCATCGAAGGCCCGTTGCGCCGACATTGGAAACCCTTCGCGCTTGCTGCCTCGCTCGCGGTCGCTGTCTGGATCGGCTCGATCCAGATCGTGCCGCGGCCGGCAGCGCGGCAGCAGGTCGCCCTGACCTTCCGGTCTCCCGTGGGCGAGCGCAAGAATGTCGAGCTTGCCGACGGCAGCCATGTTGAACTCAACACCCGCAGCGTGATCCGGTCGTCGGCGTCCTCGGGACGCCGGGATATATGGCTCGAGGATGGCGAAGCCTATTTCGAGGTGGCCCATGATGCGGGCCGGCCCTTTGTCGTACATGCAGGAACCCGGACGGTGACCGTGCTCGGCACGAAATTTTCGGTCCGGCGTGACGGTGAGAGGGTATCGGTATCGGTGATCGAGGGCAGGGTCCGGATTGACGAGGTTCCCGGCGGAGGCGCGCGCCCGGCGTCTGCGACGATCACGGGCGGCATGTCAGCCATCAGCGATGGCCGCTCGATCCTCGTTGCCGAACGCTCCGAAGAGCGTGTCGGAAACGCGCTCGCCTGGCGCGACGGTATGCTCAGTTTCGACCAGACGAGCCTTGCCGACGCGGCGGCGGAGTTCAGCCGTTACCACCAGCGCCCGATTCTCGTGACCGATCCCGAGGCTGCGAGCATTCGTATCGGCGGCACGTTTCAGGCCTCGAATGTGGAGGCCTTCGCCCGGCTGCTGCGCGATGCCTATGGCCTCCGCGTCGATGTCACGCCCGACGCGATAAAAATCTCGAGCTGATGCGTTACGGTTATGTGACGCCGGTTTGTCGTTATTCCTGAGGGTTGCAACAGGGTGCGGCCGTACAGGGGGAAACGATGAAGATGAGAAGCCTTGCTGCGACGCTTGCTACAGGCGTGTGTGTGGTCGCGATGGCGACGCCGGCGCAGGCTCAGACCCGAGCCTATAATATCGCAGCGGGGAGTCTGAAGTCGGCGCTCGATGCCTATGGCCGCCAGTCCGGTCGGCAGATCATCTACAAGGCGGACGATATTCGAGGGGCGCGTTCGGCCGGCGTTCGGGGATCGCTTTCTGCAGAAGCGGCGCTCGCGGCGCTGCTCCGCGGCACCGGCTTCAGCTACCGGATCGACACCTCGGGCGCGATTGCCATCGTCGCGGGGGAAAGCGAGGCCGGAAGCGCCGCGGCCGATAGCGAGGACGCTGAAATCATTGTCACCGGGTCGCGTATCCGCGGGAACAGTGTCGCATCTCCGGTCGTTGTGCGGACTGCCGAGGATATGCGCAACGCCGGGCAGGCGAGCGTCGCTGACGTGATCCGTACCATCCCCCAGAACTTCGGCGGCGGTAGCAACGCCGGTGTCGGCTATGGTGTTCCCGAGAGCCGCGGTACCGGCTTTGGCGGGGCGGCGACCATCAACCTGCGCGGCCTCGGTAGCGACGCAACACTCACCCTGCTTAACGGTCACCGCGTCGCCTATGGTGGCGCGCAGCAGGGGATCGACGTATCGGCTATCCCGTTTCTGGCACTCGACCGGATCGAGGTCGTTCCTGACGGTTCATCGGCGCTGTACGGATCGGACGCGGTCGCCGGGGTTGCGAACATCCTGCTGAAAAAGCGCTTTGATGGCCTCGAAGCCTCGGCGCGCTGGGGTGCGTCGACGGACGGCGGTAACGAGCAGCAGCAATATGGCTTGATCGGCGGTACGAGCTGGGACAGCGGCGGCGTCTGGCTCGCTTACGAATTCGGGCGGACGACCGCGATCAAGGCGTCGCAACGCGATCTGGGGACGGGCCCCGCCGACGAGTTGATGTACCAGCCGAACCAGAAATGGCACGCGGTTGCGTTCGGCGCCGAACAACAGATCGTTCCCGATCTCTCGATCCGCCTGGATGCCCTGTACAACCGGCGCTCAAGCAACCGGATCATCCCGATCGTGCCGACAATGCCCTACAACCTCGACGAGCGATATGAGATCGAAGGTCTGTCGCTGGCGTCGTCGCTCGACTGGAAAGTCTCGCCCGGCTGGGCCGTGTCGCTGAGCGGAACCTATTCGATGAATTCCTCGGACTATCGATCGGTCCAGACGATCTCGGGGGTTACTTCGGTTGCGGGTTCGGGGTGCTATTGCAATGAAGGGATGTCGGCCGAACTCGCGGCGGACGGACCGTTGTTTACCCTGCCGTCGGGCGACATTCGGGTTGCCGTCGGTGGGGGGTATCGTGCGAACTACTGGCATGACCAGCGGACTATCCCGGCCGCGTCGGCGCGCGATATCAGGCTGACACGGGACACCGTCTATGCATTCGGCGAGATTAATGTTCCGATAGCATCCCCCGCTCAGGATATTGCGGGACTTCACAGTCTCAACCTGGCCGCCGCGCTTCGGTACGAAGATTATACCGGCGAGTATCGGGTTACTACGCCCAAGTTCGGGCTCATTTATGCGCCGAGCGCCGATTTCGAACTGAAGGCGACTTGGGGAAAATCATTCCGCGCGCCAACTTTCTACGAACAGTTGAGCGGAAATTCGACCATCCTCTATCAGGCGTCGCGACTAGGCGGCTCGGCCTATCCCGCGGATGCGACCGTCCTCTTTCTTGCCGGCGGGAACCTGTCACTGAAACCGGAGCGAGCGACGAGTTGGTCGGCATCGTTCGTCGCCCATCCCGTGGCGCTTGCCGGCGCGCGACTTGAGGTGACCTATTATGAGGTGGATTACCGCGACCGTGTTGTCGTGCCGATCCTCTACAGCAGCACGTCGCTATCCAATCCGATATATGGCGAGCAGGTGACTCTATCGCCGAACGCAGCGAAACTGGCGGCTGCCTTGGCAGCAGGCACCTACACCAATGCCACGACGGTTCCCTATGATCCTGCGAAGGTAGTAGCCATCATCGACAATCGACGCGTCAACGCGAGCACGCAGTCGATCCGCGGTGTCGACATCGATGCGCGCTATGGCTTCGATGTCGGCGGCGCGCGCAAGATCGATCTGTCACTCTATGGAAGCTATATCCATAGCAAGCAGGTGCTGAGTGCGCTCCAACCTGAACAACCGCTTGCGGGATATCTTTTCAATCCGCCGCATTTTCGGGTCCGGGGCGGCGCGGCCTATTCCGATCGCGGCTTCACCCTCTCTTCCTTCGTCAATTACACCGGCGGCGTATCCGACGCGCGCACGGCAACGTCGCTCGCGATCGACGGGATGACGACGGTCGATCTCATCGCCCGCTACCGGTTCGAAGAAGGGGCTTCGTTACTACGCGGGCTCGATCTCAGCCTCTCGCTTGAGAATATGTTCAACACCAAGCCGTCCGCGATCGCGACGACGATCGTCTATCAGCCGCCGTATGACTCGACGAACTATTCGCCGGTGGGCCGCTTCGTGAGCTTCAGTATCTCCAAGCGCTGGTAACGCGCGCACCTCCCAATCCGACGGAGACTTTCATGACGTCAAATCCTGTCCGGTGCTTCCGGAAGCGCACCCTCCTTGCCGCCACATCTGTGTTGCTGGGCCCGCTATTTATCCCGGTCGCAGCCAGTGCTGCGGAAGCTGAAGGCAAGGTCATGCCTTTCGATCTGCCCGTCAGTGCCCGCGAGCTCAAGTCGGGACATCGACCGGTCCTTTCGCACTCGGGGCATCTGCTGGCCTATACGGTGGGGGAACGGCCGATTACGTCTTCGGGCGCTGACCGGTTCATGAGCAATGGCGTGCCAGGGCAAATCCCCAACACCGCAATATGGCTGGTCGATCTGGTCAGCGGCGAGACGAAGGCAATCGGGCAAGGGGTGGGGAATTGCTGGCGCCCGGTCTTTTCGCCGGACGAGAAGAGCATCGCGTCCTACTGCGACGGCGGCGACGCGCCTCAATTGTGGATCCATGACCTGGCCTCGGGCAAGAGTCGCCGGATTTCGGAAGCGCGCATCAAGGCGAGTCTATGGACGGGCGACGAGCCGATCTGGCTGCCCGGCGGCGAGCAGCTGCTTGCGCCGCTCGTGCCCGAGCCATTGTCGTCCGGAGCGCGACCGGAGTCCGGACCGGCAGCGGCAGTGACTTTTCAAACTACGGGCGGTGCTTCGTCAGGCGCTGCACCGGCCTCCGATGCCTCCGCTATAGCCTTGGCCAAGCATGTCGAGACCCTGTTTCACGCCGACCTCGCGGCTATCGACGTCGCGGGCGGACGGGTCCGAACGATCGTGTCTCACGATTATGCAAAGCCCCCGAGCGCAATGCTGCTGTCACCATCCGGGCGCTGGATTTCCTTTATTTCGCATGTCGGCAACGAGACAGGCGGCGCCAGGCCCAATATTGACCTCGGCGTCGCGCCGGTCGGCGGCGGGGCCGCGAAGCTTGTCGCGGAGCGGCTCACGCGGATGGAGTCCCATTATCTGAAGGGTTCGCATTTCTGGCATCCTGTCCGCGACGAGATTTTCTGGGTCCAGGATGGCGGGCTGTGGACAGCCGGAGCCGACGACGGCTTCACGCCGCACCGCGTATCGGCCAAGCTGTCGACGGCGATTCCCGATGCGCTGGGTCTGATGAACGATGGAAATGCGCTCGTGGTCGGGATCGATCCCCTCGACGACCCGGCTTATCTCGAACCGCATCCGGGCGCCTTCGAGCTGGTTCGTCTCGATGGCCGGGCGGGACGGCGTATCGAAATTCCTTCCGGGTTTCTCGCAGACAACCTCGTTCGCGACGGGGATGGACGGTTGTGGCAACCCGATGCGAATTCGGTTGCGGCGCGCGCTCGGGAAAGGGCGACGGGCAAGACTGCCGTGCTGCGCCTCGATATTTTGTCGGGGGCAGTCTCGTCGATGTGGACCGATTTCGCTACGATCGATCCTGTCGGTCAGGTGCGTGGCTCGCAGGACCTGCTCGCGATCTACGAGGATAACTCCACGCCAGAGGATATTATCCGGTTCAATCCGGATCTCTCGATCAAACAGCGGGTTTCCCATGTCGAACCCAGACTCGACGGGTTCACTTTCGCTCCCCCCGTGTTGTTTGATACACCGGTCAATCGTCTCGATGGCGCGGGGAACAGCGTGAAATCGGCGCTTTACCTTCCGCCCGGCGCGAAGCGCGGCGACCGTTTGCCGACGGTGGTCACGGTCTATCCGCGCTCAACCACGCGGGTGGGCAAGTTCGGGGGAGGCTTTCAACAAACCATGCCGGCGTCGATTTTTACGACCCGCGGTTATGCGGTTCTGGTGACAGAACTGCCGGTCCGGCCGCTCGGTGAAATCAGCCCATCGGTGGTCGACGACGTCAAGGGGCTGCTGACGCCGCAGATCCGGCATGCCTCCGATCTCGGCTATGTCGATATGTCGCGTCTCGCGGTCATGGGACAGTCCTTTGGCGGATACACGACCGCGTCGCTGCTGATAGAGAGCGACCTGTTTCGCGGCGGCATCGCGCTCGCGGGAGCCTATGATTTGACATATCTGACCGCATTCATGGGCAAGAACCGGGATTTCGGCTATCCGCCCGGGGCAATCGAGCAGTATTGGAACATCAAAGGCCTGCCATGGGCGAACATGGACAGCTACATCCAGCTTTCGCCATTCTTTCAGGCGGGAAGAATGCAAGCGCCGATCCTGATCGCACATGGTTCGAACGACCTCATTCCGATTGAGGACGCCCGGAAGATGTTCAATGCTTTGCGCTTTGCAGGAAAGACTGCGGAATTTGCCGAATATGCCGGTGAAGCCCATGTGCCGAGTCACTGGTCGACTGCAAATGCCGCAGACCTGGGGCGGCGGGCGATCGACTTTCTGGATCGCTATGTGAAACCGGCACGAGAACCGGGCTCGTCGGTGGCGAACGCAGTCAGTCCCTAGTCGCGACCCTGCAGTCGCAGAATTCAAGCGCAGTGCTTTGCGTCCGCTTATCCCCTTCTGCCTCCAATATCTGCCCCACTATCGAGCAGCGCCGAAAATAAAATTGGGGAGCGTGGTGTGACTTGGCTCGGCTCGTGCGTCTAATATCGTTCGGGAGAATTTTCAGCCCGGAAGAATGCAGGAGTGCAGGTGGGCGACAGGCAGGAAGCATTGGCGGACATGCACCGGGATCACCGTCCCGGCCTGCTCGCCTTCTTCCTTCGCCGCGTGCACAATCACAGCGAGGCCGAGGATCTGACGCAGGAGGTCTTCGCGCGGATCGCAGCTATGGATGATGTAGAGATGCGGCGGGCCGACGCCTATATCTTCCAGGTTGCGGCCAACCTCTTGCGCGACAGGGCGCGCCGTATGGCGGTGCGCCGCGATTTCGCGGCGGGAGCGCGCGCGATCGATGGAAGAGGCGTCGATCCGATCGACCCGCACCGCGTCGCCGCCGGACGTGAGGCCGTCCACATCCTGCGGGCCGGGCTCGAAGATCTGCCCGAGAGGACGCGCCAGATATTTCTTCTGTTTCGGTACGAGCAGCTCGACTACCGGACGATCGCCGAGAGCTTCGGGATATCCAGCAGCGCCGTGCAAAAACATGTCTACCGCGCGATGGCTTATCTGGTCGACAGGCTGGGGGAGGCCGAATGAACGACGATCTATCGAGCCGGGAAGCGGGAACTGGCAGCAGCGAGGCGGCGGGAGCGTGGTGCATTCGCATGGCCGGCGCTCCGCTGGATCCGGCTGAGCAGGCGGACTTCGATGCCTGGCTTGCGGCCGATGCGGCGCATCCGCCGGCGTTCGAGCGGGCGCTCGCGGTGTGGGGCGGTCTCCACGCGATGGAGGCGGACGCTGAGGTCATCGCCATGCGTGCCGAAGCGCTGGAGGCGATGCGCGAAGCGAATGCTAAGCGATGGACGCGAGGTGCCCCGCGCCGCGGATGGCGTTGGGCGATGGTCGCGGCGGCTTGCCTGCTGCTCGCGCTGACGATCGCCTTTTTTCCGGGCCGCGGCGGGCCGGTGGAATATGCGACCGGGCTCGGTGAGCGGCGAACTTTCGTGCTCTCCGATGGGTCGCGTCTGTCACTTGATGCGGAGACGCGCGTCGCGGTCGACCTCGCGGATGATCGGCGCATGCTCCACCTGCTGGCAGGCCGCGCCAAGTTCGATGTCGAAAAGGACGCTGCGCGGCCCTTCTCGGTCACCGCAGGCGGACGGACCGTGGTGGCAACGGGCACCGCGTTCAGCGTCGAACTGCTAGGCGACAAGCTTCATGTCATCCTTTACGAAGGCAGCGTGGCGGTGGTGCGCGGCGAGCCGCCCTCGGCGCCGCGGCTCCTCGCGCTCAAACGGACGCCCGGCAAGGATGCGATCGCGCTCGTGCCGGGCCGCGAACTTGTCGCGCCAGTCAAGGCTCCCGTGGCGCCGACCATCGTCGAGGCCGATGTGGCGCGTTCGCTCGCCTGGGAAGGGGGGCAGCTCAGTTTCGTCGATGAACCCTTGAGCGCTGTTGCTGAACGGCTCAATCGCTACAGCCGCGCGAAGGTCACCATAGGCGATGCGCGTGCGGCCGCGATCGAGATTAATGGCGTGTTCAATGCCGGCGATACGGACGCCTTCCTCGACGCGGCGCAGATGGCCTATCCGCTCGAGGTCCGCCGCGAAGGCGGTGCGGTGATCCTCGCGAGCAGGCCGCGATGACAATTTTATGAATTCGTCGATGTGAGTCTTTTGAACATGCGCGTCTTATCCTCCATGCCGCTGGATCGCGGCGTCAAACAGGGGGACTGATATGACGGGGCGCGTGACAGGTGGGATGATCCTCGGGATATCGGCGGCGGTCATGGTGGCGGCGCCCGCGATCGCGCAGGCGCAGACTTACCGTTTCGATCTGCCCGCCCAGCCGCTTGACGCATCGCTCCGCGCTTTTGCGCGCACGACGCGTCAGCAAATCCTGTTCGATGGCGCGCTCGTTCGCGGCAAACGCGCGCCGGTCCTCAAGGGGAGCTACAGCGCGGAGCAGGGCCTTGCTGTATTACTTCGAGGGTCGGGCCTCGCTGCGGTGCGGGGGCGCGGGGGTGCCTTCGTCGTGAGCGCGGTGGGAAACGGCGCTTCGACTGACACCGCGGGTACCGCGCCCGAGGTCGTCATGGCGGACGCGGAAATCGTCGTCACCGGGTCGCGCATTCGCGGCACCCAGACGCCGTCGCCGACGCTAACACGTCAGCGCGACCAGATTGCCGAAAGCGGCGCGAGCGATCTCGGCGAATTCGCGCGGACGCTTACCCAGAATTTCAACGGCGGGCAGAACCCCGGTGTGCGCGGTTCGCAGGGAGGCTCCGAGGACACCACGGGATCTTCCGCCTTCAACTTGCGCGGGCTTGGTTCCGACGCGACGCTGACGCTCGTCAACGGCCATCGCAGCGCTTACGATGGCGTGTTCCAGGGCGTCGACGTTTCGGCCATTCCGCTCGCCTCCGTCGAACGGGTAGAAGTGGTGACCGATGGCGCTTCGGCTCTTTATGGCTCGGATGCGGTCGCTGGTGTCGTGAACCTGATCTTGCGCCGTGATTTCGACGGAATTCAGACGTCGGCGCGCTTCGGCGCCGCAACCGACGGCGGTGCGGCCGAACAGCAATATGTGCTGACCGGCGGCAGCCGCTGGTCGGGCGGCGGTGCGGTCGCAACGATCGAATATAATCGCGCAACCCCGGTTCGCGCCGGTCAGCGAAGCTACACGCAAGGGGACGATGCCGACGCCACGCTCATCCCGGGCTACAGGCAAGTGAGCATCGTCGTTGCCGGTCATCAGCGTCTCGGCGACTGGCTCGGGCTGGAGATCGACGGGCAATATAGCGACCGCACATCGCGTCGCTGCTCGTCCGCGGTCGGCACGCTCGATTGCCGGACGCAGGGACAGGAGGCGCGGCGCGGGGTGCGCTCCTTCGCGGTCACGCCGTCGCTTGTCGCCGATCTCGCAGGCGGATGGCAGGCTACGCTCTCGGGGACCTATGCGCGCAGCGATACTGAAATCGTGACGCAGGTCTATGCGGGCGGCAACCCGACCGCGCTCTACCTGCCCAATTATGACAACAGCTTCCATGCCGTCGAGCTCGGGTTCGAGGGGCGACTCTTCGATGCGCCCGGCGGTGCGGCGCGGCTCGCTTTCGGCGGCGGCTACCGGGCGAACGATCAGAATACAGACTATCGACAGATCATTGGCGGCGCGACGACCCCGGTCTGGGTCTACAAGGAGAAGCGCAAGACCCGCTTCGCCTATGGCGAGCTGGCGCTGCCGCTCGTGGGCGCGGCGAACGGTTCGGCGGGCCTGCGCGAACTGCAGCTGTCGGCAGCGCTTCGCTATGAGGATAACAGCGGCTTCGGCGACATTGCGACGCCGAAGGTCGGGATCATCTATCGCCCGGTTTCCGACCTTGCGCTTCGCGCGACTTGGGGCCGGTCGTTCAAGGCGCCAACCCTGTTCCAGCTTGGCAAGCCGCTTGAGGGTTATCTCTTTCCCGGTGCGATCTTCACCCCGCCCGGCGGTCAGACCGTTTTCTATCTCGCCGGCGGTAACCCCGCGCTCACCGCCGAGAAAGCGGACACCTGGACCGCGACGGCGACCTACACACCGGCCTTCGCTAACGGGCTGAAGCTCGAGGCCAGCTATTTCAGGACGCGCTACCGCGACCGCGTCGTAACCCCGATAAGCAATGTTCTGGCTGCCTTCGCTCCCCAGAATGCCGATTATGTGCTTCTCAATCCGAGCGCCGCCGATGTCCTCGCGATCGCATCGCGCTTGCCCTATGGCATCATCAACCAGACCGGCACGCCGTTCGATCCGTCCAATATCTCCGCAATCGTCGACAGCAGCCTCGCTAACGCCGCACGCCAGTCGATCCAGGGTGTCGATCTCACCGCGACCTGGGAGGGCAATGTCAGCGCCCGTGATCGGCTCGAGCTGGCGAGCTCGGCAAGTTATCTCGACAGCAAGCAGATGCTTGTTGAGGGACAGGCCTGGCAGGATCTGTCGGGGATCATTTTCAATCCGCCGCATTGGCGCGCTCGCGCTTCGTTGAACTGGAAGCGCGACGCCTTCCGTTTTGGCGCGGCATGGAACTACATCGGCAAGACGACCGATACGCGCTTCCCGACCACCGCCCGGGTCGGCGATTTTCAGACGGTCGATCTCACCGCGCAAATCGGCACGGCGCCGGGACAGGCCTTTGTCTCGGGCTTTTCATTCGATATGGCCATCCTCAATCTCCTCAACGAGAAGCCGGCGCCCATTCGCACGAGCAGCCCGGTCTCGACCCCTTACGATTCGACCAATCACTCGAGCCTTGGCCGGACGATAAGCTTTACCATCAGCAAGAAGTGGTGAGCGCCATTCATTTGCGCGCCGCATGGGCGACGCTGCTTCTCGTCGCCTTGCCGGGAGCGGCGCAGGCGGCGGAGACCTGTTCCGCGCTCGCTCCGCGGGCGGCGGAACGGCCCGCCGGAACCTTGAGGCCGTTCGGCAGCGAAGAGCTTGTGGCGCTTCGCGATATCGGCCCGACGGATGCCGAGCAGGGCGCGAACCTCTTCGCACTCTCGCCGGACGGTTCACGGATCGCTTATCAACTCGTCCGCGCCGATGCCGCAGCCAACCGGCACTGCATCGGAATGTTCGTTTCCGACGTCCGGCCGGGCGCTGCGGCTATTCAGGTCGATGAAGGCGGCGAGCTCATCCGGACGCGCACGATCATCGGCCGGCTCGACGCGGGGCCGTCGGGCAGCGCGCGCGCGATCTCGCCGATATGGGCGCCCGACGGTCAGAGTTTTGCCTTCCTGAAGCAGGTTGGGGGTGCCGTCCGGATTTGGCGCGCCTTTATCGACGGACGGCCAAGTGTCCCGCTTTCGCCAGACGAAGACGACATTGAACGCTTCGCCTTTTCGGCCGACGGACGCCGGCTGATATACTCCGCGTCCGCAGGTACTCTCGCCGTACGCGACGAGATCGATCGCGAGGGTCTGACCGGCTTCCGCTATGACGATCGCTTCTATCCCATTGCCGGTAGCCGGCCCAACCCGGCGGTTGCGGGAAGTCTTCGCGATGTTTCGCTCGACATCGCGAGCGGCGCAGCGCGCCCGGCCAGCGATGGCGAGGTCGCACGTCTGGACGCTGGCCAGACGTCTCTTCAATCTGCGGGTGGCCGGCGGGCGCTGCTCGAGCGAAATGAGGATCAGTCGCTTTTGCCGAAGATGCGGCCGGCGATCATCGATCCGTCGGGGAAGAGGACTGCTTGTATGGCCTCCGCCTGCCAAGGGGTCGGACAGCTTCTAGGTTGGACGCAGGACATGCGCGGCCTTCTTTTCATTCGGCGCGAAGGATGGGCGGATGAGCAGACTGCCATTTATGAATGGCGCCCGGGGCAGAGGACGCCGCATCGACTTTATGCGACCATCGATGCCCTCTTCGGGTGCCGCGTGGCCAATAACCGGCTGATCTGTGCGCGCGAAACTGCGCAGATGCCGCGCCACATCGCGAGCATCGATTTGAAGCGCCGGACCGTGTCGGTGCTGGTCGATCCCAACCCCGAGATGGCGGCCTATTCCCTTGGACGGGTGGAGCGCTGGCATTTCAAGAGCCTGTCTGGCGTCGCAGCGTGGACGGATATCGTCTATCCCGTGGGCTACCGTCCCGGTGCCCGTTATCCTGCCGTCATAGTCCAATATAGCTCGCGCGGCTTCCTGCGCGGCGGGACCGGAAACGAGTTTCCGATCCAACCGTTTGCAAACGCCGGCTATGTCGTGATCAGTCTCCAGCGCCCGAGCGGGATCGCGCTTGCAGCGGGCGCGCGTAATGTCGCTGAAGCCGAACGATTGCTGCTTCACGACTTTACCGATCGCCGGAACGTCCTCTCGGTCATAGATGCGGCAATCGATCGCTTGGTCGCGCAGGAGGACGTCGATCCGGTGAAGATCGGGATAACGGGGCTCAGCGACGGTTCGTCGACGGTGCAATTTGCGGCTCTCAACAGCAAACGTTTTGCCGCAGGGGTGGTGAGCGGGTGCTGCTGGGAGCGGTCGCAGGATTTTCTTCTCGGGGAGAGAGTGTCAGAGGCGTTCGCGGACGCTGGTTGGCCGCGACTTGCGGACCGCGGCTCGGCCATTTGGGACCGAATGTCCTTGGCTCAAAATGCCCATCGCGTCGCCTTCCCGATGCTCTTCCAGGCTGCGGATCGGGAATATCTCACGGCATTGGAGAGCTTCACTGCGCTTCGGGCTGCCCGAGTTCCGGCTGACCTGTATGTCTTCCCAGGCGAGCATCATATCAAGTGGCAACCCGCCCACAAACTCGCAGTGTTCAAGCGAAACATTCAATGGTTCGATTTTTGGCTTCGCGACCTGAAAGCGGTCGATCCAATGGCAAAGCTTCAATACGACGATTGGAGCGCGATGAAGTCGGCCTGGCAAGGGCCATGATCGAATGTCCGCTTCGCCCTATTTCTTCCCGATAGCTGTCTGTCCGTAATCGGCCAAAGTCGGCGTCGCGATGAATGAAGATCAGAGCGCTGCTTTCGCAGTCAGTTTAGCTAGCCGGCTGCCCTGCGACCCAAAAGTTCAATTTGGTGGCCGTCGGGATCAGCAAGTACGGCAATTCGCATTCCTGCATAGTCCAGCGGACCTAACACCATCTTGGCTCCCCGGTCGGACATCCGGGCCGCTATCGCGTCGACATCGGCAACGAAATACCCGGTCGGTCCGTTCGCTGCGCCGGCTTCGACCGCTCGCCCGTCTTTCCAGCGGCAGAGCACGACGCTGGCGCCCTGCTTTCCCGGCGCGAGGACCACTTCGTCGAACTTGCCTGCGTCGATGCGGCGCTGCTCGCGAAAGCCAAGGCAGTCGGAATAAAAGCCGATCGAACGTTCGAGGTCGCCGACGAAAATCTTGTAGAAGGCGGGAGCGGTCTCGATGACGATTTCTTCTGCTTGCATGTCAAATCTCTGTTTCGGCGGGGTGGTGGACGGCGCCGTAGCGCCGGTTGGCATAAACGAGCGAGGCGTCGCCCGAGCCGAGTTGCACGTCGCGAACCGCGCAGAGCAGGACGCTGTGTGTGCCGAAGCCATGCGCCTCGACAAGCTCGCATTGCAGCGCCGCGGCGGCGCTGCGGAGCAGGGGAGGCGCGCCCGGACGGCAGAGCCAGTCACCTTCGTTGAAGCGGTCTTCGCCGCGATGCCCGAGCGCGCCCGCGAAGCGCATCGCCAGCATGTCGTCGCCGGGGGCGAGCATGTTGAGGCAAAGGCGCCGCGATGCGATGATCGCGTAGTGCGTCGCCGATCCGCGATGAATCGAGAGGATCATCGACATCGGATCGACCGACAGCGAGCAGGCAGCGGTCATCGTCATGCCGTGACGTTGCCCTTCGGCTTCGGCGGTGACGATATGAACTGTTGCTGCGAGCCGCGCCATCGATTCGCGAAAGGCGTTGAGAGTGGGGACCATCGTCACGATCAGATCTGCCGCGTCGCCGTGGCCCAATAGGCGCGGCGGACCTCGGCACGGAGGACCTTGCCTGCTTCGCTGTGCGGGACCGTCTCGACGAAATCGATCGAACGGGGGATTTTGAATGAGGCGAGCTGCTCGCGCGCATAGGCGAGCAGGTGCCGTTCGAGTTCGGGCGAGGCGGCAAAGCCATCGGCGAGCGCGACCACCGCCTTTACTTCCTCGCCCCACTCTTCGTTTGGCACGCCGACGGTGCAGACCTCGCGCACCGCAGGATGACTGGCGAGCGCATTGTCGACTTCTTGCGGGTAGATGTTGACCCCGCCCGAGATGATCACCTCGGCCGAGCGGCCGGTGAGATAGAGATAGCCGTCTTCGTCGACATAGCCGAGATCGCCGATGCTGAAATGGCTCCGCCCGAAGGTTTCGGCGTTCTTTTCGGGCGCGCGGAAATAGCTCGCGCTGGTTGCTGGATTATAAGGGAAGCTGACGAACCCGATTTCTCCGGGCGCGCACAAGTTGCCATCGGCATCGCGGATCGATGCCGGCGAGCCTTCGGGAATGCGGCCAACGCTTCCGGGCTTTTTGAGCCAGTCTTCCGATGTGATGCCGATCCCCGGCGAGGCCTCGGTCGCGCCATAATACTCGTGGAGGACCGGGCCAAACCAGTCGATCATCGCGCGCTTGACCTCGGGCGAGGTCGGCGCGGCGCCATGGAATATCCGCTTGAGGCTATCGAGGTTCGCGGCTCTGCGCACCTCTTCCGGGAGCGCAAGCAGCCGGCGGAACATCGTGCTCACCATATGCGAATGGGTGACGTGATATTTGCCGACGAGCGACAGCCACTGCGCGGCGTCGAAACGCTCCATCATCAGCAGCGGAATGCCCGAGGCGATCGCAAAGGCGATGTCGAAGGTCAGCGGGCCGCCGTGATAGGCGGGGCCGCAGAGCAGGTTGAGATCGCCGTCGCGATAATCGCAGAGGCTGTTCTCGCGCTGTGGCATGAGTATGATCGGATTCTGCCTGACCACTCCTTTGGGCTGACCGGTCGTTCCCGAGGTGTAGAGCATGACGGTGCCGATGACCGGGTCGATTGGGTCGGACGCGTCGTGCCGGTCGAGCGCGCGTGCATAGCTTTCGAATCCGGCGCGCGCGACGCCGGTCGTCAAACGTGTCGTGACAATTGCGGTCGGGGCGAGTGCGGTCAGGTCGACGAACTCGCCCTGGACGACCCATGCCTTCGCCTCGCAATCTGCCAAGATATACGAAGCCTCGCGCGGCGAAAGATGCCAGTTGATCGGGGTCAGGCGCAGGCCGCCGCGCTGGCAGGCGAGATAAGTCTCGATGAATTGGGGTATATTGCCGCAGAGCAACGCGACGCCGTCGCCGGGGACGAGGCCGACCGCGTGAAAATGGGCGAGCAGCCGGTTGGCGTTGCCGTTGAGTTCGGCGAAGCTGCGATTGCCGCGCGGTGATAGAAGCGCGGTGCGATCGCGGTTCCGCCGGGCCCAATGGCTGAACAACATGCCCTTTCCGGCAAGAGCGAAAAGCTCTTCGGCGGTCGGTTCTACCGGGGCCGTAATGGCCGCCGCGCTATCAGTCATAAATGACTCGTCTGAAAAGACGGAGGGCGGGGCGTCGTGCGCTGGCCGCCCTCCAGGAGAGGATCAGGCCGCTGCCAGCGACGCGTCCGAGCTATAGTTCATCATCGCATCGTAATTGGTGCGATAGAACATGTCCTTGACCGCCTCGTCGACGCCATCGAGCGACTTTTCGAACTTGCCGACCGGGTCCTTGGTCCCTTCGGGATGCGGATAGTCGCTCGAGAACATGAAGAGCTCGGCGCCGGCGTCGGCGATCATCTGCCCGACATCTTCGCCCGGAAAGGGCGTGAACTTGACCGCGCGGCGGATATAATCCGACGGCAGCTTGTCAAGCTGCTGGAGATAGGTGTCGGTGCGCGAGAAGCTCTTGTACGCATAGTCGATGCGGCGGAGGAAATCGGGCACCCAGCCCGCGCCTGATTCGATCACGCCGCCGCGAAGGTCCGGGAAGCGGTGGAAGATGCCGTCATAGACCATCGCGGTCAGGAATTCCTGCGGTGCGAAGCACAGCGCGGTAAAATCGTCGAAGCGGAGGTTCTCGCCGCCGCCGTGCAGGTCGGCCGAGCGCGGTCGACCGTTGTTGTGATAACCCTTCGGCTGCGTCTTGGTGCCCGTGCCGATATGGACCATGAACGGGATCTTGCGGTCGGACAGCATCTGCCAGAGGCGGTCGTGATCGGGGTGCCCCGGCGAACGATCGCCCGACGGCATGGGTGCGATGCCCACCGCGCCTGCGCCCGCGTCGATCGCGCGCCTGGCTTCGGCGAAGGCCATGTCCGGATCGTCGAGCGGAATATAGGCGACATTGACGAGGCGCTTGTCGCCGTTCGAAAATTTCTGCTGCGCCATGTTCGCGGCGCGCGCGATGGCATATTTGTCCTCGGGGGTTTCGGCGCGAGCCATGCCGGCGAGGCAGGCGGTGGTGAAGACGAGCTGACTGACGAAGCCATATTGGTCGAGCATGCGCGTGCGTTCGCTGGCGTCGAAGGCGCCGAAAGCAAGCCAGCCCTTGTCACCGGCAATCGGGTTTTCGGCGGCGGCGGCATCGGCCTCGGCGTCGGTCGCGCGCGATTTCGCCTTGTCGATCATGCCGACGACGCGGCCCGACTTGTCGGCCTTGTAGAGCAGGCCAAATTTCTCGCGCAGCCGGTCGTCTAGAAATTCATAGATCCAGTCGTCGGTCTCCATGGTGTGACTGTCAGCGTCGTTGATGACGCGGCCATATGCAAAAGCCACTGCTAGTCTCCTCAGTTTCGGTTCAGTTTCAAAAGAATATCAATTAGAAAGTGCGCCTGTCAACGATTCGAATCCTTGATTTCAGACAAAGATCAGGATTTCACAATTACTAAGTTGAATTGTTGTCAGTTGCCAAGGCGGACGCGCATTGTCAGGCCGACCTGGCGCTGGCTGTAGCGCGAGAGATATTGGGAATAGCCGCCCGACGTGTCGGCCGAGTTTGGCGAGAGAAGGGTGACATATTGCTTGTCGAGCAGGTTGCGGACGAATGCACGCAATTCCCATTTGCCGCCATCCAGCGACAGGCCGATCGAGCCGTTCCAGATGCCGAAGGCGGGCTGGATCGTCAGCGGATCGCCATTGGCCGAGAATTGCTCGTCGCTGCGCCACGAATAGTCGGTGGCGAAGAGCAGGTCGACGCCATCGGCGACCGGCGCCTGGTAGTTGGCCGCGAGGTTGAATTTGAACTTCGGCGCGTTGGCGAGGCGGTTGCCGGAGGCGTCGATCACAGGTCGGCCGGCGACGATCCGGCAACCGTTCGAGGGCGTCGGCACGGTCCAGGCGTAGGGGCAGGAGAGGCCGTCGAGGTCGTGATATTTGGCATCGACATAGATGCCGTTGGCGCTGAGCGTCAGCCCGACTGCCGGACGGATCGAGAATTGCGCCTGCACGCCCTTGGTCTTGAGCCCGCCGGCATTGGTGGTGCGGAACCCGGGAGGATTGGTGCTGGTGTCGTAGATCTGGGTCTGGAAGTCGGTGAAATCCTCGTAGAAGAGCGCCGCGTTGAAGGTCGCGCGATTGTCGAGGAAGCTCGCCTTGATGCCGAGGTCGTAGGACCAGACCTTTTCCGGTCGGATAATCGGATCGACGCCCGGCTGGATGATACCGCTCGATGCGAGGCCCGGCCCCTTGTAGCCGCGCGCGGCATTGGCATAAACCATGACATCCGGCGCAACGTCATATTCGCCCGTCACCTTCCACGAGAAATTGGTCGTCCGGCCCGTTTCGGTGGTGTCCCCGGCGACGCTTCCGATCAGCGCCGACGAACCCGGCCGGGCCCCGGGGAGGTCATATGCGAGGCGGCGGGCGCGAAGATCGTCGCGGGTCAGGCGGCCCCCGACGCGCAGGCGCAGCGCGTCGGACGCATTCCAGGTTACCGAGCCGAAGCCGGCATAGCTTTTCGAGCGGAAGTCGGTCTCGATCACGCCGACGACGAGTGGCAGCGGCGCCGGGCCGAGCAGCCGTCCGCCGGCTTGGTAGAAAACATTGTTGGTGCTGCGAAAGTAGAAGAGGCCCGCAAGCCATTCGATTGTCTGCCCGGTGGGCGATGCAAGCCGCAGTTCCTGACTGAACTGCTTATAATCATAGTCGCCGCCGTTATAATCAAATCGATCGAGCGGCGTTTGGTCGCCATCGAAATCCAGAATATAGTGATTGTTCCGGTAACCGGTGATCGAAGTGAGCTCGAGTTCGCCCACGTCGATGTCGAGCTGGCCGCTGATGCCCTTGTACACGCGAAGCGGTGCACCCGGAAGGGTGCCGAACGGCTTGCCGGCGACGACATCGAGATTGTCGGGTCCCGGAGTTACCCCGTAGAGATTGAAATAGTTCGCGAGATTTGCGTTGGTGCCGAGCGTGCGCGCCGTCGAGAAGCAGCACGCCGACGTGTCCTTGGCATAGTCCGCCGAAACCAGCAGGCTGACCTTGTCTGTCGGCTCGAACAGGAGCTTGCCGCGGAAGCCGTAGTTCTTCTCGCCGTTATAATCCTCGTTGAGGAACTTGTTGTGGATGAAGCCGTCGGTGCGGTTGCGGAAGCCGACGAGACGCACCGCCAGTCTGTCGCCGATCGGGACGTTCAGCACGCCGGTGTTGCGCAGCTCGCCGTCGCTGCCGTACGTGACCGATGCTTCGGCGGCGAGAGCGCCGAGCCGTGGCGTGTTGGTGACGATGTTCACGAGGCCGGCTGACGCGTTCTTGCCGAACAGCAGTCCTTGCGGTCCCTCGAGTACCTCGACGCGGCTGATGTCGATCAGCGACGCGGCCGATTGCGGCTGGCCGAGCACAACACCGTCGACCACGGTCGAGACGCTTTGCTCGACTGTCGAGGAAAAGGTCGAGGTGCCGATCCCGCGTACCGCGAAACCCGAGGAGGTCGGAATCGGATTGTCGCGGAAGGTGAGCGCCGGCGCGATGCGCGTCAGATCGCTCGGCTGGACGATCTGCATCGTATCGATAGACTCACCACTTACGACGGTGATCGACTCCGAAACATCCTGGACATTTTCGACCCGCTTGCGGGCGGTCACGATGATTGCATCGTCGTCGCGGTCGCCTACGCGAGTCGCGGCGGCCTCGTCGGACGTCTCCGCAAAGGCTGCCGACGGCGCTCCGGCACCCATGGCCGCGCAAATGGTCAGGCAGACCGAACTCGCAAGCGTCGCTTTACGCATAATTTCTCTCCCGCAGTCAGCATCTCTTTCCGAGATTTGCACTAAGGCTGGTTATAATTGGGGAGTGTGTCAACAAGAAATGTCGACATAGCGGTAAAGTGACGCGATCTTGTGCCGGAATGTCATAAAATATGGAGAGTCAGTTATTTTGTATGAAGCCGCCGTTGGAGGTCTCCACTTGGCCCAATGCCTTCTTCGTGTTTTCAAACCTCGGAGCCGATGGGCCCCGCTGACTCCTCGCCGGCCGGTCCGGCGCGCCAGCGCATCGTGCCGTGACGTTTCTCAGCAAGGAGGCGAAGGGGCCGCGCAGCAATGGGTGTTCCGCCGGCACGTCGATTTATATTGACAGGCATACTATAAAAATCTCTTTTGCCGGCCGTGATGCTGCCACGCCGAGGGCAGGTCGGGACATGGGAAAGGATAATCCGATGGCACGAGGTGCGGTCGCGAATACCGAGGCGCCCGCCTACGGGGAGGGTGCCGGGGCCAAAATGCCATTCTGGGCACGGTTCGCTTACGGGTCTGGCGCGATTTCGACCGCGGTCAAGAATGCCGCCTTTGCCTATCTGCTCCTCTATTATAACCAGGTCATGGGCATCCCGGCCGCGATCGTGTCAACCGCGATCGCGGCGACATTGATTGTCGATGCCCTCGTCGACCCGCTGATCGGGCGCTGGTCCGATGTGACGCGCTCGCGTATCGGCAGGCGCCACCCATTCATCCTCGGGTCGGCGATCCCGACCGCGCTTTTCTTCATTCTACTCTGGTTCCCGCCTGACGGGCTGACGGATATCCAGACCGGCATCTGGATCTTCGCGGTCGCGTCGCTCACCCGCGTTGCCGTCAGTGCCTACGACATTCCGTCGACCGCGATGGTGCCCGAACTGACCCGCGACTATGCCGAACGCACCAAGCTTTTCTCGCTCCGTTTCTGGTTCGGATATGCGGGGACCTTCGCTTTTGTTGCACTCAGCCTGTCGCTGTTCTTTGTGAAGACGCCCGAGCATCCGGTCGGGCAGCTCAATCCCGACGGCTATGTGAAATTCGCGTTTGCAGGCGGATTCGCGATGCTCTTCTCGATCTTGGCTTGCGGACTCGGAACGCTCGGGCAGGTGTCGCGGATGCGTCAGGCCGACGCGCCGGCCCCCGTACGCATGAGCATGGGCGGCCATTTGCGCGAGATCGGCGCGGCCTTCCGCCACCGGAGCTTCCTCGCCATCTTCGCGTTCGGCGTCCTGAAGTTCACGGCGATCGGTATGGCCAGCGCCATGGCGATCTATTTCAACACCTATGTCTTCGACCTCTCGGCGAAGCAGGTCGCGCTGCTCGCGCTCGAAGCGGTCACCGCGGCGACGTTGGCGGCACCCCTTGCGCCGCTCTTTTCGCGGCGGCTCGGCAAGCGCCAGACCGCGATGTGGATGGCAATTCTCGGAATCGTAATCAACAATATACCGCTCGCGCTCGTCTATTTCGGCATCTTCCTGCCGAGCGGCCACCCCATGGTGGTTCCGACCCTTCTTTTGGTCGGCACGATCGGCGGCGGTTTCATCGCGATCTCGCTCATCAACACCAGTTCGATGCTGGCCGATGTGGTCGAGGATTATGCCGTGAAGTCGGGCAAGCACCTCTCCGGGGTCTTCTTCTCGGCGTCGAGCTTCATGCAGCAATGCTCGGCCGCGCTCGGCGTGTTCGCCGCCGGGCTCGTCCTCACCTGGTCAGCCTTTCCCGAAAAGGCGAGCCCGGCGACGGTCACCCGCGAGATGGAGTTGTCGTTGCTCGTCCACTATGTCCCGACGATCGTGCTCCTGTGGCTCGCGGGATGCCTCTTCCTGCTCTTCTACAATATCGATCAGGACAGGCACCGCGCGAATATCCAGAAGTTGCGCGCGCTGGAGGCCGAGGAAAATGCCCGTCAGCTTCAGGACGCGGGCGTGACGTCGACGACCTTCTGAGCGGAATTTGCATTGCGCGGTCGCCGCGCTAGGAACCGGTGATGGACGATATGGGGCAACGCAGCGAGGGGCATACGCGGATGAAGGCGGCGGACCGCGCCGTCACGATGATCGAGGAGGCGGACCGGCAGATCAACCTTCGCCGCTCGGCCCGGATTTCGCCCGCCGACATCGCGGGAGATCTCGGGACCAGCCGTTCGCTCGTCTATTCCTATTTTGCCGATCCGGCGGCGCTCCTGCGGGCGGTGCTCGATCGACATGCCGAACTGCTGACGGCTGCCGGTATCGAGGCGGCCGTCGAGCGCCCCGACTTCGCGTCCGCGATGACCGATTGTTCGCTGATCTACCTTAAGCATGTGGTGGCCCATGGCGCTGCGATCGAGCTCTGCTTTCGCGACAAGTGGCTGGCGCGCAATCTCGACGGGGCGATGCACAGGTTGGGAAACAGCATCTATCGTCGTCTGGCGCGCAAGGCGCAGCGCGAACTCAACTATTCGGCGCATGACGCGCTTGGGGTCGTGCAGATATTGCAGGCGGTGCCCGAAGAGGGGGCGCGGCTCGTCCGCAATGGCGAGGTCTCGTTCGATATGGCGGAGAGCCTTTGCCGGCGCCTGATCGCCGCCTCGATCGACGAGCTCCGGCCCGCGAACTAGGCGTCGCGGCTGCGGGGATGCGACTTGGCGTGGCTTCGAATGCTACCCATGACCATCGGCAGGCACAGTCGGATCGCATTTTCCGTCGTCAGGCGCCCGGCGGACACGAGGCTGCCGGCGCGCAGGCTGATTGCAGTGACGATCCAGTTGCTGCCGAACGCCTCTTCCTCGCTCATGCCGTAGCTCGATGCCATCGCCTGGACGATCGGCTTCGACACTGAAATGCGGGTTCGCTCGAATTCCTCGCGCATGATCTCGCGCACCTCGGGATCGAGCAGCAGCGTCTGGAGAAGCGCCCCGCGGCGCCCCGCTTCGCTCAGATAATTGACCGTCGACATGACAATCTGCGTATTGCGGTCACGCCCGCGCAGGACGACCCCGCGGCGCGAGCGCTCATATTCGTCGATCTCGCGGCGCGCGAGCGCCGACAGCATGTCGATCCGCCGCGCGAAACAATTATGCGCCTGCGCTTCGGAAATGCCCGCCTCGCGTGCGACGCGATTGAGGCTGACCTCGTCGATCCCTTCCGCGAGGCAGATGCGGCCGGCGATGCCGAGCATTTGCGCGCGCCGCGCCTCGATCGGCAGCCGCCGCCTCCCGGCCAATCCGTTCGCTGGCACCGCCTCGCTGCCGGGCGCGGTGGGCGACTGGAGCGAGGGCAGGTATGGCGGTCGCGCTTCGCATCGCTCGGCCGCCGAAAGGCGCCAATAGTTGCGGTTCGGCCGCGGAACCTGCAACCGGTCGCAAAGCTTTGCCGCGCCGCCCGCCGTCATCCGGAGCGATTTTGCAACCTCGTGAAGCGGCACGTCCCACACCTGCCGGAACAGCGTTTCTCGATCGATCCGGGCGACGGTCAACGGCGGTTCCCTTTCGTATATGCAGGGCCAGCTTCTCGGTAAGGCTGGCGTGACACCATCACCATTAAAATGCGCACTCCATCACGTTCGAACACTTAGTCCAGATGCCCTTGCTTTCCTGCCGAGACCGTTTTGCCTGGTCTGCTTTTAACAGCCTGACCAAAATAAGAGAGCGTGTCTATGCGCATCTTGCTGGGAGGGATAATTCCAATTTCCCCAGGCAGAGAATCGATCTGTCAACGGATCTTGAATGACCGCTATCCGCTTTGGCTTCCCAATAGCGGTCAGTCCGAAAACGGCCAGAAACCACCATCTAAAAGGCTGATATTCCAGTGATTGCTCGCCCGAGGATAAGCGCGTGAACGTCATGCGTTCCCTCGTAAGTATTGACAGTCTCAAGGTTCATCAGATGGCGCATCACATGATATTCTCCGGCGATTCCGTTGCCGCCGTGCATGTCACGCGCCGCCCGCGCGATATCGAGGGCATGTTCGACATTGGCCCGCTTGATCATCGAAATCTGCTCGGGCACCATGCGGTCCGCGTCGATGTTCCGGCCGACGCGCAGGCAGGCTTCTAGATTGAAGGCGATCTGTGTCGCCATATCGGCGAGCTTCTTCTGGAAAAGCTGCGTCGCGGCGAGTGGCCGGCCGAACTGCTCGCGTTCGAGGCCATATTGGCGCGCGGCGGCATAGCAGGCTTCGGCTGCGCCGACCGCGCCCCAGGCAATTCCGAACCGGGCACGGTTGAGGCAGCCGAACGGCCCTGCGAGGCCGGTCACGCTAGGAAGCAGCGCATCGTCGCTCACCTCCACGCCGTCGAGATGGATACTGCCGGTAATCGAAGTCCGAAGGCTGAGCTTCCCGTCGATCTTCGTCGCTGACAGGCCCTTGGCGCCGCGATCGAGGACGAAGCCACGAATGACATTCGTCTCACTACACTTTGCCCAGACAATGAAGACATCGGCTATCGGCGCATTGCTGATCCATGTCTTGCTGCCATTCAGGATGTAGCCGCCATCGACCCGATCGGCCCGCGATCGCATCTGCGACGGGTTCGATCCCGCATCGGGTTCGGTAAGGCCGAAACAGCCGATCCATTCGCCGGCCGCAAGTTTCGGGAGATAGCGCCGCTTCTGTGCTTCCGTGCCGTAGGCAAGGATCGGGTGCATCACCAGGCTCGACTGAACCGAAAACATCGAGCGGTAGCCGGAATCGATCCGCTCGATCTCGCGCGCGATCAGCCCATATCCAACATAGGAAGCGCCCGCTCCGCCATATTCGACCGGAACGGTCGAGCCGAGCAGGCCGAGCGATCCCAGTTCGCGAAAGACTTCGACGTCGGTCGTTTCGTTGGCGAAGGCATCGACTACCCGAGGCAGCAGCCGATCATGGGCATAGTCCTGCGCCACTTCGCGCATCATGCGCTCTTCGCTTGAAAGCTGGGCATCAAAACCGAACGGGTCGGCCCAGTCGAAGGCTGTTGTCGTCATTTGTATGAGATCATCCGCTTAGCTGCGGGGGGGAGCTCACCGCTCCCCCGCTAGAGGCGACAGGGATCAGAAGTTGGTGCGGAGTTCGACACCATATTGGCGCGGCGCGTTCCACGAGATGAAGCGCGCGCCAAAATTGTCGGACGAGTCCATTCGTGCGACATAGGCCTTGTTCGTCAGGTTGTTGACGAAGAGCCGGACGCGGAAACGCTCGTCCGGGCTGTCCCAGATGAGCCCGGCATTGATCAGCGCGAAGGCTTCCTGGGTGTCGAGCGGGCCGTTGAACTCGCGGAGATAATATTTGCTGCGGTAGCTCAAGTCGGTGCGGATCGTGAAGCGGCCGTGATCGCTCGCGGCGGTACGGTAGGCGATGCCGAGATTGCCCGAGAATTTTGGCGCTTCGTTGAGCCGATTGCCGTCGAGCAGCTGCACGCCGGCGGCAGGATCGAGCCCGTCGGTGTTCGAGAAGCGCTTGTAGGTCGCATCAAGATAGGTCGCATTGGCGTTGATCGACCAATGCTCGTTCGGCTGCCAGTCGGCTTCGAGCTCGGCGCCCTTGATCGTTGCCGCAGCCGCGTTGGTGATGAAGCGGGCAAGCCCGACGACCTGGCTGATCTGGAGATCGGTATAATCGTAATAGAAGGCCGAGAGGTTGAGCGTCAGCGTGCGGTCGAGAAGCCGGGTCTTCAGCCCGACCTCATAGGAATCGAGCTTTTCGGGATTGAACTGGTTGCTGCACGCATTGAGGTTAAAGCCGCCCGCCTTGTAGCCTTTCGAGAACGTCGCATAGGCGTTGGCCGATGGCGAAAATTCATAGCGCGCGCCGATGCGCGGCGTCGTCGAGGTGAATTTTGCTTCGTTTGTCGTCAGCGGACAGGTCTCGATCGTCGCAAACGTGCCGATTGAGATCGTGTTGCGCTGGACCTGCGTCTGCTTTTCCTCGGAGTAGCGGATGCCGGCGATCAGGCTGAGATCGCCGACCGGCCGGACCGTGACGTCGGCGAAGGCCGCGTTGACGCTCGTGTCGTAATCGCGAACGTCGAACACGAGGTCGCTTCCCGGCGGCAGGCCGAGCGGTGACAGCGGTGCCACGCCTTCCAGCAGGTCGTAGTCGAGGATGTGCTTGTAGCTGTCCTTGAGATAGTAAAGGCCCGCGACGACATCGGCAGCGTCGAAGCTCGCGCCGACATTCAGTTCCTGCGAAAAGCTCTTCGAGTCATAGAAGCGGCGCGCCGGGAAGATCGAGACGTTGATCCCGTCGTCATCGGCCAGCGAGTCGTCGCGAAGCGTCGTGTAGGCGCTGATCGATTTCAGCGTGACATCGCCGAGCGACCAGGTCGCGGTCGCCGAACTCATCGACAGCCTTCGTTCGGTGTTGACCGGATCGTTGGCGGCCGTGCGCCACGGCTCGAACGAATAGGAGGCGGAGGCGAGCGCCGGATTGACCGACACCACCGGTGTCGTCGGCGGGTTGTGGAGAACGAAATATTGCGTCGGGCCCGTGCCGTCGAGAAAGGTTGTGGCGAGGCTCAGCTCGAAATCGGGCGTGATATCCATGTCGAAGCGCACACGGCCCGAAAAGGTGCGCCCGCGATCGAGATCCTGCCCGCCGGCGACGATATTCTTGACGAAGCCGTCGCCGCGCCGGTTCCAGTCGAGTACAACGCGGCCCCGAATGTTCTCGCCAAGCGGAACATTGACCATTCCCTGCACACGCGCCTCGTCATAGTTGGCGTAGCTTGCGAGCAGATAGCCTTCATATTCGTCGGTCGGTGCTTTGGTGATGAAATTTACCGCCCCGCCATTGGCGTTGCGGCCGTAGAGCGTTCCTTGGGGGCCGCGCAAAACTTCGACCCGCTCGAGATCGATCTGGAGCAAATCGCCCATCGAGGGGCGCGGCTGATAGACGCCATCGACATGGATCGCCACGCCAGGCGCGCCTTGGTTGAGGCCAACACCGCGGATCGTCACCGATGTCTGGCCAAGCAGATTACCGATCTGGGTGCTGGGCACACTGAACTGCAGCCCTGCGGCGGTTGAAATGCCGCGGTCTTCGAGCATCTCCGAGTTCAGCGCCAAGATGGCGGCGGGGACTTGCTGGATGGACTGCGAGCGCTTCTGCGCCGTGACGACGATATCGCCCGCGTTGACGTCTTCGGCACCGGTATCCGCCTCCTGCGCGAAGACTGGAAAGGGGAGCGCCATCGCAGCGGCGGCGCACAGAAGGCGATTGCGGAAACTTGGCATGGTCGAATTCTCCTCACCCGAAGTGTCGGATGATGATGCATCCCCGACTTTTTACATTTGAGGGCACATCTACATCACAACGCAAAATATGAGTCAATAGTTTTTACAAATGGGTGCCGCCTGAGCGATTGACGTAAAAGCCCGCTTATGGTGAAGAGAAGCATGTCCAGCCAAACCGCCAAGGTCCGTGTATCCAAGGGTTCGAAGCGCGAGCGCGTTATGGAGGAAGCGGCGCGGACGCTGAACAGTCACGGCGTTTCAAACGCATCGCTTCCGGTGGTCGCGGCCCGCCTGGGGGTATCGCGCGCCGCCCTTTATTATTATTTCGAAGATCAGGAAGATCTCGTATTCCAAAGCTATCAGCGCACGTGCGAGGCGATGGGGAAGGAACTTGCCGCTGCGGAAGCGGCTGGCGGCGATGCCACGGTAAAGCTGCTGCGCTTTGTCGATTCGCTGCTGGCAGATGATGCGCCCGAACTCGCTGCGATCAGCGATCTCGCCTATCTCGCACCCGAGCGGCGTGCCGTCATCAGTAGCCGTTTCCAAACCGTCAAAGCCGGCATCGCGGCTCTGCTCGCGGCGGGCGCGGCCCGCGGAGAACTACGCGAATGCCGCGCCAGCATCATCGCCCCCGCCATCTTGGGACTCGTATTGTGGGTTCCGATCGCGCGCCAGTGGCGGAGCAACGAGAGCCTCTCCCACCGCGATCTGGTCGAGGCGCTGAAAGCCATCCTTCGCGAGGGTGTTGCGACCGATCGCCGCTCGACTGTTGAATTTCGTCCGATCGATATTGCTCTCGGCCACGTCCCCGACGTGAATCTGTTCGACGGGCAGGCGGTGGCTGCGGCGAAGCAGGAGGCGCTGTTGGGCGCGGCCTCGTGGCTCTTCAACCTGAAGGGGGTCGATGCGACCTCACTCGACGAAATCGCCACGCGCGTCGGGGTCACGAAGAAGGTGATCTATCATAATCTGGGCGACAAGGAGACCTTGGTCGCCGAATGCTATCGACGCTCCTTTCGTCATTACGAGGCGGTTATGCGCGCGGCACGCGATTATGACGGCCCCCGGATCGCGGCGATCATGGCCGCCAATTATGCGTTTGCCCAAGCCAGCCTGATGGAAGGGAGCGCCCCGCTGTCGCCGTTGACCGGCATCGAAGCCCTTCCGGTCTCGGTGCGCGAGGAAATCGACCAGTCGACGAACTTCCTCATGGATACCTTCCTCGACATTCATGCGCAGGGTCAGGCCGAGCAAACGGTGCGGTCGCTCGATGCCCGCGCCCTCGTTGCAGCCAATCCGGGCGGTTTTGAATGGCTGCCGAAGTGGTTCGATACGCTTAGTGAGGCGGAGCGTGCCGCTGCGCCGCTCGAACTCGCCGAGCTATACCGCGTGGGTCTCCTCCCGATCTAACCCAATTCCTCGATTGATTCGCCTCTCTGGCATCGCGCCGCGATGGTCCCGAAAGCGTGCCTGCTTGACTCGATTATTCATATACGGTTATCACTGCACTCATATGTAAAAACATGAAGCGCTGATACGGCGCTTTCCAGATGGGAGCGAGAGATGACCGAAGGCACAGAATCCTTGGCAAGAGATCCGGATTTGGCCGCATCGACGGTGGCTAGTGAGGGCGATCTCCTGGATCGCTACCGGACCGAGCGCGACAAGCGACTCGCGGCGGCAGGGGTCGGGCAATATGTGGCTCCCGAGGGAGAACTCGCCCGCTATCTGGATGATCCCTATGCCGACCACGCGTCTGAGCGCGCGCCCGTCATTCGCGACGTTGAGGTCGCGATCATCGGCGCGGGGTTCGGGGGCCTGCAAACGGCGGCGGAACTGACCAAGCGCGGCATCACGGACTTCATCGTCATCGACAAGGCCAGCGACTTCGGCGGCGTCTGGTACTGGAACCGCTACCCGGGCGCTTCGTGCGACATCGAATCCTATATCTACATGCCGATGCTCGAGGACATGGGCTACGTTCCCTCGCTCAAATATGCGCGCGGCCCGGAGATTTTTTCCTATGCGCGTTCGATCGCGGAGCGTTTTGGCCTTTATGAAAAGGCGTTGCTGCAGACGCTGGTCGAGGCGCTGACGTGGGACGAGACGGCGGGTCGCTGGCTCATCACAACGAGCGAAGGTGACAGAATTGGGGCGCGCTACGTCATGGTCGCCACCGGTGTGCTCCAGAGCGTGCGCCTCCCGGCGATCCCCGGCATCGAAAGCTTCACGGGGCACAGCTTTCACACAAGCCGTTGGGACTATGCCTACACCGGCGGTGATGCGAGCGGTGGCCTCACCGGGCTGGCCGACAAACGCGTCGGCATTATCGGGACCGGGGCCACCGCCGTTCAGTGCATCCCGCATCTCGGTGCGAGCGCTGGTCATCTCTATGTCTTCCAGCGCACTCCTGCCGCAGTGCCCGTTCGCGATAACCGGACGACCGACATGGGCTGGGCAGCGTCGCTCGATGCGGGGTGGCAGCGTGAGCGGATGATGAACTTCGATTATATCTTCAACGGCCGGGCGCCGGAGATCGACCTGGTACACGACGGCTGGACCGAGGTGCTAGGCCGTATCGGTGTCGAGTTGACCGGAGTCAACGACGCCGACGAACGCCGCCGTGCCGCCGATATCGCATTCATGAACGATGTCCGCGCACGCGTTGATGCGATCGTTCAGGATCCGGCGACAGCCGAGGCGCTCAAACCCTGGTTCAATGTCATGTGCAAGCGGCCCTGCTTCCACGACGAGTATCTCGAAACCTTCAACCGCGCCAATGTCACGCTGGTCGATACGGATGGTCAGGGCGTCGAGCGTATCGACGGGAACACGGTCTGGGCCAGCGGCAAGGCGTATGAGGTCGATTGCCTGATCTATGCCAGCGGCTTCGATTTCCAGACGCCCGACATGGCAAAACGCAACGGCTTCGAGCTTTATGGCCGGGATGGCGTGAGCCTCACCGAAAAATGGAGTGGCGGCATGACGACGCTCTACGGGCACTTCAACGCCGGCTTCCCCAATCTGATGGTCCAGACCGCAACGCAGGGCGGCCTGACCTCCAACGTCACCCACGGGCTCGGCGACCTCGCGCGGCATTTCGCCTATATGGTGAGCTATTGCCACGAGAATGGCGTAAGGAGCTTCGATCCGACCCCCGAAGCCGAGCAGGAGTGGCAGGCGCGGCTGCGCGCGGTCGCCGGGGCGCGGCGCAAATATGACGCCGAATGCACCCCCGGCTATTATAACAACGACGGCCAGCCTGAGGCCGAGACAGGCTTGCAGGCCTTCTATCAGGGCGGATCGGCCGAGTTTTTCGAGATATTGGAAGCCTGGCGGGCCGAGGGTAAGTTTGCTGGGTTCGAGCTTCGCCATGTCGATTGATCCGCAGAGCGAGGTGCGCGGTAACCCGGGATCCGAAATCGCCGCCTTCAAGCGCCGCTGGCTCGAGCAAGTACGGGCATTGGCCGCGGGGCCAATGCCGACGATCGAGCAGCAGCGGGCCGCTTTCGATGCCGAGCATGGCGCGGTGCCGCCCGCCGAAGATTGTGTCATTGAGCGGATCGAGAATGGCAAGGTCCGCGGCGAGCGCATCGTACCGGCGGGCGCCGACGCCGGAAAGGCACTTCTTTACCACCATGGTGGTGGTTATGCGTTCGGGTCGGCGCTGAGCCACCGGCATCTCGTCTCGCGGATCGCAAGCGCCGCGGGGGTGGTGGCCTATAATATGGATTATGCGCTGGCGCCGGAGAATCCCTATCCGGCGGCACTGGATGATGCGGCGAACGCGTGGCAGTTCGTGGTGGATGAGGGGTTCTCGCCCGACGATATCGTGGTCGCCGGAGAATCCGCTGGCGGCAATCTGACCCTCGCTTTGGTCCTGAAATTGCGCCAGCGGGGTTTGGCGCTGCCGACGGGCATGTATCTGCTTAGCCCTTGGCTCGATCTGACCGAAAGCGGCGAATCCTATGACGTCTGCGCCGCGCGCGATCCGATTGTCTCGCGCGACGTGCTGCAAGGGCTGGCAGATGGCTATTGCCGAAACACTCCCGCCGCCAATCCGCTGATATCGCCGCTTTTTGCAGACTTGGCTGGGCTCCCGCCGATGTTCGTTCAGGCTGGCGGCGACGAAGTGCTGCTCGGCGATTCCACCCGTCTGGCCCATCGCTTCGCCTTGGCTGGAGGCGATGTAACGCTGCGCGTCTGGCCCGAGATGGTCCACGCATGGCCGCTCTTCCAGCATGTCATTCCTGTCGCGGGCAACGCGGCGATCGCGGAGGCGGGCCAATGGATTGCAAACCGTTTACGCGTGGGGCTCGATCGATGATGTTCGAGTCTCTGGCATGGGATCTGGAAGACCAGATTCTGACATTGCGGCTCAATCGTCCCGATCAACTGAATGCCTTCACCCTCACAATGGCCGACGATCTGGTCGCAGCATTCACCTGGGCGAGTGAAGACGATGCCGTTGGCGCGGTGATCGTGACCGGCGAAGGACGGGCGTTCTGCGCGGGAATGGACCTGAGCATTCCGGGGAACGTGTTTGGCCTTGATGAAAACCAATGCCCCGATCTCGACTATGCCCGCCGTGAATTTGGTGCGCCGGAGCAGCGCGACGGAATCCGCGATGAAGGCGGCCGGGTCAGCCTTGCGATATTTGACTGCAAGAAGCCGGTCATCGCCGCGATCAACGGTGCGGCAGTGGGTGTCGGGGCAACGATGACGCTCGGAATGGACGTGCGGATGGCATCGGACAAGGCGCGAATCGGGTTTGTATTCGGCAAACTGGGTATAGTACCCGAGGCCTGTTCCAGCTGGTTCCTGCCGCGGCTGGTCGGTCCGCAGCAGGCGATCGAATGGACCCTGTCGGGCGAGGTTTTCGATGCCACAGAAGGATTGCGCGGGGGACTCCTACGGTCGATTCACCCGCCTGAAAAGCTTCTCGATGAAGCGCGAGCATTGGCGCGAAAATTCGTCGAGAACCGTTCGCCAGTCGCAGTGGCGCTGACCCGGCAGATGATGTGGCGTAATGCCGCACAGTCCCATCCGATGGGCGCGCACCAGATCGACTCTCTGGCGATGTTCTACACCAGCATCGCCGACGGAAAGGAAGGTGTGGCCGCGTTCCTCGAAAAACGCGATCCGGTCTTTGCGGGCCGGGCGTCGGACATGCCGTCCTTCTATCCCTGGTAAAGTGACCGATCAGGAGAGGCTCATGCGATTTCAGAACAAATGCGTTGTCGTCACTGGCGCGGCCTCGGGCATCGGCCGGGCCACCGCACTGTTGTTCGCGCGTGAAGGTGCAACAGTCTTTGCAGGTGACATTGATGCGCAAGGGGCTGAGGCTTTAGCGACCGAGGTCGAGACGATCACTGCCGTTGGCTGCGACGTTTGTGATCCGGACCAGATCAAGGCGCTGATGGAGCAGGCCGCCACCGCTTGCGGCGGCATCGACTATCTTTTCAACAATGCGGGTGCGGGCGGCGCGCTCGCAGCTGTCGATGAAATCGACGTCGATGGTTGGGATCATACCATGGCGTTGTTGCTTCGATCGGTTGCCATGGGCATTCGACATGCTGTCCCACATATGAAGCATCGACCAGGCGCGGCAATCGTCAATACATCCAGCGTCGCCGCGATCGGTCCCGGCTATTCGCCGACCACTTACGCTGTCGCTAAAGCTGGTGTTTTGCAGCTCACCAGATGTGCCGCGACCGACTTGGCCCGATACGGAATTCGCGTGAATGCAGTGCAACCGGGCTTTATCAACACCAACATCTTCGCTTCTGTCCTCGATATGCCGAAGGAGCAGTTCGAAGCATCCAAAGCGGCGATTGCGCAGATGTCGAGTCATGTTCAGCCGGTTGCACGAGCGGGACTGCCCGGCGATGTTGCCGAAGCCGTCGCGTTCCTGTGCAGCGAACAGGGCAGTTTCATGAATGGGACGTCGATGATCATCGACGGCGGTTTGACGATCGGTCCTCGCCACACATGGGACCAAAACACTCCAGGGCTGATGGATGCAATTCAGGCTGCGCCTTGAAAGGCCCGGTTATTAGTAGTTAACGTCCGCTATCGCACCTTTGATAGCCGAAAGCGGCCTGACCGCTAACGGCCAAAGGGGGCTGTCGGTCTGCGCTCAGTTCGGCGCTTCCCGCACGGCGGTCGCCTGTCCGTGAGCGCGAGCGATCATCTCTTGAAGTTGATTGTGGAGATCGGCGGTGAGTTGTGCCGCCTCAAACTGTTGCTTCAATTTTGCGATCCTGAGGAGTGAGGTCGAGTCCGCAGACCGGTTTCGTCCATCTAGATCTGCGCGGTACGCGAGTTCGATCACCAACAGGCGGACGACTTCACCTAGCGACGGCAACCCCATTTCGCGAAATCCTGCCCGGGCCGCGCCCCAGCTGAAAATCTTCGCGTCCGGCGGCATTCCAAGGCGGTTGTCTCCCGTCATGAAGAAGATCACCGCCGCCGTATTCCAGATAATGCTCTCCGCATCGCTCAGTGCGCTTGCACCATGACGCGAAATCCGATGCGCGATCGCATTCACCGTGACGTATTTTGGCTCCGGCTCAGTTCTTTTGACGGAAATGCGCAATCCAGCCTTGCTCGCAGCCGACTGCGCAAACTGGCGCACAAGCAAGCCTATCAGCATAGCGGCAGTGTCGGTACGAGCATGCCGGGAAGGATCGGTCCGGCATGGGGCGGGCGCCGCACCAGGGCGTTGGTCCCGGCAAGCCGCGCTTGTCCCGACGCCTCCTGCCGGTCGCCGATGTCCACACCGCCATAGGATGTCGCCGCGCACAGAAACGCCTCGCGCGGGCCGTTCGCCGCGATGGACCGCACGGCGGGAAGGAGTTGCCAGGGCAGGGTATCCGCTATGCCGCCGCCAAGAAGCCGGGTGATGAGCGGTACCAGGAAGAGGCGCGCGATCGTCAGCGCCGCGGTCGGATTTCCGGGCAGCCCGAGAATATGGGTGGCGCCCATCTTCCCGTACCAGACCGGCTTGCCGGGCTTTATGGCGACATCGGCAAAGGCGATTTCGAGACCCAGCGGAGCCAACGCTACGCGGCCAGAGTCGCGGTCGCCGCGCGATGCGCCGCCGACGACCACTATGATATCGGCCGACGCCGCTTCTACCGCTCGCGCGATGGCGTCAGGGTCGTCGGACACGCGTGCTTTTGAAACGACCTTCGCCCCAGCCGATCTGCAAAGCATCTCGATCGCTCCAGTGAGGCTGTCGGGGATCGCCAGGCCCGAGCCCGTCGCGGCCCCCGGTGCGACAATCTCGTCCCCCGTCGCGAGGATCCGGACGTTCGGACAGCGCGACACTTTAAGATCGCAATGATCTGCCGCCGCCGCGGTCAAGGCTACCGCCGGGGTCACTCTTGTGCCTGCCGGTATGAGCAATTGGCCGCATTCGAAGTCCGACCCTAGGCGGCGAATGTGAGGCTTACCTTGCGGCGCCGGCTCGATCCGCACTCCGGCATCGCTTTGGCGGCAATATTCGATCATGACGACGCGGTCGGCACCGCTGGGCAGCGGGGCGCCTGTCATGACGCGTATCGTCTCGCCGGGGCCGATCTCGCCCGATTCCCCGCCACCGGCATAGCTGATGCCGATCTGCCGGAGCGCGGCTATGCCGGTTGCGAGGTCCTGGTCGCGCACCGCATAGCCGTCCATCGCGGCACAATCTCGCCTCGGTGAATCGAGGCGGGCATGGATGGGATCCGCCAGATAGCATCCGCCGGCATCGGCGAGAGACATGATCGCGGCGTCCAGCGGCTGCGCGTGGGCGGCAAGAATGGCCAGCGCCGTATCGAAATCGATCGAAGCCGCGCATTCGGTCGCGGCGCTCATTTTCCTGACTTTAGCCATGCGCTGGCCGCGCGATCGCTTCGAGACTGGCGCGTGCAACATCGGCCAGGCCTACCGCCGCGCCGACAAGGATCAGCGTCGGTGCGTCCGCTGCGAAGGACCTGGTCGCGAGTTGAAGCAGGTCGAGGCGGGTTGCCAGCCGCCGCTCGTCCGCGCCGCTGACATGGCATGCGATCATTACCGGGGTCTCGCCGGGCATTCCTGTCCGTATCAGCCCACGCATGATCTCTCCGGCGGCATCGCGCCCCATGTAAAATGCAAGCGTCGATCCGCCGTGCGCGAGCGAGGACCAGTCGATGTCGAGCGCCGCGCCGCGCTTGCTGTGCGCGGTCACGAAACGCACATCGCGGGCGACACCGCGCAGCGAAAGCGACATGCCGGCAGAAGCGGCCGCGGCGCTCGCGGCGGTGATGCCGGGGCAGATGCGGACGGCAAAACCCGCTTCGCTCAGCGCGGATATTTCCTCGGCGGCACGGGCGAAAAATGTGGGGTCGCCGCCTTTGAGCCGCGCGACGCGCTTGCCCGAGCGCGCAGCGGCGACGAGTAAAGCATCGATCGTTGGCTGATCTTTCGAATGGCGGCCCGAACGTTTGCCGACGCTGACACGCTCGGTGCCCGCAGGGACGAGAGCGAGGACGCCTTCGCCGACCAATGCGTCATAGAAGACGATCTCGGCGCGTTCGATCAGCCGTACCGCCTTCATCGTCAGCAATTCGGGATCGCCGGGACCGGCGCCGACCAGCCAGACGGTGCCGGGAGGGAAATCGTCAGGCTGCATCGCTTTTCTCCTCGCTCAGGATGCGCGCGAGCGCGGGGCGGCACGAGCCGCAGTTGGTCCCGGCGCCGATCGCAATGCCGATCGCGGCGACATCGGCTAGGCCTTGGTCGCGGATCACTGTGGCGATTGTCTTCAATCCGATGTCGAAACAAACGCAGACGACGGGGCCGTGGTCGGTCTGGGCGCCGGGCGCACGACCGGCGAGCAGCGTCGGGGCGACTTCGGGCGCGGTGAGCTGGGCTATCAGCCAGTCGCGCGGCGGCAGTTCTCCCGTTTCAGTGACGAACAACGCGGCGGCGAGGCGGCCGCCCGCGACCACGGCGACACGGCGCGTGCCGCGCGCCGCATCCTGTGCCTCGATCCGCTCGCCGCGCGGCAGCAGGGCCTCGATCGTCTTGAGGTCACTGTTGCCGCCAAGTTCCCATAGCGTCCCCGACGGGACCGCGACCCTTGTCGCCCACAGGCATTTAGGGGGTGCGTCAAGTTCCTGTGCCAGCAGCAGGAAACCGCGCCATTTTGTCGCGACTGCCGCGATCGATGCCGGGGTCCGCTTGAAACCCGGCTGGCCCGACACCGGGTCGACGAGCGGGCGCGAGAGCAGGCCGGTTCGGCCGCCGCTGCTGGTGCGGTCGGTCCAGTGGATGGGCACGAACAATTCGCCGGGACGCTGGCCGGCGCTGAGCTGGACGCGATAGATGCTGTCGCCCTGCGGGGTTTCGATGCGTGCGAGACCGCCGTTGGTCAGCCCGAGCCGCGACGCATCGTCCGGATGCACTTCGACAAGCGGCTCCTCGCGATGACGCGCCAGCTTGGGTGCCAGGCCGGTGCGTGTCATGCTGTGCCACTGATCGCGGTAGCGGCCGGTATTGAGCGTCAACGGCCATTTGGCGAGCGGTTCGGGCAGAGGCTTTTGTGCAACCGGAACGAGCCGCGCACGCCCGTCGTGGGTTGGATATTTTCCGTCTGCGAAGATCTGATCGCCGCCCCAGCGGAAGGGGATCATGTCGTCATAGGCGGCGTTGCCGCCCGGCGCCGCGCCGGGGAGCGCGAACAGGCGGGTCCCGTCATTGTCATAAGTCGAGAGCCGGCAATGCTCGCGCCAGATATCGGCGGGCCGGTCGTAGGCGAAGGTGTTCTTCCAGCCCATGCGCCGCGCGACCTCCTTGACGATCCACCAGTCGGGCATCGCCTCTCCGGGCAGCGGGAAGAGCGCGCGCTGACGGCTGATCGTCCGGTCGCTGTTGGTAACGGTCCCGTCCTTTTCGCCCCACGCAGCGGCGGGCAGGCGGACATGCGCAAAGGCGCCGGTGTCGGTTTGTTCGATCACGTCGCTGACGACGACGAAGGGGCAAGTGGCGAGCGCTTCGCGAACCCGGTTGGCGTCGGGCATCGACACCGCGGGGTTGGTCGCCATCACCCATAAAGCCTTGATCCGGCCTTCGCCGATCGCGCGGAACATGTCGACCGCCTTCAGGCCGGGCTTCTCGGCCATCGCCGGCGCGGCCCAGAAGCGCTGAACGCGGGCGCGGTTTTCGGGGGCGAAATCCATATGCGCGGCCAGCGTCGAGGCGAGCCCGCCGACCTCGCGCCCGCCCATCGCATTGGGCTGGCCCGTGATCGAGAAAGGCGCCGCGCCAGGCTTGCCGATCCGCCCTGTGGCGAGGTGCAGATTGAGGATCGCGTTGACCTGGTCGGTCCCCGACGTCGACTGGTTGATCCCTTGGCTGAACATCGTGACCGTGCGCGGCGTGGCCGCGAACAGCTCGTAGAAACGCCTGAGGTCGGCAGCCGGCACTTCGCATGTCCGTGCCACCGACCACAGGTCGTTCCCCTCTCCAAGCTGGTCCCAGAAATCTTCGGGCATCGCGACATGCGCGGCGAGGTAGCTTTCATCGACCACGCCGGCCTCGCGGCAATGCTGGAGCAGGCCGTTCATCAGCGCGACGTCGCTGCCCGGACGAAGGGCGAGATGCAGGTCGGCCTCTTCGGCGGTTTCGGTGCGGCGCGGATCGACGACGACGAGCTTCGCGCCCGCCTCACACCGCGCGCGGATGCGCTGATAAACGATCGGGTGGCACCAGGCCGTGTTCGATCCGACCAGGACGATCAGGTCGGCGGCGTCGAGATCGTCATAGGTAGCGGGAACGATATCCTCGCCGAAGGCGCGCATATGGCCTGCGACCGCGCTCGACATGCAGAGGCGCGAGTTCGTGTCGATATTCGCGGTGCCGATGAAACCTTTCATCAGCTTGTTCGCGACATAATAATCCTCGGTGAGCAGCTGACCCGACACATAGAAGGCGACGCTGCCCGGACCATATTGCGCGATTGTCTCCTTGAAGCGCTTGGCGACAAGGTCGAGCGTCTTGTCCCAGCTTGCCCGCTTCTTGCCGATCATCGGATGGAGAAGGCGGCCTTCGAGCCCGACGGTCTCGCCGAGATGCGTCCCCTTCGAGCAGAGCTTGCCGCGATTGGCGGGGTGGTCAGGGTCGCCCGCAATCTGGACAGTACGTTGACCGGTAACCGTCGCGCGGATGCCGCAGCCGACGCCGCAATAGGCGCAAGTGGTGCGGACCGCGCCGGCCATCAGGCAGCGGCCTTCAGCGTGCCGGCGCGGCAGATGAGGACGCGTCCGCCGTCGATCTTGACCGGGACGGTTGGCGTGCAACCCTTGTCATCGCCCAGCGCTTCGCCGGTCGACAGGCTGATCCGCCAATTGTGGAGCGGGCAGGCGACTGCGCCACCATGGACGATGCCCTGGCTGAGGCGTCCACGCTTGTGCGGGCAGCGGTCGAGGAGTGCGAACACCTTCCCCTCGGCGGTGCGAAACACCGCGATATCGTCTCCGCCTTCGACCTGCACGGTGCGGCTGCCGCGCACGGGGATCTGGTTGACCCAGCCGATGTCGAGCCATTCAGCGGTGGTCATGCCCCAACCTCCTCCAAAAAAGCGCGTCCCTGCGGAATGAAGCGGGCCATCGGAGCATGGTGCTCGGCCTCGGCCCCCTCGGCGCGCTGCGCCCATGGATCGTCCTGGCTGAAACGTTGCGAGAATAGGAAACGGGCGCGGAGCGCCTCGCGGCCCGATTCATCGTCGACGATCCGCGCCTTCACATAGTCGATGCCGACGCGCTCGATCCATGGCGCGGTGCGCTCGAGATAGCGGGCTTCCTCGCGGTAAAGCTGGATGAAGGCGGCGCAATAATCCATCGCCTCCTGCTCGGTCGCGACCTTGCAGAGGAGGTCGGTGACACGGACGTGAATGCCGCCATTGCCGCCGACATGCAGTTCATAACCGCTGTCGACGCAGACGATGCCGAAGTCCTTGATAGTCGCCTCAGCGCAATTGCGCGGGCAGCCCGATACCGCGATCTTGAACTTGTGCGGCATCCAGCTGCCCCAGCTCATCCGCTCGACCTTGACGCCAAGGCCGGTCGAATCCTGCGTGCCGAAGCGGCACCATTCGGACCCGACGCAGGTCTTAACGGTGCGCAGCGACTTGCCATAGGCATGGCCCGAGACCATTCCTGCGGCATTGAGGTCGGCCCAGACCGCCGGCAGATCTTCCTTTTTGATCCCGAAGATATCGAGCCGCTGGCCGCCGGTGACTTTGACCATCGGCGCATCGTATTTCTCGACGACATCGGCGATTGCGCGCAGCTCGCGCGGGTTGGTCAACCCGCCCCACATGCGCGGCACGACCGAATAGGTGCCGTCCTTCTGGATATTGGCGTGCATGCGCTCGTTGACGAAGCGGCTCTGCTGGTCGTCAACATACTCACCGGGGAGCGCGCAAAGAAGATAGTAGTTGAGCGCGGGGCGGCAAGAGGAACAGCCGTCGGGCGTCGTCCAGTGCAGCTTCTGCATCACTTCGGGGATCGAGCGCATGCCCTGCGCAACGATCTCGCGGCGAACGTCGTCATGGCCGAAGCTGGTGCACTTGCACATCGTCTTGGGGCCGCTCTGGACCTCGTCGCCGAGGGTGAGCGCGAGCAGGTTCTCGACGAGGCCCGTGCAGCTTCCGCAGCTCGCCGACGCCTTGCAGGTGCCGCGCACCGCGTCGAGGCTGCGCGCGCCCTTGGCGATGCACGAGATGACCTGGCCCTTGGTGACGCCGTTGCAGCCGCAAATCTCGGCATCGTCCGAGAGCGCCGCAACGGCCGCCTTAGGGTCCGCGGCGCCTCCTCCCGAGGCGAAGGCTTGGCCGAAAATCAACAGGTCGCGAAGGCCGGAGACGTCGTCCTGTTTCTTGAGCAGGTAGAAATACCAGCTGCCGTCGGCGGTATCGCCATAGAGTACCGCGCCAACGATGCGATTGTCGCGAACGATCACGCGCTTGTAAACGCCGCGGCTGGCGTCGCGCAGCACGATATCCTCACACCCGTCGCCGCCCGAGAAATCGCCGGCCGAAAACACGTCGATCCCCGACACCTTGAGCTTGGTCGAGGTCACCGAGCCGCGATAGCCGCTGGGCTGTTCGACCAACCCGTCGGCGAGGCTGCGGCACATATCCCACAAGGGCGCGACGAGGCCGTAGACCTGCCCGTCATGCTCGACGCATTCGCCGACCGCGAGCACGGCCGGATCGCTGGTCACCATATGGTCGTCGACCTGGATGCCGCGCCCGACCGCGAGGCCGGCTTCGCGCGCAAGCTGTGTCGAGGGACGGATGCCGACAGCCATCACGACGAGGCTGGCGGGGATCAGCGTCCCGTCCTTCAGCTTCACGCCCTCGACCTTGCCATCCCCGATGATTTCGGCGGTGTCGGCGCCGGTCAGGATCGTCTGGCCGCGCGCTTCGAGCGCCTGCTTGAGCAGCCAGCCCGCCGCTTCGTCGAGCTGGCGCTCCATCAAAGTCGGCATCAGGTGGATGACGGTGACCTTCATTCCGCGGAGGCTCAACCCATGCGCAGCTTCGAGGCCGAGCAGTCCGCCGCCGATCACCACCGCATCGCCGCCTGCATCGGCAGCCGCGAGCATCGTGTCGACATCGTCCATGTCGCGAAAGGCAATGACGCCCGGCAGATCCTTGCCTGGTACCGGGATGATGAAAGGATCGGAACCCGTAGCGATAAGCAGACGGTCGTAGCTTTCGGTGAGCCCGCTGCGCGTCGTCACCGTCTTTGCTGCGCGGTCGATTGCCGCGACCGGATCGCCTGCGGTGAGCGCGATGCCGTTTGCGGCATACCATTCGGCGCCGTTGATCACGATATCGTCGAAGCTCTTTTCGCCCGCGAGCACCGGCGAGAGCATGATGCGGTTATAATTGACCCGCGGTTCGGCGCCGAAGATCGTCACGCGGTACCGCGCCGGATCGCGCGCGAGCAGTTCCTCCACGGCGCGGCAACCGGCCATGCCGTTGCCAATGACGACGAGGTGCTCACGCGTGTCGGCCTCGGGCGCGAGGGGGATATGTTCCATCAGAGCATCCAGTCCAGTTGGAGCCAAAATTTGTCGGTGTCGGTGGCGAAGCTGTCGGCGTCGTAATGCGCGTAGCGCGCCGAGGCGGTGACCTTGCCAAGCTTCGCGCTCGCCAGCAGGTCGATCTCTTCGCCGTAGGAGCGGCTGGCGCGGTCGCTGCGATAGTCGTGATAGGCGGCTTGTAGCGTCACCGCCTTGAGCGGGCCGACCTCCTGCCAGCCCCAGCCGGCGCTGGCGTAGAGATCGCGCACGCCGTCGGGCGGGGTGACGAGGAATTTGTCGGCCCAGCCCTGATATTTGAACCCCGTCGCGAGTGGGGTCTGGAAGCTGGTGAGCGGGGTGCCGTTGTCGGCGCCGAGCACCTCATATCCTGCACCGACGCGCGGGCCGCCGAGGTCGACCGCGACGTCGGCGAGATAATAGTCCGCGCTGTAGCTGTTCGGGTTGCGATGCCAGTCCGACTGGCGTGCGTAGCTGAGCTGCCAGGCCACTTTTGCCTTGCCGAGGGTCTGCTTCCCGTCGATCCGGGCGCCGTAGCTCTGGCTCGACATGCGGAAGCCCTGCATCCCCGCCTCGTCCTGATCGACGAGATAGGCGAAGGCGCTGATCTTGCCGACAGGGGTTTGAGCGCCGACATTACCGAACAGATTGTCGCCCGATACCGCTTGCTGGCGTGAGCCGGCGCCGTCGATGCCCCAGATGGTGCGAACGCTCCACGCATAGGCGATATCCGCCTTCACGCCCTTGAGCGGCGTGATCTCGGCGCGCACCGCGTCGAAGCTCTGGCCGTTCTGGCGAAAGCTGACGGTGCCGACGAAACGCTCGTCGTCGAAGGCGAGGCGCTGGCGGCCGGCTGTCAGCGCGAATGTGGGCGACGCATAGCGGACCTGCGCGCGGGCGAGGGCGATATTGTCGGGGTCGGCGACCAGCGGGCGGGTGGCAGCCCCGTGGAGACCATCGAAATAGTCATCGATGATGGCCAGATTGCCCTGCCCTTCGACGAGTGCCGACCAGTTCCCGGCCTTGGCCTCGACCCCGGCGCGGACGCGCAGGGTCAGGGCTTCGGCGTTGGCGGCAAGGCCGTCCTGGTCGACACTCTCGTATCGGAGACGGGCTTCGCCGAGCGGCTTCAGGTCAATGTCCTGGGCGCGTGCGGCCCCGGCCGGCGCAAGCGCCAGCAAGAGGATGAGGGTGCGGGTCATGACTAGATCCGCACGCCTTCGGCGGCGCCCCAAGTTGCCCGCCACTGGCTTTTCACGAACATCAGCCCGACCAGCGCAACCACCGCAAGCCCAGCGAAGATGTAGAATCCTGGGGCGAAGCTGCCGCTCCACTGTTTGGCGAAGCCTAATGAGGAGGCGAGGTAGAAGCCGCCGACGCCCCCCGCCATGCCGACAAGCCCGGTCATCACGCCGATCTCGGCCGAAAAGCGCTGCGGTACGAGCTGGAACACCGATCCATTGCCCGTCCCGAGCGCGAGCATCGCGATCACGAACAGGGCGAGCGCGGCGGGCAGCGTGTCGGCCTGCGGCACCCCGGCGAGCGCCAGCGCGGCGACCACGAAGACCATCATCAGCGCTTTCACGCCGCCGATCCGGTCGGCAAGCGCGCCGCCCATCGGCCGCACCAGCGATCCGGCGAAAACGCACGCCGCGGTGCAATAGCCCGCCATCACCGGGGTCAGATGGAACTGGTCGGTGAAATAGATGGGCAGCGAAGCGGCGAGCCCGACGAAGCCGCCAAAGGTTACCGAGTAGAACGCCATCAGCCACCATGCATCGGCGGTTTTGAGTGGCTCGAAATAGTCGATCAGCTTCTTGGGCGCGGGCGCGTTCGGTGCGTCCTTTGCCATCGCGAGATAGACGAAGAAGACGATCGTGAGCGGGATGCAGGCGAGGCCGAGCACGGCATTCCAGCCAAACAGCTTGGCAAGGCCAGGCGCGAACAGCGCGGCCAGCACCGTGCCCGAATTGCCCATGCCGGCGAGGCCCATCGCCTTGCCCTGATGCTCGGGCGGATACCAGCGGCTGGCCAGCGGGAGCGCGATCGCGAAGCTGGCACCGGCGAAGCCGAGTATTATGCCGAGCGCGAGCGTCCCTGCAAAGCTGTGAACCCCGGTCAACCACGCGGTGAACAGCCCGGCGATGACGATCAGCTGGCTGATCGCGCCCGACCGCTTGGGGCCGATCCGATCGACGAGCAGGCCGTTGACGACGCGCAGCACCGCGCCCGCAAGCGTCGGCACCGCGACCATCAGGCCTTTCTGCGCCGGGGTAAGGCCCAGATCTTCCGAAATAGCAGGCGCGAGCGGCCCGAGGATGACCCACACCATGAAGGCGAGGTCGAAATAGAGAAAGGCCGCGACCAACGTCGGCCAGTGTCCGCTTGCCCAGAAACCCGATTTATTCGTCATCGTCCGTCCCCTTGTGCGACGGGCAATAAAAAAGCCGCCAGGACGGCGACCACGCGGGCGCATCCTGACGGCTTCATTGCCTGTTGGAGTGCGGGGAAAGGCTCCCCGCCTGCCGCGCGAACCGGCCCCGTCGTTGGAGCCGTAGTCGCTTTATCCTGCCCCGGCATCCTTGCCGAGTGCGTCAAGACTGCCTGATTCGCAGGGACCGCGCAACCGGTTATTTCGCAGTTGCAGCATAAAATTGTAGCGCGTGCAAAATCTAAGGAAGGTCAGAGAGATAGCCCTGTATATCGTCGGGATCGAAGGCGCGCCCGTCAAAAAAACGGTCGCTGCCGAGGAGTAGACGGCCTTGAACCGACCCCGCGCCAAGCGGTGTGTCGATCCCGCCCTCGAGCTTCGAACTCGCGCCAGGAAGCGGCGCACCGGACCCCGCCAGCGCGGCCCGATAGATGTCGGGGCGGAACACCGCCGCCGCCGTCGCGGCGTCGGCTGCGGAATAGGGGAGATGGTCCCAGCGCAGCATCTGCGAATAAAGCCACGCGGCCTGGCTGCGCCACGGGAAGTTTGCCGCTTCGCGATGCTGGAACATGAAATCGGGATAGTGGATCGGCTCACCGCCGGGGACGAGGCGGATGCGATCGGTGATCGCGCGGAGCACCGCATCGTGCGGGGCATCCAGATATTCGGGGCGGGCCAAGATTGTGGCGCTTTCGTCCGCCGTGCCGGGCTTGACGAAATGGGCAGCCGCGGCATGGAGCGCTCGGAGCAGCGCCTCGACGGCGTCACGCCGCTCCTCGGCGACAGCCTCGCGCATCGCGAGCACCTTCTCGACGCCGCGCCGCCAGATTTGCGCGGTCGCGAGCGCGATATGGCCGACGCCGCGCTCGACCGCGATCGAGTTCCATGGCTCGCCCACGCATATGCCGTCGACCTCGCCCGCCGCGAGCGCATCGGCGGCGAAGGGCGGGCTGGTGACGACGATCTCGATGTGGGTATCGGGGCGGATGCCGACGCCCGCGAGCCAGTATCGCAGCATATAATTATGGCTCGAATAGCGATGGACGACGCCGAAGCGCAGCGGCTTCCCGGCAATTTTGCGCTCCGCCGCCACCCTCTGCAACGCTGCGCCGATGATGGCCGGATCGCCCAGCGTTTCGCCCAACCCGACATCCTTTGCGAGCGGGGTGGAAAAGGTCACTGCATTGCCGTTGAGCCCGAGCACGAACGGGACCGCCATCGGCACCGCGGGGCGATCGCGGCCCAGCGCAGTCGCGATTGCCAACGGCGCGATCATGTGTGCGGCGTCGGTATGCCCGTAGAGCAACCGGTCGCGCACCGTCGCCCAGGTCATGTCGCGGATGAGTTCGATGGCCACGCCTTCGCGCGCTGCGAAGCCCAGTTCGTGCGCGAGGATCGGCAAAGCGGCGTCGACGAGGGGCAGGAAACCGATACGGAAGGTTTCGGCGCTCATTCCATATCTCCCAGGAGCGCGTCGCTCGTCACGATGGCTTCGGCAATCTCGGCGATCCGGCGGTTCGTGCTCATCGCCTGTTTTCGCAATAGGGCGTAGGCTGCGGGTTCGTCGATATGGCGCCGTTTCATCAGGATCGCCTTGGCTCGATCGATCGTTGAGCGCTCGACCAATGCATTTTTGGCATCGTCGAGTTCGCGCTGGAGCCGCGAAAAGGCTTGGAACCTCCGGACGGCGAGATCGATGACCGGCTTGATGCGCTGTTTCGACAGTCCGTCGACAACATAGGCCGAAACGCCCGCGTCGATGGCCGCACCGGTCGCTTCGGCGTCGCTCTGATCCACAAACATCGCGATCGGCCGCGCGAGCGCGCGCGACATCGCAAAGAAATCTTCGAGCAGGTCACGGCTCGGGTTTTCGAGATTGACCAATATGACTTCGGGTTTCGCGGCCTCGATTTGGGCAACGACAGCGCCCGCCGGATCAATCAGCACGAGGTCGTCGAGACCAGCCTCGCGCAGACCATCCGATATGATGGCGGCGCGCGTCGTGCTGGTATCGATAATCGCGATCCTCATGATCGCGCCTTACGCTGCAGCGCACAAATCTGCTAGAAGGTTTCTCTTTTGCGAATATATAGCCCGGCTGACGACCGCTTTTTGAAATTTTGAGCTAAAAGCGGACCGTATGCAAACGGCCACTAGCGCCCCGGTGTCAGAGACTTCGAGATTGAGTCAGCAAGAAGGCTTGGCTGTTCCAGGGGGATCAAATGTCCGCAATGATCGATCAGGATCATGGTCGATAGCGGGATATGCTCATGCATTTCCCGGCTTTCAGCAATCGACGCGTCGCGTGTCGTATCGACATGTACCACCTCGCCCAGCTTGGAGAAGGCGGGCAGCATGCCGCTCCAGAGATCGAACTCGAACATGAAGCCGGGGACAAGATGAATCTGCATTTTCGGACGTTGCCACATTCGGGCGGCCAGGTCATTTGAACGGTCAGGCGCAGTGTCTGCTAGTCGACAATGTCGTCCCGATCTTCGAGGCTCATCATCGTTGCTGTCAGCAACGCGACCAGCTTTTGATCGCCGGAACGATCGGCGAACACCTCGGCCTGCACGAGCGTCAGGGTTCGGCCCGCCTTCACGACGCGGCCCCGTGCAATAATGAGATCGCCAGCCGCCGGTGCGACGAGATTAATCTTGAACTCCGTGGTCAGAACGCCGCGGCCTGCCGGCATAAGGCTCAGGGCTGAATATCCCGCAGCCGTGTCGGCGATCGCACTGACGGCGCCGCCATGGACAAATCCATGTTGCTGCGAAACCGAGCGCGAAACCGGCAGGATGACCTCGACAGATCCCGGCCTGATCTCGCCCAGCATCGCTCCAAGGGTGGTCATCAGGCCTTGTTTGGCGAAACTTGCACGGATGCGGATCACCGTGGCGTCGTTTGAAAATTCGTCCATCTCCCGAAACTGGCAGGGTGAGTAAGGCATGGCAAGAAGTGCGAATAGTGAGATGCTACATATGGCCGCTCTTCGGAGCGTTTTTCAAAAAGCTGTTCGTCCGCCATCGGCCATTTCAACATTTTGGTGTCGCAACTTCCCCTCTTGAAGGCAGCAGCCAGTCTTGAGCGGACCCCGCATTAATTCGGGTTGCGGTGACGGCATGAACTGCCGAAAAGCTTTTCGGGGAGCGGCTTGCGGGCATGACGATGATACACAATATTCTGATCGTGGATGACCACCGCATTACCCAGAGCGGACTCCGGTTCCTGTTTGCATCGCTCGATCGCTACGCCGTGGTGGGCGCGCTCGATCGCGGTGCGACGGTAAATGCGTTTGTTCAGTCGCAACCCGTCGATCTCGTTATCCTCGACCTCAATCTGCCCGACGTTCGCGGGATCAACGTCTTGGCGGAAGTTGTCGGATCGCGCGACATGACGGTGATCATCCTGACGGGCGAGACGCATCTGGGCGAGATCCATTCCGCGCTCAAGCTTGGCGCGCGGGCAGTGGTCAGTAAGTCCGACCCGCTTGATCATATTGTCGCAGCTTGCGATGCGGCGCTGGCGGGCGAGGTATATATTTCTCCGCACATCACAGAGGCGCTTGGCAAGTTTCAGCAGCCGCCGGTCGCGCTATCTTCCCGGCAGATGGCAATTCTCCATTATCTGGCGCAAGGGGAGACGAACAAGGAGATCGCCTACCGCCTCGCGATCGCGCCGCCGACCGTCTCCTTTCACATTGCGGAGCTGCGACGCAAACTCGACGCGCCGCATAACCGCAAGATCGTCGAACGCGCGAACGAGCTAAACCTACTTTGACGGCTCTGCGAGAAGCGGATGCTCGAGAAATTCGCGGCACGCGGGCTTGATCAAGACCATCGCGACAAGGTCGCTGAGACGACCGCGCGTGACGGTGGTGTCGTCATAGGTCAGCGCGATGCTTCTTTCCTTGACGCTGCCGGCCGCAGCCAGTCTCGCCTCGAAATCGCCTCGCTGATCGAAATCGAGAAGCGCCCACCCGTGCAAGCGTGCTTGCAATTCATCGATTTCGATCGACGAAGTCGCTGCAAAGGCTGCGGGCAGGGTGATGCAAATTTCCGTGCCTTCAGGCGTTGACGAAATGATTTTGATCTTCCCTCGCAGCCTTTCGATTATCCTCTTCGCGGAGCCATAGCCCGACCCGGTGCCGGGCGCTGTATCATCGGCGCGAATTCGCGTGACGGCACCACCGTTCAAAGCCGTCGCGACTTCTGCGGGCATTCCGCTGCCGCTGTCGCTGATTGTGATCACGGCCTGCCCTTTTTCGAGGGCGAGTGCGATACGGGCTCCTCCGACCTGTGTATATTGGTAGCTATTGCTGAGCAGATTGGCGAGTGCGCGCATCAGTAGCGGCCGGTCCGAAATGATCGTCACATCATCCGCAATACGAACGTCAAGCTTCAGCCTTTTGTTTGCGAAAGGAGTCTTGAACATCATCGATAACGGCTCGACGAGCGCCTGACCGCGAAAAGCGCTGAGCGCGACGAAGTCGGCATCATTCGCGGCGATATTCGCGCCCGAGATCGTCGTTGAGACGATCTCGTTCAGATAATCGGCCGAGCTTTCAAGCATCTCGATCAGAGCGATATCCGCACCGGCTCTGTCCTGCCTCTTGAGGACGTCTACAGCGCTATTGAGTGCGAGAATGACCTGTCGGCTGTCATGACCCGATGAGTGGAGCAACGCATTCTGGCTGTTTACGGTTTCGAGCGCGGATGCCTTTTCTTCCGCCAGTCGCGTTGCCCGCTCGCTGATGGCGAGGCGTTCGGTCAGCGAATGCGCGTAATTTGCGTCGGCGACGAGCTTGTCCTGCTGGATCTTTTTGAGGTTGAGCCCGAGCGCCAGCGTGACCATGACCGATTCAAAAAGCCCCACCGGGCCGGAGAGGTGCCAGTTGATCGGCAGCCATGTGAAAACGCCCATCGACGCGACTGCCGCATAGACGATGAACACGGCAAGGCTGGCCCATCCCACGAACAGCGGCCAGAGCTGGAATCCCAACTGCCTCATGGCGGCATAGCCGACGAACGGAAGAAAAAGGGCCACTGCGACCGCGACGATCCATGCCGCCAGATGCAGATAGAAGCGCAACTCGGGTGGATATAGCGACAGTCCGGGCTGAAGCAGCATAACGGCGATGGCGAACAGGACGAGCGCCTTCAATATGAGATCTCGTTTCGGGAAATTGTCCGCGGTCTTGACGAAGCTTCGGCAAAATTGGGCCATCGCGGCGGCAAAACCGCATTTGAAGAAATCCTCGACGGCAACGCCGGTGAGCGGCTTATCGTAGAGGAAGAAGATGGTGATATAGCCTTCGGAATGAACCGTGTTCAGCGCGAAAAAGGCTTCGGCGACGGCTAGCCACAGAAACTCCCTGAATCCCGTGATCGAGAAAAACAGGAAGTTGAGGAGCAGGAGTGTCAGCGCGCCGATGACAACCCCCGACACCATCGAGATGTTAGCGCGCCGTTCCTTGAAGAAAGTCCCATAGGTTTCGATCTTGAGCGGCATATAGGTCGAATTCTCGGACACAAATTCGATCGCAATCAGTTTTTCCTGCGACGGGGCCAACACGAGTTCCGAGCTGAACGCTTGATAAGTGCCGAGATTCTCCCGCGCGACCTGCGGATCGGTGCCGTCGACGATCAGCGTGAGCGGCCCTCCAGCCGTTTCGTAGAGACGGAAATGTTTGAGCGAACCACGGCCGGTCGTCAGAATCCAGCTGCCCTGTTGGTCGCTGGCGTTGCGAACCTTGAGCAAGACGACCGTTCGCGTTCCCGGCGGGCCGAAGTGGATGGTCGAACCTTTGATGCGTTGAAGCGGGCCCGCAAGGATCGCGTCCAGTTGGGGCGTCCGTGCCGCACCCGGGCGCTCGGCGAAACGCACGAACGAACCAAGAGCAGGCGCATCTTCACCCCCTCGCAGATCGAGCCGGGGCAGTTTTTCAAGCTGTGCCCATGCAGGTTGCGCACCTAGAAGGAAGAGGATCCCGAGAACGGCGTAAAGGATTCGCATCGATACTCCCCGCACCGGACGGGGATAGAATGCATTATTGCGCCGTGCGCAGGCGCTTGGGCTGCTCGCCCGCCACCCGTTATTTCGACCCACCCCCCGGTGATGCTGTTCCCGTAAATGCGCCGGTCGCTCCGACGCAAGCGCTAGCAGCAACCGTTCGTCGCAAAATTACCCCAAATAACATTGGGTAGACGCTGTGCGTCGCCTGCTCCTAGTCATCGCGCACAAAGCCGTAGGTGATCGCACCATAGCGGCTGGGGGACGCAATTTTCGCGGGGTGGACGGAACCGGGGAGCCTGACGGCTCTCCAGTGAACCCCTTGCCTTGCCTGCTACGTCAATGGGGGACTCTGAATCATGTCACGCATTTCGAAATCTCGCCTGCTCGCCACCAGTGCGATCGTCGGTTTCTCGATCATCCACATCGTGCCGGCCGCCGCCCAGAATGCGTTCGGCATTCATAATGATCAGCCCGAGCGGCTCGAGATTGAAGTCGACGACGGAGAGGTCGTCGAAGGCGATCTGATCGGCATCTACGCCGACAATGGTCCGGTCACCGTGGGCAATGCAGGGGTCATTCGAGGCAATGGCACCGACATAGGCGGAATCGCCAGCCGGCCGAGCGGCGGTATCGTCATCGCGCAGCCCGATTCCACGGTCACCAACGCCGGCCAGATCACCGGCGCTGCGAACGGCGTGGTCACAACCTATTTCTTCAGCGAAGACGCAAATGGCGACGATCTCCCGCCGCAGCCGCTCGCGGCTAATACGCAGGTGTTCAATAGTGGAGTGATCCGCGGCGAGGCCGGATCCGGAGTCGCACTGGTCGGCGGTGGCAGCGTCACAAACGGCGGTACCATTTCCGGGTTCAGTGGCAGCCCGGGCGGCACTATTATGGGCACGGGGGTGTCGATTTCGGAATTCCCGGGCGCCGCCGCCGACGTCACTGGCGTAGGTACCATCAAGAATAATGACGGCGGCGTGATCGAGGGGCAGGTATTCGGCGCTGTGTTGCAGGGTGGCGGCACCGTCACAAACATGGGCACGATCCGCAGCACGGGCAATCCGAACCCCGCGACGCCGAACGTCAGCCCGTTCGGGCTCGTCCTTGGTGCTACCACCGAGCAGACCGGCCGCGCCGCGACGGTTGACAACAGCGGCATGATAACTGGCTTCCTTGGCGTGCTGGCAGGCGGCGCGCTCGAAAGCGCGACGATCAACAACGACGGCACGATCCAAGCCACGGCGATCGCGATCATTGGTCAATCCACCGGCAATCTTGTCGTCAATAATTTCGAGAATGGCGAAATCCTGGCCAATGCAACCGCCATTGCGTCGAACGCGGGCACGCTGACCGTGGACAACCGGGGTTTCATCTTCAGTGCCGGTCAGAATGCGATCAACATCACGACCGCAGATGCCGTCATCAACAACAGCCAAGGCATCGTCGGGGCGCTGTCAGGCATCACCACCGCTGTGTTCCAGAACGCGGAGGGGACACAGGCGCGCGCGCGGAACACCGCCGTAACGAATTCGGGCACGATCGAAGGCCGGGCGGGCAGCGGCGTTGCGCTGGTGGGCGGCGGATCGGTGACCAACAGCGGCGTGATCCGGGGGCTGAACGGCAACAATGGTACTGGCACGGGTGTTGCCCTTTCGGAATTCACGCAATCGATCGCGCCCGATGTCACCGGGATCGGCTCGGTCACCAATGCTCCCGGCGGCCTGATCGAAGGCCAGATGTTCGGCGTTGTCGTGCAGGGCGGCGGCACCGTCGATAATGCGGGGACGATCCGCAGCACCGGAGCCTTTAACCCGGCGAATCCCAACGTTAGCCCCTTTGGTGTAATCCTTGGCGCGACCGCGGATCAAACGGGCCGTATTGGCACGCTTAACAATAGCGGCACGGTGCAAGGATTTCTCGGGGTCCTCGCGGGTGGCGCGCTCAGCAGTGCCGTAATCGAGAACGAAGGGCTGATCAGCGGTCAGGCGGCCGCCATCATCGGCCAGTCGACCGGCGTGCTCACCATCAACAATCATGATGACGGTGAAATTACCGCCAACGGGACGGCGATCCGTTCGAACGAGGGTTCGCTGATCGTCGATAATGCGGGGCTGATAAGCGCCGGCGCTCAGGATGCGATCGTTATTACGACGGCGGACGCGGCGATCGTCAACAGCGGCCGGATCATCGGCGGCCAATATGCGATCGTCACCACGCCGATGGCCGATGGGGCCGGCCGCGCAGTCGATACCTCGATCACCAACAGCGGCGAGATCATCGGCCTCAATAACGACGCCATTCGCCTCGCGGGTGGCGGGACTGTTATCAACAGCGGCTTCATCGTGGGTGTCAATCCCGGCGCGCAGGGCACTGACGGCATCTCGATGTTCGCGCATGTCGATCAATCCAACGAGGATTATTCGGCGCACGTCACCAACGATGAGAATGGCCGGATCGAAGGCCAGCGGTTCGCGGTTATCCTGTCCGGCGGCGGCGAGGTTGTAAATGCCGGCGAAATCGAAGGCGTCAACGGCGGCGTGTACATCCAAGGGACCGCGCTCAATACCGACCCCAGCGAGGATCGCAGCGGTCTCACCGCCAGCGTCGTCAACACGGGCGACATTCGCGGCACTGGCGACCTCGGCGGAAGCGGCGGCGATGGTTTCGGCGTTGGTTTCGGCAGCGACATGTCTAGCGCCACCCTCGATAACAGCGGCACGATCAGCAGTGATTTCGGCGCGGGCGTTTCCCAGGGTTCGCGAGCGGATGTGACGGTCACCAATGCCGCGGGCGGGACGATTACCGGCGGAACTTCGGGCATCTATTCATTCGCGACGGGCACGCTCGTCGTGAACAACGCCGGAGTGATCCGCGGCGAAGGGACCTATGACGGCTTTGACGCCGCTCCCGACGCGGGCGTGACGATCACTACCGCCGCGTCGAGCGTCACCAACAGCGGTACGATTTCGGGCGCCGGCGCGGGCGTTACAACCGCCTATCAGTTCGACGAGGACATCGGTGACATTGTCGGAATCGCGATCGGCACGCAGGTAACGAACAGCGGTACCATCCGCGGCGAAGCGAACGATGGCGTCCGCCTGATCGGCGGCGGCACGGTCAGCAACAGCGGGACGATCCGCGGCGACGGCAGCCCGCTTGCCGATGGCATCTCGATTTATCCCTATGACGGTCAGGCGCTCGCAGGCTACGTCGGTGCTGTCACGAACAGCGCGAGCGGAGAGATCAGCGGTACGCGTTTCGGTATCATCATGTCGGCGGGCGGCAGCGTCGACAACGCCGGCGCCATTACCGGCGAAGGTCCGGGCGGGGTGCTTATCCAGCGTGGCGCCGGGCTCACGCAAGAGACGGGCTTCGACGGGACGCTGACCAATGCGGGAACCATCACGGGCACCAACGGCTATGGTGCGGTGGTTCTCGTCACCGACGCCGCCGCAATCACCAACAGCGGCACGATTTCTGGCGCAACGTCAGGTGCGGTGATCGAAGGACTGCAGGTCACGGCCGATATTGTGCAGACCGGCACGATCACGAATGCCGCAGGCGCAACTATCGCCGGAAATATTAGCTTTGGTGCCGCCGTCGCAGGATTTCTGGATACCGCGGAAATCGTAAACGGCGGGACAATCGCCGGTGCCACTGACGGCGTCATTCTCGGCAATTTCGGAACCGCGACGCTCGTCAACACCGGTGCGATCACGGGCGGCGGTCGTGGCGTCTGGGGCGACGACAGCGGCGCTGTCGTGCTCGACAACGCCGGTGCGATCACCGGCGAAGGCGGGATTGCAGTCCAGCTTGGCAGCTTCGACGACAGCGTGACGCTCCGGACCGGCAGTGCGATTTCAGGGCTCGTCGATGCGGGCGCAGGTTCCGACAGCCTGACGCTCGACGGCGACGTCCTCGAACTGACCGAGGCACAGCAGCTGACCGAAGCAAGCGGATTCGAAACTCTGAGTGTCGCCGCCGGCTATTGGTCGACGTCGGGCGTGGTCGGCGCGTTTGACAGCGTAACGATCGACGAAGGCGCGGCGCTCCGCGTCAATGAAGTCGAGATTGGCGGAGAAGCAAGCTCGCCGATCCTCACGCCGTCGGTCCGCACCGACGGACTCCTCGTGCTCAATTTCGGTACCGACGAAACGGTGTCTGCGCTCGACGATCTGACGATCGACGGGACCGGGCAACTGCAACTCGTCGGCGACGCCGTGTTCACGGTCGACACCGCAAATATCGCGCACACCGGCGGCACGATCATATCCAACGGCGGCCTCGTCCTGACCGGCCTGCTCCAAGGCGATGTGAGGACCGAGGGTAACGGCTTCTTCGAACTCGGCGCCGGTGGAACCGAGGGCAGCTTTTCGGGCGACATCGTCAATGACGGTCGCTTCGTCTTCAACCGTTCGGACGACTATGACTTCCTCGGCGCCTTCTCGGGCAATGGCGTCCTTGACAAGATGGGCGACGGCGCGCTGACCTTCATGGGCGATTATGCCTTCCAAGGTGTGACGAACATCCTCGGCGGTTCGGTCCGCATCGGCGGCACCATCGATCCCGGCACCGAATTCGACCTCGGCGCGGGTGGCACGCTCGACATCACGGGCAAGGATCAGACGATCGGCGGTCTCGAGGGCGATGAGGGATCGAATGTCGTGATCGGCGACAGCCAGCTGACCGTCAATCAGGCCGGCAACGGTGCATTCGGCGGCAATATCTCCGGGAATGGCAGCCTGGTGAAAGAGGGCGACGGGCGGCTCAATCTGACCGGCAACAGCAGCTACACCGGGCCGACCTCGGTCAACGGCGGTACGCTCGCGGTCAATGGATCGATCGCCTCGCCGGTCACCGTCAACAGCGGCGGAACTCTGGGCGGCAACGGCTCGGTGGGAACCACGATCGTTGGCAATGGCGGCACGATCGCTCCCGGCAACTCGATCGGTCAGCTGACGGTCAATGGCGATCTCGCCCTCGCCGCGGGCTCGACCTACGAAGTCGAGGTCAATGCAGCGGGCGAAGCCGACCGTCTCGATGCGACCGGCGCCGTCACTATCGCCAGCACGGCAAATGTGGCCGTGCTCGCCGAAAACGGCACCTATAGTGCGCGGACAGACTATGTAATCCTGACCGGCGCGGCGGGCGTGACGGGCACCTTCGGGTCGGTGACCAGCAATCTCGCCTTCCTCGACCCGCTGCTGCGCTACAGCGCCAATTCGGTCACACTGTCGCTCTATCGCAACGATATCGACTTTGCCGATATTGCGCTGGGCTTCAACCAGGCGAGCGTGGCGGCAGCGGTTCAGGCGCTTGGCGTCGACAACCCGCTGTACGAAGCTGTTCTCGTCCAGAATGCGGCGGGCGCGCAGGCCAGCTTCGGCGACCTGTCGGGCGAAATCAATGCCAGCGCGATCAGCGGCCTCACGGACGACAGCCGCCACCTCCGCAATGCGTTGATGGGTATGAAGGCGCCCGAGGAAGGCGGGACATTCGTCTGGGGTTCGGCCTTCGGCGGCTGGGGCGATTTCGATGCGGCGCGCGGCAATTTTGCCATGGACACGGATCACAAGGGGCTGGTTGCGGGCTTCGGCATCGGCGGCAACGGCTTTGCAGCCGCGCTTTCGGCGGGCATCGGAAATTCGGACTTCCGCTTCGGCGGCCGCAGCGACCATGCCGACGTGGACAGCAAATATCTCGCGGCGCATGCCACCTATGGCGCCGTTGGCGGTCTGCACGGCACGATCGGGATCAGCTACGCCTCGCACAAGATCGATACGACGCGGGCTGTTAGTGGCGCGCCGCTGGCGCAAACGCTGACCTCGAAGCGTGATGCCGATACGCTGCAGTTCTTCGGTGAAGTCGGCTATGAAATCCTGGCTGGAAAAACCGCGGTCACGCCGTTTGTCCGACTGGCCCAAGTCGATACCGGCAGCGATGCTTTCGTGGAAGCTGGGGGCAGCGCGGCGCTAAGCATCGGGAAGGCCGATCAGAAGACGACTTTCCTGAGCCTTGGCGCGCGCGCCCAGTTCAACGCCGGACAAACAGGCTTCCAGCCTTTCGTTTCGGCCGCATGGAACCGTGCGTTGAACGATCGAGGCGCTCCCATCGTGTCGCGCTTCACGGCGGGCGGTCCGGCGTTCGACATCATTGGAACGGCAATTCCGAAAAATTCGGCCGAAGTCGAAGCTGGATTTGAGTATGCCGCCGGTTCATTCCGTCTCGGCGCCGCTTACACCGGCACGCTGGCATCGGATCGGAATACCCATGGTGCGAGACTTACTGCGCGTATTGCATTCTGATTAGCGACCCGTCAGTCGCGATGCACGCAGTGGGAGGCCGAGGTGACAAATGTCACCTCGGCCTTTTCCCGTCTAGTCGATCGGACTGTGCGAATTGCCTGTAATCTTCAGCTTGATTGGCCGCTTTAGTTGGGTCGCATTCACCCGAAGAATTCCCATGTGTCGATGACGAACGGCTGCTTTTTGCGATCTGCGCCTCAAAGCTGCCTGGCCGCAACCGGCCAGCCCCGTCACGCGAGCACAGTCTTGGAGGCGAGGGCTATCGGTTCGCGGTCGATGGCCAGGAAATCCCTGCCGACCCGCGTGTCGAACGAGCGGCTCTCGCCGGTGATGCTCTGAGCCAGGAGCGAGCCGATGGCAGGGGCCAGTTTGAACCCGTGGCCACTGCAGCCGTTCGCCATGTAGACGCCCTCGATAGGAGTAGCCCCGACAACGGGATGAACATCGGCGCGGTTGATGGTGTAGAGGCCGCTATAGCCATGGACGGCCGCAGAATAGGACAAGGCTGGCAGTCGGTGGTGCAGAGCGTGGAGTAGACGGCGCGCGAACTCGTCGTCGATATAGGTCGCAAACTTGTCCGGATCGGCGCGTTCCCTCTCATCCTCGGCGAGTACCGAACCGACGAGGATTTGCTGGCCACGATTCTGCGGGCGGAAGTAAATTCCGCCGGAAGGGTCGCCGCATATCGGGATATCGCCCAGGATAGCCGCCGGGCGGTCTATATGGACAATCTGGATGCGCGTCGGCTCGAGCGGCCATCGGTCGGCAAGGTCGAAGATAGAGAGCAGGCGGTTGCACCACGGGCCGGTCGCCGCGACGAACGCGCCGCAGTGGATCGTTTCGCCACTTGCGAGCCTGGCCGATACGACCCGGCCTCCCCGATAATCGACATCGGCAACCTCGGACGAGAACCGGACCTCGACGCCTTCTCGCCTTGCGGCATCGATCAGATCCTGAAGCGCGCTAACCGGATCAACATAGCCCGCATCGCTTTCGAGAAGATGCGTACCGCCCGAGCGGCAGTCATGTGCGGTGCCTTCGCGGAGGTCTGGCGGGACCACGCAGGGATTGAGGGCCGGGAAGCGCTCGCGAACTTCGGCATGACCAAGCAGCTCGACACCAATGCCAAGACGCTCGAGGCGTTTGGCTTCGCTCTGCAGCCCGGCGTCGCCGTCGCCGCCGAACCATAGCGCGCCGTGGCGATGATATTTGGCGCGCACGTCGCCGGTTCCGAGAAAATCGGTCCAGTTGCGATAGGCGGCGATGCCATCGCGCGCGAGTTCGACCATGGCGTCATGCGTGTAACGAAAGCGGCAGATCGCCGAGGATGCGCCCGTCGACCCTTCGCCGGGCCCCGCGCCCTTGTCGACGACCATGATCCTCAGATTGGAACGCCGAGCAAGCTGATAGGCTGTGCTCATGCCGATGATGCCGCCGCCGGCAATGAGAATGTCTACCGTCTGGGGCATCGCGTTCGTCCTTCCCGCGGGCAGTGGCCCGCTCTCAAGCTGCCTTGGTGTCGGGCCTGGGCTCCGCTGGCATGTAGCGGTCGAACCAGGCGATCGCGCGAGCGGCGAAATCGAAGCTTGCGGGCATCGTCCGGACGCCATGCCCTTCGTTCGGATAGGTGACCAAGAGGCTCTCCACGCCCGCGGTCCGGAGCGCGTGGTGAAACTCCATCGCCTGGCCCGGCGGGGTAATCCTGTCGAGGGCGCCGCAGATGGTGAGCGTCGGGGTCGTGACGCGATCGACGAAATGCACAGGGCTGCGCGAATGATATTTTCCGGTCGGATTGTCGATGTCGTCCGCCAGGAACAATTCACAGAAATTGGGCACATGGCAGGTAAGATGCATGCTCACCCAGTTGGTGACGGGGGCGATCGGCACGGCGGCAGCGAAGCGCTGGTCCTGTGTGATCAGCCAGGAGGTCATATATCCGCCGTAGCTGCCGCCGGTGACCCCGATGCGTGCCGGATCGATCAACCCCCGCTCTTCCAGCGCGTCGAGACCCGAGAGATAGTCGAGGGTGTCGGCGCCGCCCATGTCGCCGAACACATGGCGTGCGAACGCCTGGCCGCGCCCGCTCGATCCGCGAGGATTGGGCTGGAACAGCGCATAGCCGCGCCCCAGGGCCATCTGCATTATTGTCGACCGCCCGACGTAGTTCGGACGGCTGTGCCAGACGGGGCCGCCATGTATCTGCAGGATGACGGGGTGCGGGCCGGGAGAGGAAGGGGTGAGGAGCCAGCCCTCGATGGTGAGTCCGTCGGGCGCGGTCCAGCTGATGCTGTGCGCGGTCCCGAGGTTGCTCGTTCGAGCATCGGACCCCGGTGTTCCGAAGCGGCAGACGACGCGCTCTTGTCCTTCTTCGAGGGCCAGCAAGGATGGCGCCTCGAAGAAGGACTCGCACAGGAACAGCGCTGCGTCGGCAACGCTGCCCAAAGGCGCAATTTCAGGGAAAACAGGGCCTGAGGGCGTTCGGGCGGTGTCGCGCCAGAGCTGGCGCGGCGCACCTGCCGTCTTGTCCAGAAGACCGATGAGGCTGTCCGCACCGGCTACGCCTGCGAAGAGTAGCCGCTCTTCGCCGCGCCAGTGCAACTGGACGACGTCGGCGCCGAGCGTGTCGGGGCGGTCGATCCGGCCGCTGATTGTATCGATCAGCCGAAGGTTTCCGGCAGCGATCATCCGGTCGCTGCAGACTGCCTCGACGACTGCAACGGTCGATCCCGAGGGTGAGGCGGCAATGTGCCAGAGCTGGTCGTCGGGTGTGAACAGCGACCGGGCGGCGCCCGTCGCGGCATCGATCAGCCGGACGTCCGCTCCATACCAATGCGTCTCCTCGGGCTGGTCCGAACAAATGGCCGCGATATGGCCGGGGCCGCACCAGCAGGCCTGCCAAATATTGAGCCCGTCGCAGGTGATACGGCGGGCCGTGTCGGCGGCGGGATCGTAAAGCCAGAGGCTGCGCCAGGGCGTTGCATCGGCCACGCCTTCGATGGCCGGGCTCCAGGGGGGCAGCGCATCCCTGGCCCCGTTCCGCTCAACCGTGAAAGCGCCCTGCGCACCGGCAAGGTCCGAGCCGAATTCCGCGACGCAAAGGAGGATCGACCGGCCGTCAGCCGACCATTGGAGCGCTTCGACGAAACCGTCGACCGCGCAGGTCGGCCGGTCGATCAGGCTTTCCATGTCGAGGATGCGGAGGCGGCTGACATGCGCCTGTTCGCGGTCCGAGAGGAAGGCCACCGACTGTCCGTCGGGAGACCAGGCCGGGCTGTGGTCGGAGCGTGGACCGTGCGTCAGGACGTCGATCGCACCGCTCGAAAGGTCAATTCGCGCGATCCGCGTTGAGGGAACACCCTCGAGCTCATCGCAGATCACCGCCGCTGCGACGGCGGTGAGCCCGTCTGGATGCGCAGCAATCTGGGCAAGCGTCGCGGGCTCGCCGCTACCAGGACGGAGCCATGCGGAGGCCAGCGCCTCGGCCTCCGCGAAATATTCATGGTCCCGGAAATCGGCTTGCACGGCTTGTCCTCTCGTCCTTGTCCGTCAGAAGCGTGCGCCGGCGTTGACGCCGATAACCCGAGGGCGCTGCTCGACATTCTCGAGGATCGTGCTGAACGGACCGATGATGATCGGCGCCTTCTCGTTGAACAGATTGTTTGCGAAGAGCGCGACCTCGACGGGGCCGAAGGCTGCTCCAACCCGCAAGTTCACCAGATCGCGGCGCGGACGTTCGACAACCTGGCCCGCGGCGAGGTTGCGGAAAGTGAACTGTCCTTTGCCCGCATGCTGATAATCGATCCGGAAGAGGCCGGTGACGCTATCCGAAAGCGCCGGACGATAGTCGAGCGACGCCGACCAGCTGTTGCGGACCGCGCCATCGACGGGATCGCCGACCTCCTTGTCGGCGGTAGCCTCGTCGAACTCCAGATTGTTCCAGCCATAGGTACCGGTCAGCGTAAGGTCGGGCGCCGGACGCGCTATGGCCGAAAGGTCGACCCCCCAGCCCGCGACATGTCCGCTGTTATTGACGATGATGATCTGGCTGCCGGGCGCGAAATTGTTCGACTGCACGTTCGACCAGAGGCTGCGATAGACGCTGCCCTCCAGCGTGAGCTTGTTGCGGAACAGCTGGTGTTTCGTGCCAAGTTCATAGGTCCAGATCTTGTCGGGCTCGTAACTCGGCGGCACAGGGATGACGCCGCCGCCGGCCGACGTCTGGTTGAAGCCGCCGCTGCGGAAGCCCTTGGCGATATTCAGGAACAGCATGGAATCCGGCGAGATTTCATACGCCAGATTGAAGCGCGGATTGACCGTTTCGTAATTGTCCTTGCCCACATCGGTCGTGGTGAGGCCGAAGTTGGTGGAAACGATTTCGCGCTTCTTGGTCTCGTTGAAATAGCGCAGACCCGCTGTGGCTTTCAGCTGAGGTGTGAAGGCGTAATTCACCTCGCCGTAGAGCGCATGGGACTTGCTGCGGCGGGCATCATCGGATGCGATGATCGCGAAAGGAAGGCTGCCGGGCTGGGTGAAGGTGCTGCCGAACTGGTGGACCTTCAGCGTTTCGCGAGTGGCGCCGATCTGCCAGCCGAAGCGGCCGCTGCCGGTTGAGGCGAGGCGGACTTCGCTGTTGTAGATACTGAAATCTGTGTAGCCTGTCAGGCCGACTGCGTCGATGAAACCCGGCGGAAGGCCGAGGCCGCCGACCAGCGCGGGCACGAAAAAGGCCGAAAGATCGAACTGCGTCACATTGCTGCGGTCGATATAGCTGGTCGACGCGCTGAGTTCGGCGAAATCGAGATCGTAGCTCGCCTTGCCCTGGAGCAGGGTGTAGCGGTCATTGGTCGGCGAGCCGAGCGTCGAGGTGGTGCGATAACCCACCCCGAAGTCCTGATTTGCCTGTTTGGACTTCTGATACATGGCGAGCAGCGAGGCCGAAAAACGGTCCCAGGGACGCACGAGGAGCGTTCCGCGAAGCGAATAGATGTCAGCCGAGTTGATGTTGCGCTCGCCGGTGGCGGCATTGTCGATATAGCCGCCGATACGCTCGTAGCCCGCCACGAGACGGACGCCCGCGACATCGGTCGCCAGCGGCAGGTTCAGTACGCCGACAGCCTTGTAATTGTCGGCGCCGTAACGGGTGGTCGAATATTCGCCCTCGAAAGAGCCACCGACGGAGCCAAGGTTCGGGGCTGCGGGAATATAGCGGATCGTCCCGCCCATCGAGCCCTTGCCATAGAGAGTGGCTTGGGGGCCGCGCAGCACTTCGACCCGCTCAAGGTCGAGAAGACGCACGTTGAACGCGTCGGCCGAGGTGTCGAGTGCGAGCGGCGTCTCGTCAAAATACACCCCGACCGTCGAGGCGCCGATGGTTGTTGCGATACCGCGCAGCTGGACCGTCTGTCGGCCAGCGCCGAAGTCGTAAGCCGAAAAGCCGGGGACCGAATATTGCAGGTCCTTGAGGTCGGTCACGCCGCGGGCCTCAAGTTCCTTCGCGCCAACGACGCTGACCGAAAGCGGGACGTCCTGCAGCCGCTGCTCGTAACGCTGCGCGGTGACCACGATGTCGCCGGGCTGAACGTCGCCGGACTGGACGTCGCCGGTTTGGCCATGTGTCGTCTGCGCCAGCGCGCCCACCGGAAGCAGCGCGGCGCTGGCCATCAGGATGGAAAAATATCTGCTCATGTCATCGTCCCCATTTCATTTTGTCGTTGATCGGTATGTATGCGGTCAGCCCGCAGCCATCGCCGCCCGGGCGGTTGCCCAGTCGGCAAGGTTTTGTTCGAGTACCGGAATGGGCAGGCAGCCCTGGTCGAGAATGGCTTCATGAAAATCCGCAAGATCGAATACCGGGCCGAGAACGGCTTCGGCGTCGGCGCGGAGTGCACGAAATTTGAGGCATCCCCAGCGGTAGCAAAGCGCCTGTGCCGGCATGTCGGTCGAATATCGCAGGATCTCGCTCATGACCTGCTCGGGCTTCTCGAGTGTGTTGGCGCTCATATAGGCGTGCGCCTCTTCAAGGGACCAGCCGAGCGCATTCAGGCCGGTATCGACGACCATGCGCTGTGCGGTGAAACGCTGGTGCATCAGAAAGCCATAATAGTCATAAGGATTGTCGAAGAGGCCACCTTCTTCGCCGAGGCCCGATGCATATTCGGCCCAGCCTTCGAGAAAGGCGGTCGACAGGATGATTTCACGGCGGATCGCCGGGAGCGCCTCATTTTCTCGCTGCCGGGCAAGCTGGACGTGATGACCCGGTACCAGTTCGTGGAAGATCAGCGCGGCCGTATTGAGCTGCAACCGGTCCGGAATCCCGTTGCCGCTGTAATAATATATTCCCTGTCCCTGGCCGCTCTGCGGTTGCTGATAATAGCCGAATGTCATTCCGGCCTCGAGTTCGAGTGGAAGTCGCTTCACCACGCCAACGGCGCTCGGACCTTTGCGGAACATGCGGGCGAACACCGGCCGCATCCGTTCAAGGTGTCGGTTGAAACTTGCCTCCAACGCCTCGGCCGATGGCGCCTTGGCCTTCGGATCTTCGCTCAGCCTCTCATGGAATGACGCTTCGTCGCCGTCATACCCGAATGCGTCGCGGCGCACGCGCGCCATTTCGGCGGCAAGCGATGCAACCTCATCGAGACCGACTTGATGGATTGTCGCGGGATCCGCATCGGTCCCCAAGTGATATCTCAGCCAAAGCCTGTAGGCGCGCGCCCCGCCGGGCTGGTGCATCAAACCGGCGTTAGCGGTTGCAGCTGCCTCATATTCTTCGCCGATGGCTGCGAGAAGCCGGGCGAAGGCGGGCTTGAGTTCGGTCTCGACAAGGCTTGCGACTTCCTCTCGAACGGCGGCATCGACATGTTCGTCGTCACTGCGAAGGATGGCTGCCGCGGCCATCGATGCGGCCCCCTCGAGCGCGACACGGGCATTGGCGAGGGCCGGGCGAGGCAAGCGCCAGCCACGCTCCGCCTGAGCGAGGATCCGGGCGCGCGCATTGTCGACAAAGACGACAAAGTCGCGGGCGAGTTTAACATAGCGTGTCGCGGCTGCCGGATCGCCAAGATCGATGCCGGCAAAGACGGTGCGTGGGATCATCGAGAAGGGCAGGCTCGAATAGGGAGCGACGATGAAGCTCGTCCACCAGCGTTCGGGTTCTTCCAGATCGGTCTCGAGAAGATGGCGAAGATAGGACGCGGTAAGGCGATCGGTCCGGCTGAGTGCCGTCAGGTCGATCCCGGCGAGCGCGTCGAGCCGGGCCCGGGCATGCGCCGCGATCGCTTCCGCCTCAGCGAGGTCTCCCGGCCCGATGGCTTCGATTACCCTACCGGCCGAAGCCGCCGTATAGGGCTCGCGCGCGAGGAGCGCCTCCCAGCATTCCTCTACGAGGGCATCAAGGCTCGCCTTGGCCTGGCTCATTGTTCGGTCTCCTCATTCTTGATGCTCGCCATGGTGGCGACAAACGGGCGCTTCGCGGCAGAGACGATCAGCGCTGCGAGCAGCCATCCCGGCAGCGCGACGATCACGATCGCGATGAAAATACCCCGCGTCTCGCTCAACAGGCTCGAAAGCGCTCCGACGAGGACCGGCGCCAGACCCGTCGAGATGGCCGAGAAAATGCCCAGAAGCGAAAGAAGGCGCGAGCGCAGCTGCGCGGGCGCGATCTGCTGCAATATACCCGGCATCAAGGCCGCGGTCGCGACGCCGAACATGCACTGCAGTCCTGCTGAAGCGTAGACGTGCCAAGGGGTTGTCGCGACGAGGAGGAGAGGTGTCGGCACGATCGCGGCCGTGAGAAAAATGCGTGCGAGCCGGAGCGATTTGGTCGCGTCATCGCCGCGAAGGAGCCTTGCTCCGACCGGCGGAAGAAGCAACGCCGCGATCGTGGCTAAGGCGACGGTTCCTCCCAGTTCCATGCCGACGGTGGACGACGCCGTTCCGAAGACCCGTGGTATCGCGATCGGCAACCAGGTGAAGGCCGAGTTGAGCGCAAAGCCATAGGCCGCGATGAGGCCGTAGATGCACGCAAAGGTTCGCCAATGCTGCTTCATGAAGGGGAGGAACCGGGTGAGTTCCGGTTCCATATGAGTATCCGCTGCGGCGGATGTCAGCGCGGGGCGTATGCGGATCGTCGCGAGCAGCAACACGAAGGCCGGCCCGGGCGCCGCTGCCAAGAGAAGGGCGACCCGCCATCCGCTCATATCGGCTAGGGCTGCGGGCAGCGTCTGGTGGTGGCTTGCCAACCAGTCGAGCAGGACGCCGCCGAGCCCGAAGCCCGCAGCAGCGCCGAGAAGCGTTGCTGCAAAAAATGTAAAGTTGGCGGTGTTGCGCTGGCGTTCGGGAAAAAGGTCCGGAATCATCGAGAAGACGATGGGGGTGAGCGCGGCCTCGCCGATTGCAATTCCAGCATTGGCGATGAAAAGTCCCGTGAAACTCGTCTGGAAGGCGCACAACGCCGTCGAGGCCGACCACAGCATGATACAGCCAGCAAGGATGATGCGTCGGCCGTAGCGGTCGGAGAGCCAGCCGATCGGATAGCTCGCGACACTCGCGAACAGAACGAACGTCAGTCCATGCAGCATTCCGAGCTGCACGTCGCTGAGCCCGAGCTCCTTCTGCAGCATCGGCGCGACCAGATTGAGGATCTGGCGATCGACGAATGCAAAAAGGGTCGTGCCGATCAGCACCGCCAGCGCATACCAGGCCGCCACAGGCGCCTTGGCAGAGGATGGTGCCGGCCCGGCAGCCCGATCGGGGCTGCTTGTCGGAAGGGCGGGGCCGGCGAGCGCCATCAGGCTGCCTTGATGTCCGAAGTCTGTAATGTGGTCTCGGCAGTAGAGGTCATGCGCGAGGGCGCAAACAACTCGAATTCCGTGACCGAAGAATCGATGTCGCTCTCGATCCATTGGCGGGAGGCCCGCGTCTGCGTGGTATTTATCCCCATTGCTGCCATCGACCTCAGCTCCCTTGTGTCCAAGCCTCTACGGCTTTCGAATCCACTTTTCGCGCAATGTCTAAAAACTCTTTTCTCTCGACTTCTAAAAAGTGTCAAGGTAGATTGGTCGGTGACATGAAAAACTCACAGATCGCAGACCCGAAGCGCATGGGGCGACCTCCCAAGATCACGCGCGACGAGATTCTGGACGCGGCCTATGGCAGCGATCCGAATGGTCTCCAGCTGGCGTCGCTCGCCGATCGGCTCGGCGTCTCGGTGAAGACCATTTATTATTACTTCCCGGGAAGGCAGTCGCTGGTCGACGCGATCACCGAACGCGCGATCGCCGAAACAAATCCTCCCGAATATAGCGGGTGCGGAACCTGGCAGGAGGTCGTTCGCCAGACGGCCCTGTGGTACAGTCATCTTGGCACGTCGCAGCCTGGCTGGATGAACGATCCCGCTGCCCCGATCGGCATCAAGAAGGTCGGCCTCAACGTCCTTCGGCTAGCTTGCCGCAAGCTTGCCCAATTTGGCTGGGGGACGCACGATGCCTATCGCGCGCATGTCCTGGTGAGCAATTGGGCCATAGCTCAGGGGGAGTCCGCGCGGGCGGCCGATGGCGACTACCGCTCGGAGGATATCGAACGGACTCTCGAGGATTATGGTGAGGAATCTTTCATAACCGAGCTGAGCGATATCATGGGGCCGCTCAAGCTCGCGAGCGATGTTTTCGAGGATGGCCTTCAGATACTCATCGCAGGCATCGAAGCGACGATCGTAAGGGCAGCGCGCTAGGTTGAGCCTCGTTCATTTGGCCGGAGGGTCTGCGCTTATCCCGAATCCTATGTTCTCTTAAGTCGTGCGCTCATAGCTGCCAGCTTACTATCTGCGAGGGTCCCCTCGAACCCGACTGACTGAAGATCGCGGGTTCGCTTTGAACGATATCTGGTCGGGGCGAGGGCGCTTCATTGCGCGACGACAGTTGGGTTGTGTGTGGCGCTTTGCGCTGCGAAGTCGGCCAAGGCTCGTGGCAGGCCCTCGTAATAGGCGATAAGCGCCGCATCCTTCACCGGCCCGAATCCGCGAATCTGATCGACGCGCCGGATCAGCCGGAGCGCGGCGTCGAGATTGTCAGGGGTCAGCGCCTCGATCGTGTTTGTGACCAGCTCCTCATAATGATCGACCAGAGCGCGCTCGGCCTTGCGTTCCGCAAAATAGCCGAATGGATCGAGCCTTGTGCCGCGGAGCCCTTTGCCATGGGCGAGCAGGCGAAAGATCGGGCGCCAGAGCCGCGCGTTGAACTCGCGCTTGCGCGGGCGTCGGCCCCTTTCCCCCAAGGGCAGGACCGGCGGCGCGAGGTTGAAAGTGACCTTGCCGCCTTCGGCGAAGACATCGGAAAGGCTGCTCCACAGCCGGTTGGATGACAGGAGGCGGGCGACCTCATATTCGTCCTTGTAGGATAAGACCCGCGCATGCGTTCGCGCCACGGCGAAAGCGAGTGCGTCGCTTCCGGGACGGACCCTCGCTTCGGCCGCCGCGACCGTCTCCACCAGTCGCCGGTATCGCGCGGCGAGGGCCAGGTTCTGGTAGTCGGCAAGCCGAAGCGCCTGGCTCTCGACCAGTTCACCGAGTGTTTGCGCCCTCGGCGCTTCGGGCTGCGGCATCAAGGCGGCTACGCGATCCGGTTCGAATGCCAGCAATCGCCCGAGCCGGAAGGCGTCGAGGTTGAACGGCACCGCCGTTCCGTTGAGTCGGATCGCTTGTTCGATCGCTTGAGGGCCGACCGGCAACAGACCGCGCTGGGACGCCGCGCCGACCATCAGCATGTTCGCACCCACCGTGTCGCCGAGGAGCCGCAGCGCTAGGGCGCTGGCCGGAATGTGGGATACGGCGTCCTCGCCCAGCGTGCGCTTCAGCCGGGCGAGGAGCAGGCGCACGTCGACATTTGCGTCGCGGTCGAACTGGAAGGCGGCGGTGGGCGGAGCCTGCCCGCTGACGAGTGCAGACGTGCGTCCTTTGGCCACAGTGCTTGACGAATCGTCCGCCAACGCCGCGACGGCGTCCATGCCGAGCAGCACGTCGGCTTCGCCGCGGCCGAGCTTTTGCGCGTGAATCGCCCCGGCGCTGGCACCGATCCGCAGATGGCTGAACACGGCGCCATTCTTCTGGCTGAGGCCGGTCATGTCGAAGGCAGAAGCGTAACGGCCCTCCATATGCGCGGCCATGGCGATCACTGCGGCGACGGTAATCACGCCGGTGCCGCCGATGCCCGCGATCATGATGTTGTAGGCGGTGTCGCCCAATGCCGGAAGATGCGGTTCGGGCAGGCCCGCGAACAGTGTGTCGTCGAGTTTGCCGACCTTGGGCTTGCGCAGCGCTGCGCCGCGAATGGTCAGGAAGCTCGGGCAGAAGCCATTTAGGCACGAGTAGTCCTTGTTGCAGCTCGACTGGTCGATCTTGCGCTTGGTGCCTTGTTCGGTCTCGACCGGCATCAGGCTGACGCAGGTCGACTGGGCTGAGCAGTCGCCGCAGCCCTCGCAGACCTCCTCGGCGATGAACAGGCGTTGCGCCGGATCCGGATAGCGACCGCGCTTGCGGCGGCGACGCTTCTCCGCAGCGCAGGTCTGTTCGTATATCAGGACCGAGCAGCCGGCGATCTCGCGCAACTCGCGTTGTACGGCATCAAGGTCGTCGCGGTGGTGGATCGTGGTATCGGCCGGCAGGTCGGCGTTGCCGCGCCACAGCTCGGGCCGGTCGCTGACAAGGCGGATAATCTTGACGCCCTCGGCTTTCACCTGCCGGGCGATTTCCGGAACTGAAATCGGCCCGTCGACCGGTTGACCGCCGGTCATCGCCACGGCGTCGTTATAGAGGATCTTGTAAGTGATGTTCGCACCACTGGCGACCGCGGCGCGTATCGCGAGCAGGCCCGAATGATAATAGGTCCCGTCACCCATGTTCTGGAAAATATGCCGCGTGCCGGTAAACGGCGCGAGGCCCGCCCAGTTGAGCCCCTCCGCCCCCATGTGGGTTGGCGGCAGAGCTTCTTCGGGGCGCGCGAAGGCGGCCATGGTATGACAGCCTATGCCGGTCATCGACACGCTGCCTTCAGGGATGCGGGTGGACCGGCTGTGCGGACAGCCCGAACAGAAAAAGGGGCTGCGCTTCGGCACATCGGCGGCGGTGGCCCTCTGGCCGATTCGCGCCGCGATCCGGGCGGCTGCGTCTTCGATTTGAGGCGTTGTCCGCTCCAGTGCGCGCAGGCGGCCCACAATTGCGAGGGCGATGGAGCCCGGATCGAGCTGGGGCGCCTGCGGGAGGAGCGGCTGCCCGTCCTCGTCGCATTTCCCGATCAGCCGCGGGCGCTCCGCCTCGTTGATCAGCAACGCAGCGATTTGCGGCTCGACGAAGGCCTGCTTCTCTTCAATCACGAACAGGGTTCGGTGGCCCCGCGAAAAGCGGGTGATGGCGCTGGGCTCGACCGGCCAGATGCACCCCAGCTTGAACAGTGACAGGCCGAGGGTGGCGGCGGTTTCTGTATCGAGGCCCAGCAGGGCAAGCGCCTGCATCGTATCGCCGTGACTCTTGCCGGCGGTGACGAGGCCCAGCAGCGGCTCCGCCGCGCGGAATATGGTCCGATCGATTCCGTTGGCGCGGACGAAATCATGCACCATCGGCAGACGATGATCGAGCATGATCTGTTCCTCGCGCAGCGGCGCGAAGACGCGTTGACGCGCATGAACGCCCTCAGGCGGGATATGGTCGGTGGCGGGGAGGATGGGCGCGAAGCGGTCGAGATCGAGATCGACCGTCGCGGTCTGTTCGGCCACCTCATTGACAAGCTTCATGCCTACCCATGCACCGCTGTAGCGCGAGAGAGCATAGCCGAGCAGGCCATATTCGATGATCTCCCCGACGTCGGCGGGATAGAACGAGGGGATCAGAGCGGCCGCCATCGCCTGCTCGCTGTGATGCGCCACCGAGGACGACTTGCCGCCGTGATCGTCGCCGTAGAAAACCATGACGCCGCCATTGGGATGCGCGCCATGGTAGTTGCCATGCTTTAGCGCATCGCCCGAGCGATCGACACCCGGACCCTTGCCATACCATGCCGCGAACACCCCGTCGAAGAGGGGATTAGGCACGGCATCGATCTGCTGCGTGCCGCGCACCGCGGTGGCCGCAAGATCCTCGTTCACCCCGGGGGCGAAAGTGATTTTCGCTCTTTCGAGGCGGTCCGATATCGACCACAGCGCAAGGTCCACGCCGCCGAGCGGCGAGCCGCGATAGCCGCTGATATAGCCCGCGGTGTTCAGACCTCTCGCCTGATCGAGCTCTTTCTGCGCCAGCAGGACACGGGCGATTGCCTGAGTGCCGCTCAGGAAGATGCATCCCGAGCGGACCGTCCACTTGTCATCGAGCGCGACGCCGAATCTCTTATTTTGTTCGATCACCTGTGGCATCCCGTCCCCCGCGCTTCTTGTGAAAGGCACAATAGCCGCGGCCGCCGGGACAGACTGTCACCTATGCGACGGTGTCTTATGATAGAAATGGCGCAGTCCGCGGGGATCGATTATCCGGATAGCGCCATAATCCGTCGTGATCAGGCCCTCGGCCTGCAATTGGCGCAACACGCGGTTGACCCGCTGCCGCGATCCGCCGACCGCTGCCGCCAGTTCATTCTGTGAAATTCGCACGCTTGCCGCTTCGCCTGGTGCCGGGCGGGCATATTCGATCAGGCGGGCGCAGACGCGGCTCGCAAGGCTGGACAGGCTTGCCTCGATGAAATGGGTGCTGATGAAGCGCATCTGGAGCGCGAGCAGTCTGAGCAGGGCATTGTCGAAATCGCGATGATCTTCTCGCAGCCGGGTGAAGGCCGGAGCGCTGATCACCTGGAGCACGGTGGGCGAGATCGCTTCGGCTGTCTGGGGCATCGCCTCGCCATCGATCAGCCCGGACACTCCGAAACAGTCGCCTGCGCTGAAGAAAAGAAAGATGATCTCGCGCCCGTCGTCACGCGACACCGACACGCGAACAGCGCCCTCGACGATGCGGAACATTTCGGGGCCGGGGTCCCCCTGCTGATAGATCAGGCTACCGGCCGCCACCCGGCGGGGGTTCGCCGCCGCGGTGAAGGCCTCGGCCGTAACGGACGAAGTCCATTGCAGCAGGTCGAAGCTTTGGAAGTTCGGCTGGACGCTTTCCATCGGGGCCTCAGGGCAGGGTGCCGCGTTCCTGATAGGTGCCAAGGACGACGAAGGTCTTGACGCGCTTGAATCCATCCATCTGGTGCAACCCGCTCAGGAACTCCTCGAGCGCACCTGTGGATGCGGTCCGCACCTTGAGGATCATGGCAGTGTCGCCCGCGACCGTGTGAATTTCCTCGATCGCGTCGAGCGAGGCCATGTCGAGCACTTGCCGGGTGGTCTCCCAGTTGCTGGTTTCGAGGTGCACGAACGCCAGGAGGTCGCGCCCGACCTTGTCCGGATCGAGCATGGCGACCGTGCGCCGGATCGTGCCGTTCCGCTTCATCCGCTTCACCCGCTCATGGACCGCAGGAGGCGAAAGATTCAGCAATTCGCCGAGTTCGGCAAAGCTTCGATCGGCGTTTTGGGCCAGCAGGCCTAATATTTTTCGGTCCACCGGGTCGAGCTCGCGGGGGCGCCGTGTCGACGGCTGATCGCCATTCGTTTCTTGTGTTGGCATCATGTCATCCATTTTCTTGTCGAATCATATTAGCCATATTTACCGCAAAGGTGAACTTGATTCGGAGAATAGGCGATGTCCCTGAATATTTATTCCCATCCGGACTTTGATGATCATGAAATGGTTATCTATTGCACCGACAAGGCCAGCGGCATGCGCGCCTTTATCGCGGTGCACGACACCACGCTGGGGCCGGGTCTGGGTGGTTGCCGGATGAAGGCATATGAAAGCGAACAGGATGCGCTGAGCGACGCGCTGCGGCTTTCACGCGGCATGACCTACAAATATGCCATCAGTGGTCAGGACTATGGCGGCGCGAAGGCCGTGATCATCGACAATCGCGATGAAGCCACCCGGTCGGAACGGATATTGGCATTCGCTCGCTGCCTTGAGCGGTTGGGTGGGCTCTATGTAACGGGCGAGGATGCCGGGATCGAGACGGCCGATGTGCGATTGATGCGGACGGCGACGCGCCATGTCCGCGAACTGCCGATGGATGACGCCGGAGAAATTGCGCTCTGCACCGCCGTTGGCGTGTTCCACGGCATCAAGGCTGGACTGGAGTTCGCTGGTTTGCCGGGCATCAAGGGTAGCGTTGTCGCGGTCGAGGGGTTGGGCAAGGTCGGCATGAGGTTATGCCAGCTGATCCATGAGAACGGCGGACAGCTGATTGTCTACGACATCGACGAGGCGCGGATCGCCAGTGCTCGCGATCGCTTTGGCGCCGTCGTGGCCGAGGCTGGGACTATCCATGCCGTCGAGGCCGACGTCTACGCTCCTTGCGCGCTGGGTGCAGTGCTCAACCCGGGCACAATACCGCAGCTTCGCGCCGCGGTGGTGGCGGGAGCGGCGAATAATCAGTTGAGCGACCCTGACCAGGATGCGAAACTGGCTGCGCGCAATATCGTCTATTGCCCCGACTTTGTCGTCAACGCAGGCGGCGTGCTGTGCGTGCCTGAAAAAGGTATCCCGTTCGATCTGGACTCGGCGCTCGGTCGGGCCCGCAATATACAGAATGTAACGGCCAAGGTGCTCGAGCATGCGCGCGACCACGGGATTACTCCGGGTCGGGCGGCAGATGTGATCGCGCTCGCTCGACTGACAAAGGCGAATGGCCCGAGGGAAGCCTGAAAAGGGTTCCAGGCAAATTATCGTGCCCGGTGAGGCAGGCCGCTGCCGGAGTCTAAAGCTTCCGCTCGAAAGCAATATGGTTTTGAGCGGAAGCTCCCGCGGCATTCGGTGGCTTTACACAAAATACAGACTGGCCGAGCCCGTCGGGAGCCGGCGCCGAGGGCAAGCGCCAGCCGAAGCCAAATCTTCCGGTCGACCGGGACAGGCGGTGATCGCGATGCCTGCTGCATCGAATGCTAATCCGATGGCTGGCCCAGCTTCATGCCGAGTTCGTCACAAAAGAAGATCAGCTCATCGATATCCCGCTGCATGAAGCGTTCCGCCGTCATCTGGTTATGGCCTGCACCATCACGAACCCGGAGCCGTACCCGGCGTCCCGACACGCTGGCGGCTTCGATGGCCGCCACCATTTTCCGGCTGTGCCAAGGCGGCGTGATCGGATCGTGAGCGCCGGCATCGCAGAGCAGGGCAGGATAGCGGACGCCGGCGCGTATGTTTTGAATGGGCGAATAGGCGCGCATCGCCGCCACGTCGGCGGGAACATCGGGGTCGCCATAATCTGCCTTGACGATGTTGAGCGACACGGGGTCACGGCCCAATGCCATGAGGTCGCTGACCGGCACTTGCGCCACGGCCGCGCCAATCAGTTCGGGCCGCTGGGTCACCGCGACGTTCACCAGAAGCCCGCCATTCGACGTACCCCAGATACCGGTTCGTTCGGGCGTGGTGATCCCGCGGGCGTGGATGTCGGCAAGCACCGCGTAGAAGTCGTCGAATGTTCCCTGCTTGCGATGCATGCGTCCGGCATGCCAGAACTCGGTGTCACGTTCGCCGCCGCCGCGGAGCTGGCAGTGGACCCAGATGCCGCCCAGCTCTGTCCAGGCCGCCGCCATGGGGATATAATGCGGCAGCTCGGGCATGTTAAAACCGCCGTAGCCGGTCACGATAGCGGCGGCCGAGCCGTCGAGTGGAACCGAGGCCTTGCGCATCACCCAATAGGTCACCGGACCGTGCGGGCCTTCGACGACGAAAGACCGCACCTCGCGATCGGCAAGCCGATTTGCCGGTGGCTCGAGCTGTTCGAGCGAAAGCGACGCGAGGTCGGCGCGATAGACGCTGGGACCGCTGTCGAGAGTGCTGTGGACGAAGGTGCAGCCATTACCGTCCGCCCCGACAATATTGAACATATTCGCGCCGATATAGCCAAGAGGCATCACCCCGAATGCGCCGCCCTCGGGCAACGGGACGGCGCCCAGATAGTTGCCCTTGATGTCCAGCGACTTGAGCCGCATCGCGCCACCCTCAATGGTCGCAAGCGCGACATAGTCGCCGCAGCGGGTGATCGACAAGAGCTTGCATTCCTCGTGATCCGCAAGGATCTCGCGCCACGTTGACCGGTCGTCCGCGCTCGCCAACGGGATTGCTACGAGGCGGCACCATCCTGAGGTATCGTCGGTGATCGCCCAATATTCGTCGCCGATGAAGGCGCCGCGGTACATCGCCGAGGCATCAGGCAGGAAACGCGTCCAATCACTGTCGCCATGCCGCTTGATCCATTGCGGCCGGGGTCCGGTCTGCGGACCGGTGATCGCCAGCCAGCGGCTCTCTCGTGCAGTCATTGGCCAGGCGAAGGGCATGTTGAGGTCGACCGCCTGCTGCTCGGCTTCGCCGGTCAGCGGCTGCCACCAGACCTGCATTTGAGGAACCATTTGCCCCTCGATCGTCGTGATCCCCAGTGCCTGGTAGAAGAAACCGTCGTTGTCAGGCGCCCAGGCGCAAAGGCCTGCCTGAGTGATATTCTCGAACGTCCTTATTATTGTTCCATCAGCCACTTTCACCAGCCGGCAGCGCAGGTCGCCATCGACATCGATGCCGACGAGCACCATCATGCCGTCGGGCGAGGGAAGGCAAACTGCGAGATTTGCGTTCGGGCCGTCCAAACCGGGGTCGACGAGCAGCCGGCCTTGCCCTGTAGGCTCGGACGAAGCTGTCAGGACGACATTGCCCTGTCCGGCAGGCTGGACCTTCCGAAACCATATGTCGCCGAAGCGCTCCGGCGCGGTCGTCGTGAAGAGATCGACGAACGTGTTCCTTACGACCTCGGTTACCGCTGCAGCGTTAGGGGAGGCCGCAAGTTCGTCGACCGTCAGGGCGTTCGCCTGCTCTTGCCAGGCGATCGTCGCCGGATCGCTGTCCTCCTCGAGCCAGCCCAGTGCCTCCCGCTCCCTGCCTTGATCCCCGCTTTGGGTCATCGCAAAATTTCCTCCAGTGAATGGTTGGACGACCGGTCGGGTCGACTTTTATCATTAATTCTAGAAAGTCTTTTCTCTCGACTTCTAAAAAGTGTCAAGACAGCAATCCGCGCAGGGCGACGACGGTCGGACCCGCGGATGACAAGCGCATGGGCATTCCCTGAAAGTCAGGCGAAAAATGGTCTGCATGGCAGCGCACCCGGATACCGCGGACGGCTATCGCGGAGACTAGGGTTTCGTTGTTATTTTCTCCGGACGCCAGTCGCGCATCGGTGGCGTGCGCGGGCAGGATCATCGTCGATATGCGTGTTTTCGGAATTCGAAGGTGCCAGACTCGGCAAGACGCGCCGCGCGGCCGCGGTTCGGAATTATCCAATAGCGCCGTCGCCGACAATCAGGACGGAAAGAGGCGCAGCGTGCGCGCCGAAGCGCTTTGCCTGCAACAGATGTCCGCTCGTTTCGAATCCGGCGGGAGGGCCGCTAGTCCCCAACCGGCCATTTCGTCGTTCCCGCGCGTGGCGCTTCCTGAAATTATCGCTGTTTGAGAATTCGGACCGTTTGCTCGCGCATCGCGAACTTCTGGACCTTGCCGGTGACGGTCATCGGGAACTCGTCGACAAAGAGGATATGGCGCGGGATTTTGAAGTGCGCGATGCGGCCGCGGCAGTGCATGCGAACAGCGTCTTCGTTAAGGCGCGCGCCGGCGCGCTGGACGATCCAGACGCACATCTCCTCGCCATATTTTTCGTCGGGAATGCCAACTCCCTGGACATCCACGATATCGGGGTGGGTGAGCAAAAACTCCTCGATTTCGCGCGGGTAGATATTCTCTCCGCCGCGGATGACCATGTCCTTGATTCTGCCGACGATCCGGCAGTAGCCAGCCTCGTCGATGGTCGCGAGGTCGCCGGTGTGCATCCAGCCATCCTCGTCGATGGCTTCGGCCGTCCGATCCTTGTCGTCCCAATAACCGAGCATCACCGAGTAACCGCGCGTGCACAGCTCGCCGGTCGCGCCGCGCGGGACGATATTGCCGCCGAGATCGACGAGCTTGACCTCGAGGTGCGGCTGGACGCGGCCGACGGTCGAGACGCGCAGATCGAGCGGATCATCGGTGTCGCTCTGGAAACTCACCGGGCTCGTCTCGGTCATGCCATAGGCGATCGTCACCTCGTTCATATGCATGCGATCGATGACCTCACGCATCACGGCCATCGGGCAGGGCGACCCCGCCATGATGCCGGTACGCAACGACGACAGGTCGAACTGGTCGAAATCGGGATGCTGGAGCGCCGCGATGAACATCGTCGGCACCCCGTAGAGCGCGGTGCAGTGCTCGGTCTCGATGGTCGCAAGCACGGCCTCGGGATCGAAAGCTTCGGCGGGATAGACCATCGCCGCGCCGTGGACCACGCAGGCAAGATTGCCCATCACCATTCCAAAGCAATGGTAGAGCGGCACCGGGATACAGATGCGGTCATTTGAGGTGAGCCCGATCCGCGCGCCGACGAAAGCGCCGTTGTTGAGGATATTGCGGTGCGACAGCGTTGCACCCTTCGGGAAGCCCGTGGTGCCGCTGGTAAACTGGATGTTGACCGGCATCGCGGGGTCGAGGCGAATATCGTCGAGAATCCCGACGTTGTCGCTTTTGAGCGACGAGAAGGCGAGGCATCCCGCATATTCGCCTTCGCCAAGCACCGCGACGAGACGGAGATCGGGGAGCCGCTGGGCACGAAGCATGCCTGGCATGGCGGTGACGAGCTCGGGCGCAAGTTCGCGTAGCATCGCGACATAGTCGCTGCTCTTGTGCGAGGGGGCGAGGATCAGCGCCGCGCAACCCACCTTGTTGAGCGCATAGTCGAGTTCGGCCACACGGTAGGCCGGATTGATATTGACGAGGATGAGGCCCGCCTTCGCGGTCGCGAACTGGACGATCACCCACTCGGCGCAATTCGGCGCCCATATGCCGACCCGGTCGCCGGGCTTCAGGCCGCGTTCGAGCAGGCCGGCGGCAACCGCGTCGACCTGTGCCTTGAGCTCGCGCCAGGTCCAGCGGACATTCTGGTGCCTGACGACAAGCGCTTCGCCTTCGGGCTGGCGAGCAACGCTGGCATCGAAACAGTCGCCGATCGTCAATTCGAGGAGGTCGGGGTCTTCCACCCCGCGCACGAAACTGTCGGTCATGTTCTTGCTGTTACAAACCTTCGTCACGCATCAGCCTCCGCGCGCCACGTTGATCACGGACAATTGCGTATATTCGGCAAGTCCCTCCTCGGACTGCTCGACGCCGAGGCCTGACGACTTGACCCCGGCCATCGGGATATGCGGCCCGATGGCGATGTGCTGGTTGACCCAGACCGAACCGCTTTCGATCCGGTCGGCAACCGCAAGTGCGCGATCGACGTCGCGCGACCACACCGAGGCGCCGAGACCGTAAGGGGACGCATTGGCGCGTGCGACGACATCGTCGATGTCCGAATAACGGATGACGGGGAGGATCGGACCGAATTGTTCCTCGTCGACGATCTGGTCGCCATCGGTGACATCGCGAACGATCGTCGGGCGCAGGAAGTATCCGGCGCGGACCATGACCTCGCCGCCGGCCACCACCGTTCCGTCCGCGCGCGCGCGCTCGAGAAAGGCCTTGACCTTCTCATATTGCGCCTTGTTCTGGATCGGCCCGATCTGCGCGCCCTGTGCCAGTCCGTCGTCCACCACCGCAGCTTCCGCGAGGCGCGCGAGTTCATCGCACATCGCATCGTAAATGCTGTCGTGGACATAGGCGCGCTTGATCGCGAGGCAGACCTGTCCGCAGTTCAGAAAGGCGGCATTGAAGATGTTCTGCGCGGTCTCGCGTACATCGACATCGTCGAGGACAATCCCCGGGTCGTTGCCACCGAGTTCGAGGGTCAGCCGCTTGAGCCCGGAGGCGGCGTTCGCCATGATTTTCTTGCCGGTCGCGGTCGAACCGGTGAAGCCGATCTTGGCGATGCGTGAGTCTGCGGTGAGAAATCCGCCAAGATCATTGTCGTCGGCGATGATGTTGACCACCCCAGCCGGAAAGATGTCGCGGCAGAGTTCGCCGAGCATCAGCGCCGTGACCGGCGTCGTCGGCGCGGGCTTCAGGACGATCGTATTGCCCGCGATCACCGCCGGTCCAATTTTCCAGCAGGCCATCAGCAACGGAAAATTCCAGGCAATGATGCCGGCGACGACGCCGAGCGGCTTGCGGCGCACCCGGATCAGTCCGCTCGCGTCGTCCTGGATCGTGCGCTCGGCGATCTCGAGCGTCGCATAATGGCGAAGATAGCCTTCTGCCCACGCGATCTCGCCCTGAGCTTCGGCGAGCGGCTTGCCTTGTTCCTGTGTGAGCGCGCGCGCCAGCTTCTCGGCGTTGGTCACGATAGCGTCGGCCAGTCGAATGACGTGAGCTTGCCGCTCTGCCATCGGGACCTCGGCCCAGGAAGGGAAGGCGATCTCCGCCGCCTCGATCGCTTCGCCCGCCTGCCGCTCGGAGGCGCGTGCGACGGTGGCGAACACCTCCTCGGTTGCGGGGTTGATCACGTCCATCGCGTGGTCGCCGTCAACCAGATGGCCGCCGATCAGCATCTTGTAATCAGGCATCTCTCTCTCCGATCAGAATTTGGTGCCCACGGTCACGCCGTAGGTTCGCGGTGATCCAACATGGTTATAGTCGAAGCCGAAGCCCGCGAGCAGGTCGACGCGTGAGGTGAAATAGAATTTGTTGGCGAGGTTCTTGCCCCATAGCGACGCCGTCCAGCGTCCGTCGTCCGACACCCAGTCGATATGCCCCGAAAGCAGTAGGTAGCTCTTCTGGCGGAGGCGAGGGATGTTGAGCACTTCGAAATACTGGTTCGACGAGTAGGCGAGGTCGCCGTGCAGGCTGAGCTTGCCGCTGCCGCCGTCGATCACCGTCGCATCGAAACCGCCGGAGAAAGTCAGCTTCGGCGCGTTCGAAAGCCGGTTGCCGCTGACATCGACGCCGCTGACCGTGCCGCGATTGATCTTGGTGTCGAGCAGGCCAAGCCCGCCGCGCAGTGTCAGCATGTCGCTGGCGCGAACGGTCAGTTCGGCCTCACCGCCGAGGATACGCGAACGCGGAATGTTGAGCAGCGTTTGCGCTGCGGTCGCAGGATCGACGTTGATGAACTGCTGGTTGCTGTAAGTGTAATGAAAGGCCGCCATGTTGAGGGTGACGCGGCGGTCGGCAAACTGGCTTTTTACCCCGAGTTCGAATGCGTCGATTTTCTCTGCCTTCGCAACCGAAAGTTCCGAAGGGTCGAAGAAGGCCTGCGCGTTGAAGCTTGGCGCGCGATAGCCGCGGCTGTAGTTGCCGTAGAGCATCACATCGGCGTTGACCTTGTAGTCGGCGCCGATCTTGCCCGACAGATTTTCCGTGCTGTAATCGAGCCGCGACGGCGGGATCAGGTTCATCACCAGCACTTCGTTGGGGCCGAAGGCATTGGCCTCGAAATCGCTCTGGACACCCTTGTCATGCGTGAAACGGATGCCGCCGCGCAGCGTGAGCGCGTCGGTGGCCTCGAAGCTCATGTCCGAATAGAGCGCATAGCTCTTTTTAACCTGGTCGAAGCTGTTCCGGAACAGGCAGCCCAAGGGAAAGCCGACTGCACAATCACCGTCGGTGACGCCGGGCAGGCCATCGGAATCAATGTCTTTTCCGATCTCGAAAGTTGTCTGATTATAGACCTTCTCGCGGTTGAAATAGGCGCCAAGAATGAAGTTGAACGGGCCGCCGAAGTCGCTTGTGAGGCGCAGATCCTGCGCGAATTGCGTCGCGCGGTCGACGTAGGGAATCTCGAGCAGTTCGCTCGCTGTCCCGTCGGTATCCTCATAAAAGCTGAGCCGGCCCTTGTCCCAGGAGGTGACGCTGGTGACGGCGAGGGTGTCGCTGACATCGAAACTGCCCGTCAGCGATACCGACCATGTGCGCGCACGGCGGCGGTCGGTGACATTCGCCTCGATCTGGCGGCGGCTTAGGCCGGGACGATTTACCGCTTCGGGCTGGGCATAGATGCCGTAGTTGCGCGGGTTCTGGTAGCTTGTCGAGGCGCGCAGGACGAAGCGCGCGCTGTCGCTGGGTTCGAAAAGCAGACTGCCGCGTATGCCATATTCACGCACGCTCGCGAGGTCGGGTTCGCCCGGCAGCTGGTTCTTGAACCAGCCGTCGGCGCGCGCAAAGGTGAAGGCGACGCGCGCCGCCAAGGTTTCACCGAGCGGCACGTTCAGCGCGCCATTGGCCTCATAGCGATCGTAATTGCCGTAGCCTAGGTTGAGATAGCCTTCGGTGCCGCCGAGTTCCGGCGTCCGGCTGATCAGGTTGACCGCACCGCCGGTGGTGTTCTTGCCATAGAGCGTGCCCTGCGGGCCGCGCAGCACCTCGACGCGCTCGAGATCGTACATTGCGACGCCCAGGAATGCGAAATTGCCTTTGTAGACTTCGTCATAATAGGTCGCGACGGGGCTCGCCTGGTTGAGACTATAGTCCGACATCGAGACCCCGCGCAGCGCGAATATCGGGGTATTGTCTCCGACGGTCGAGGTAAGCTGTAGGTTGACGATCCTGCCCGCGAGTTCGTCCGCGCTCATGACGCGCGACTTTTCGAGCGCCTCTCCGCCGATCGCGCTGACAGCGATGGGAACGTCCTGCAGCCGCTCGGAGCGCTTCTGCGCCGTGACGACGATATCGGTGCCGTCGCTCGTCTCCGCGGCAGCAGGCTTGGCGGTCGTTTCGGACGTTTGCTGGGCGAGCGCCGGCGCCGAGACACCGGCGAGCAGCAGCGCGAGCGCCGAGCAGGTCAGACGACGCATTTTTCCATTGCGCATTCGATATACTCCCCTGTTCCCACTATTATTAGTGCTGTTTCTCCGACATGCGCGCGACCATGTTCGCGCGGACTGTGGCCGCTTCCGCGCGCAGCGGCTTCAGGCGCAGCCTCCCGACCTCGGCGGCCGAATAGGGTGTGAAGTCGGGCGGAATATTCGTGGGGTCGAACCGGACGAGCGACCAGTTGATCACCTCGGCAAGATCGGCGTCGGACAGAGCGGCGGTGGCGACGCCCGGAACACGCACCAGATACTCGCGGCCCCCCGGCACCTGGAGGAACCGCGCGACATATCCGGCCATCGTCGGCGTCGTCGTGGAGGAGCCGGTCGCGTCGGCGCGGTGGCAGCCCTGGCACGACAAGATCCAGTTCTGCCGCGCGCGCGCCGGGTTGGCGACGCCCGCTATCGGCTCGGATTGGCTGCCCTCGGATGGGACCGTGGCCACCCCGGTCGCCAGTATCAGCGCAGGGGCGGCAAGCCATTTCATTTGCCGGCGGCACCCGGTTGCAGCTTGGCGACTGCCGCGGGCGAAAGCGATGCGCCGCCGACGCGATATCCCGCGATTTCCTTCGCCGTGAACGCCTTTGCGTTCGACCCGCGCACGACGTGGTTGAGCACCGCAGCTACCTGCGTGTCGTTGAGACCCGCCTGCGCGGGCATCGTCCCGCGATAGACTTTTCCGGCGACCGTGATCGGTCCCGACACGCCGCGGATCACGACGAGGGCAAGATAGCGCCGACCGGCGGCGGTCGCTGCGAGCGCGCGGACATCGGCTTTCAGCGGTGGAAAGGCGCCGGGAACACCCGCACCATCGGCGAGGTGGCAAGCGGCGCAGCGCTTGTAGATCGTCGCGCCGTCCTGCGCGGTTGCCGGTGCCTGCGCCCCGAGGGCTGCGAGACCGAGCAGCATCGCCAGCCGCCGCATCATTGCTGCTCCAGCGCGACGCCGAGGATCACCGCGGTCGAGCAATTGTAGACCGAGCTCGACGTTCCGAGGCACCAGTTGATGTCGTTGTTCGCCTGCGGGCGGACCATCGGCCGGTCGCGTTCGTTGCGGTTGCAGAGGCAGCGTCCGCAGGATGATTTGCCGCAGCAGTCGTTGTAGCTGACGATATAGGAGCGATTGTCGGCGGGGTTAAGGCAGGTCCCGATCCAGGTGATCGGCGACATCTCGGTGCCCGGCGGACAGCTGCTTGCCGTGCCGCCGCAGCAGCTGCAGAGGAATCCGTCGATCGCGCAATAGCGCCAATAGTCGCATTGCGTCTGGTCGCCGGGGTCCTGCGGATTGCCGGTCGTCTGCGGCGCGACCTTGTCGCCGCCATGACCATGGGTCTGCGCTTGTGCCCGCGATACCGGCAGCACGGGAAAAGCCGCGGCGCCGGTGATCGCGCCGCCGATCAAGGTCAGCAAGCTTCTCCGCGAGGTCGCGCGCGCGACCTGTCGTGTCAGCTTCTCCGAAAATTTGTCGAGACCCGACATATCGTCCCTTTCATGGTGTTTTTCGGGCGTTCAGCCGCGCGCGAGATAATCCTGAATCGAAGCTACGCGGCGTTCCTTGGCCTCGAACAGGCTTTCGAGATGCTCGCGATTGTTGACGAGGCCGAGCGAGGCGATGTTGCCTGCCTCGTCGATCAGCACCGCATAGGGGAGCTTCGAGACGCCGAGCGACCGGCCCAGGTCCTCGGACAGCACATAGTCGAAGCCTGCCAGACCCTCGGACATCACCAGCCGGCGGTGCGCCGCCGTATCGCCGTCGCTCGCGAGCACGACATCGAGCCATGAGCGCTCAGCGGCGCTTGCTGACCGGACCACGGGGAGAAGCGTTTTGCACACCGGACAGTCGGGCGAGAGAAAGAAGATGAGCTGGCCGCGGCGCTGTCGTTTGCCGCCGATCGCGACCTCCTTGCCCTCGAGCGACCGTAGCGTCAGTTCGGGCGCCTTGTCCCCGACAATGACCCTTTGATGCAAGGTGAGCGCGCCGGCCGGCGCGATGCGCTCGTGCAGGACGCCGACCTGCCGCGCGAGCGCCGCGACAAGGACGCAGAGCACCGCAATGGCGATCCACAGCAGGATTTGCGAGGTGAGAAAAAATCCGGTCATCGGGCGACACTCCTGCGAGTGGAAGGAAGATTGGCAATTTCGCCCGCGGCGAAGAGCAGTGCGACAAAGGCGAGAGCGGCGAGGATCGACTGGATATCGACGCCGCCGCCAATTGTAGGTGAGAAGGCGAGGGCAAGTGCGGCCGCGGCGAGTGCGCCAGCCCGGCCGATGGCGAAGCGGCCGATCCCGTGCCGCGGCTTGCCGAAATCGCAGCCGCAGTCGATCATCGCGTCACCCCGCCGCCGTGCCGCAGACAGGGCCATCGCATAGAGCGCCCACAAGAGTGCGCCGAGCAGCGCACCGCCAGTGCGCGATGCGGGGAAGCACAGCGCCAACGCTGCCGCCGCCTCGATTGCGGCCGCCGCCATCGTCACCGGCATCGCGACGACCGGGTTCAGCCGCAACAGGCTGGCGGTTGCCTGCGTCAGCCTTGTGCGCTGCGCGAGCTTATGCACCGCCGAGGTCGCGAGCATCGCCGCGAGGAACAGCGCGAGAACTGGGAAAACCGCGGACATCAACGAACCGCCGTCATCGTCATCGGGTCGTGCGCGACGTTCACGATCGTGCGGACGAATGTGCCGCTGGCGGCATCATAGACGTCGAGCGAGCCATCCGGGCGCGAAGCGACCAGCAGCGGCTTGTCCTGCTGCGTTGCCTCGATCGACACGCTATGGTTCTTGAGCGCGATGCGGCGAACAAGCGATTTCGCCTTCGGATCGATGACCCAGGCTTCGGTGCCGCCATCCTTGTGCGAGCCTTCGCCGCCCTTCGGATTCATGAGAACGTAAAGCAGGCCGGCCCGGTCGGCCGAGATGACCTGCCAACCGCCGGGGCGCCATGCGGGCTCGCCACCTGCCTGGTTCGGAATTGCGAAGCCGCCCAGATCCTTTGCCGCGGCCCCCGCGAAGTCGATGGCGCGCAGATTGCCCTTGAAGCTCACGAACCAGCCGGTGCGCCCGACCATCGCCGGGGTCATGAAAAGTGGATCGTCATCGATATCGTTAAAAGCCTCGCTCGTGACCGCGGGGCCTGGTTTTCCGGCCGCATCAAGCGCGATGCTGGTTATCGTGCCATCGGCGCAGAGCGAGGCGAAGCCGCGGGGACCGGTCGGGTAGATGAGTGAGCACCCCGGAAGGTCGACGTCGGACAGAATTTTCCGGCTAACGAGATCGACGACGGTTACAGAAGATCCGGGAGTGAAGTTGAAGACGAGCGCCCATTTCTCGCCGTTGGTGAACTGGAGGCTGTTGCGCTGCGTGACGAACAAGCCGCGCTTGCCGCCGGGAAGGATGATCTCGTCCTTCGGCGCGAGGGTCTTCGGATCCCAGACGGTTATGACATCGGTTCGCTCGCCGCGCGTCAACCGCGAGTAAAATGTCTCGCCGACATAAATCTCGCCGCGGCTCGACGAGGGGAGGATGTTGCCGAACTGGGCGACCGGAATCTGTCCGACGAGATTGTGGTTCTCTTTCGCAACGTCAACGATCGCTACCCGGCCGTCGGGCAGACTGTTGAAATGCAGGTCGTGTACGAACACCCAGCTATCGGGATAGCGAGCCGGCAGTTCGGTGACAGTTGGAACAGCCTCTTCGGGGAGCGGCTGGGGAAAATCGGCGGCATCGGCAGCGCCGGCCGCGATCAGCGCCATCGCAAAAAGCGCCAAATGTTCAACGCGCGCCATCCCGATCTCCCTTTGACCCGTTGCCGGCTTCCGGCCTCTGGTGTTAAAAATTATGCAGATGACTAAAGTTAGTCAAGTGCGTAAAGTCGGGCGCTTGTCCGATTGGACTGAGTTGGCTAGGCGGGAGCAGGAGGCCATTCGAAATTGTCCAATTTTATCGTTCCGGACCTGAAGATTACGCCGCGGATCGGCGGCTACGCGCGCGGTCAGGATGGCTTCGAGCAGATCTTGCGTTCGGCGCTTTCGCTTCTTGTCGACCATGGTGCGTCAGCGTTGACGTTGCGCCGGATCGCCACCGAGTCGGGGATGAACGTCGGTAGCCTCAACTATTATTTCAAATCGAAGGAAGAGCTGATTCGCGAGCTGCTGAACGCAGTGATCAGCAGCTACGAGGAGGCCTTCGATGAAATCATCCACGAGCCGGGTGCAAGCGCCGAAGCCCGGCTCGAGAATCTCGTCGCACTCATACTCGACGACATCACCACGAAGAAGACAACGCGTTTCTTCCCCGAGCTATGGGCGATGTCGAACCACGACAGCTTCGTCACCGAGAGGATGAACGAGCTTTATGAGCGCGCTCGCGTCTCGCTCAACGAGCTCGTCGCGGAGATCAACCCGGGTCTCTCCGCCGAGGCGCGGGAAATCCTTGCGCTCTTCATGTCGGCATCGATGGAGGGAATGACCCTGTTCGCCGGATACGAGAAGCCCTGGGTCGCCAAGATGCCGCTCATTCAGCTCTTGGCGAGAAAATCCTTTGTTGAACTGGCGAGGACTTTGCGTACTGAAGATCTCATGACGAGCTAGGCATCTTGCCGCAGTCTCCCGGTTTTGCCGACTTGATAAGATCCAGAAAGCCCCGGCACGCCGCATCTTGCAACTGCGGCATCCGGTCCTGCCAGAGTTTGCCATAGCCCGCGAAGACGGCAATGCCTTCGACGGAGGACAGGATGAGCGCGGCCAATATCGTCCGATCTTCTGCCTCGAGGGTGGGATTGAGCTCGCCGATGATCAATATGAAACGCTCATGCTCGCGAAGATAGAGTTCGTCGATACACTGCTTCGCGAACGGGTCATGGTTCGCCAGTGACCAAAGTTCCGGGAAAATGTAGCTGGTCTGCCGCGTCGTCCCGTCGCGCAGGATGAAGGTCACGAGATCGATAAATCTTTGCTCGGGGTCGCTGCCGGCCTGCACGGTCGCGCTGCTGATGGCGTCCTCATAGCTGCGCGAGATTGCTTGAAGGAGCGCGCGGACGAGATCGTCCTTCGACTTAAAATAATAGCTGATGTTGCCGGCCTTCATGCCGCATTCCTTGGCGATCCGGCGCAGCGTCATATCCTTATAGCCATGCTCGACGAGCACCGACAGCGCAGTCTTGAGGATCAGCTCGAACCCTTCTTGGCCCCTCGCATAGCCACGTTCGCGAGGAACAAACCTCAGGATCGAGAAATCGAGATCAGGCAATTTTGAACCTTCCTGCATCAACGCGAACAGCCGCCCAAGGTCTTATGCGGCAGATGAGGCGAAGTCACGCGAACTGGCGGCCGTGCCTCACAACCGCGCGCAGCCGGATCAAAACTTGACAGATGTCAAAAATATTTCGAGATGGCTTCGTCGCCGGGGATAGCCCCCGTGGCAGAGCGCGAGAGGAGCCAATCCATGTCGGATAAATCAAGCGAAGCAGGGGGAAGCGCCGAGGACGGGACGCTGAAGGTCAGACCTATCGATCTTGCCGCACCGATTGCCTGCGAAGCGAAGGTTGCTGGCCCGGGTGAACCCTTTGTGCGCGGCGGCGTGCACAGCGTTCACACAAGCGAGGATGGCGCGATGACCGTCGGCATCTGGCAGGGCACACCAGGTACAGTCACGCTGACTGACTATCCTAGCGACGAACTCTGGTACATCCTCTCCGGCACGATAGAATTTGCCGACAAGGGAGAGGGCGCGCTCAAATTCAGTGCGGGAGAGTCTTTCCTGTTGCCGCGGGGATTTTCGGGTAATGCCAGCATCAGCGGCGAGTTTCGCAAGCTCTTTGCGATGTCGCCGGCACTGCGGCGCTGAGGGGCGAGCAAAGCGTGCCGTCGGCGCTGTAGGGGCAGAAGTCGGGGAGGATTGAATGGGTCATGAGCTCTCCATTCACCAAGCGCTCCGGCGCGCGGTGTTATTGCGCGGCGAGGGCGTGGCGATCATCGACGGCGCCAAAAATTTTAGCTGGTGCACCTTCGCCGAACGCTGCGCGCGGCTTGCGGGCGCGCTCCATTCCATGGGGGTCTGCCCCGGCGCGCGTGTCGCCTTGCTTGCCCTCAATTCGCATCGCTCGCTCGAAGCTTTCTTCGGCGTTATTCACGCGGGAGCAGCCATCGTTCCGCTCAACCACCGGCTATCGAAGCCCGAGCTCGAGGCGCAGCTCGCAGATAGCCGGCCCGATGCGATCATACTTGGCGATGACTATCTTAGCTATGCGGACAGCTTTGCCGAGATCTGCGGCCGTTCGCGCCTGATACACGCCGGGGACGGCTCCGCGCCGATTGGGCTGCGGTCGTTCGACACGCTGGTCGCCGAGTTCGATCCCGTCGCAGCGGCAGAGGAAGGCGGCGATACACTTGCTTGTCTCCTCTATACGAGCGGCACGACGAGCGCCGCCAAGGGTGTCATGCTCAGCCATGCTAACCTCATCGCGAATAGTCTGAACACGATACCGGAGCTGGGTCTTGGTCGGGACACGGTCCATCTCCACCACGGGCCGCTCTTTCACGTCGCCTCCGCCGCGAGACTTTTTTCGGTGACGCAGGCCGCCGGAACCCATGTCGTTCTGCCGCGCTTCGTCGCCGCCGACGTGATCGCCGAAATCGAGCGCGCGCGTGTCACGCACGCGACATTCGTTCCGACCATGTTTCGGGCGATGCTGGATGAGCCCAGTCTCGCGACCAGCGATTTGGGCTCGCTCCGCATGATCTCATACGGGTCCGCGCCGATGCCCGAACCCTTGCTCGACGAGATGATGGCGGCACTTCCGCAGCTTCGCTTTCTCCAATCCTACGGAATGACCGAACTTTCGCCGGTCGCGACTATCCTCGGATGGCGCGACCATCTTGCTGAAGCTCGCGGCAGCGGCCGGCTGCGATCGGCCGGGCGTCCCGTTCTTTCGTGTGAGGTGATCGCCGCGGACCCCGAAGGACGGCCGCTACCTCCGGGAGAGACGGGCGAGATATTGGTTCGCGGTCCCAATGTGATGCTTGGCTACTGGGACCGTCCCGAGGCGACTGCGGAGGCGCTGCGAGATGGCTGGATGCATAGCGGCGACGCCGGGTACCTCGATGACGAAGGATATCTGTTCATCGTTGACCGCCTGAAGGACATGATCATCTCGGGCGGGGAGAATATTTATTCGCAGGAAGTCGAGAATATACTGGCGGCGCATCCTGCCGTCGCCGAGTGCGCGGTGTTCGGGCGTCCGCATCCGCACTGGGGCGAGGCGGTGCACGCCGTGGTCCGGCTTCGCCAAGACGCTGCCGTGACCGAAGCGGAACTGATCGCCTTTTGCCGCGAGCGGATCGCGCACTATAAATGCCCTCGATCGATCGAGACGCGCGCCGCGCCGATGCCGCTTAGCGGTGCCAACAAGATCCTGAAGTCCAGGCTTCGTGAGCAGTTGCTCACCCGCGACGCCGCGGCGCCGGCCTAGAGACAACCATTCCCTGCGGAAGAAAATCCCCGGCGCGCGCTGTCGAGGCCAAGCGCCGGGGCAGTCGGAGGAGAGTGTCGGCCGGGACGGAAGGGAACTGGCCGCCCCGGCATTCGAATTCCTCTTCTAGAAGCGTCCGTTGATGCTCACCCCGAAGGTTCGCGGCGGTGAATAACCGCTGAGCGTGTTGTCGAGGAACGAGACCGGGTTGCGCCGCACCACGCGAAACTGGTCGAGCACATTCTGGACGAAGAAGGTGATTCCGTAGCGCTCGTCGGCGTCCTGCAACGTCAGGCGGAGATTGAGGTTGAAGAAGTCGTCCGTCTTGCTGTCCGGCGTGAGCTGCGGCGCCTTCACCCCGTTTCCGGTCCAGTAATAGTTGCCCTGGACATAGTTGAAGTCGGCCTGCGGCGAGATCAGCGCCTTCGTTCCGATCGGCAGATCGAGTTTGACGAGGCCGTTGACGGTCCAGCTACCGGTACCCGGTACGATGTTGCCTGACCGGTCGATCGGCCCCGTACCCGTCGGCTCGATGAAGCGTTTATACTTGCCTTTCTGCCAGCCGGCACCGAGCTTTGCGGTCATGATGTCGATCGGACGTGCAGTGGCCTCGAGCTCGAACCCGTAGAACTCCACCTTGTCCGCGCTGCTGAGGAACTCGCGCGCGAACTGATCGACGACCTTCTGATGATAATTGTCGACATCATAGTAGAAGGCCGCGAAGTTCGTCTGGATACGCCGGTCGGCGAGCGTCAGCTTGACGCCAGTTTCGTAAGCGAGAACGGTCTCGGGCCCGATCGAATTGGCCTCCGAGATGTCCACGAGCGCCGCGGTATTGAAGGCGCCACTCTTTACCCCGCGCGACAGGCTTGCATAAAGCAAGGTGTCTGGCGACGGTTGATAGTCGAGTGCGAGCCGTCCGCTCCAGTTCGTCCAGTCGCGCTTTTGCTGCGAACGCTCGAGGCCCGACAGGTCGGTGACGTCCGAGAATTTCGGATGGAGCGGATCGATGGCGGCGGGATTGACGAAGGTCGTCGCACCATCATAATTTGCAAAACTGAGGTCGAGGGAGCGCTTGTCCCAGGAGACGCGCCCGCCAATGGTCAGCTTCAGCTTGTCGTTGAACTTGTAATCCCATTGCGAAAAAAGTGCGGCAGACGAAAGATTCTGCTTATAGATGCTGTAGGTGAGAAAGGCGGCCGGATCGGTGCCGAAATAGCCGAACGCGCCCGAATCGTCGCCGGCGTAGAACCAGATGCTGCCGTCGAGCTTTTCTTTCAGATAATAGGCGCCGATGATGAAGGAGAGCGGACCGTCGGTCTGCGACGTGATCCGCACTTCCTGTGAAAATTGCTTGCTGTGCGCAGTGCCGCCCTGGACGCCGTAAAGCGCGGTCTGCACGGGCCCGGCTCCATAGCCAAGATCGAGCAAGCCGATTTGCGTTCCATCGAAGAAATTGGTGGAGAGCCCCGACTTGATGTCGAGATAGCCGGTGATCAGGTCGAGGCCGACAGGTCCGAGATCGATATTGGCACGCGAGGAAAGCTCGCCATATTCGACATTCTCATACTGGCCGAGTTCCTGACGGATCTCGCGCTTATTCCCTAGAATTTCGCCGGTGAAGTTGTTGACGGCTTGCTCGGTCGGCCGGATCGACGGGGCGCCATCATATTTGCCATATTGCGCTTTGAGGAGGACGCTGGCGTTGGAAGCGAGGTCGATGTCGAGCAACCCGCGGACCGACCACCGATTGTCTTTCCCGATACGCTCGCCATCGTTGATGTTGACGAAGTCGCCATCGTCCCGCCGTCCGAAGAAGGCGAGGCGTCCCCTGACGCTGTCGCCGGCGATCGGTCCTCCGACCGCGAGATTGAGGGTGCGCTCGCCATGGCCCGCAAACGAGGCTGACCCCGAACCCTCGAGCGTGCTCGTCGGGCGGCGCGAGATGAACTGGATGGCGCCTGCCGACGAGTTATAGCCGAACAATGTGCCTTGCGGGCCTTTCAGCGCCTCGACCCGTTGCAAGTCGAAGAGCGCGAAACCCTGGCCCGTGACGTTGTTGATTAGGATGTCGTCGGCGTAAATTGGGACAGGCGTGTTCGACGAGGGGTTGAAGTCGGCGTTGCTCATGCCTCTTACCGAGAAGAGCGGCGCGCTGGCACCGAGCGTGTTGGTGGCGCTCATATTGGGGATTTGTTGAACGATCTGGGTGGCGTCCTGGAACCGGAAGCTCTCGATTGTATCGCCGCTAAGGACGGTGATAGCGATCGGGACGTCTTCAAGACCTTCCTCGCGGCGCTGCGCTGTCACGACGATTTCGCCTTCGTCTGTCCGTGCGCTCGTTGCGCTTTCCGCAACCTGTGCAAAGGCCGGCATTCCCACCGCTGACAGGCAGGCGGAGCCCGCGAGCATCCATGGCTTCATTCTCATCCCACATCCCCTTTGATTTGAAACATCGGATGCCGGATCGCCCGTGACGCCTGCCGACACCCAGTTCGCTCACCAATACTATGCGTATGACCAAAATTGGTCAATCGTCAAAAATACGTGGCTATATTGCTGGAATCCCGTGCATCCTGGCTTCGCGCGATGCCTTTTTTGCAACCCCGCGCTCGCGGAATGCTCCATTCGCGACTCGCATGCCTGGTATCCGCAAGCCGGATTTGAAAGTTTGACAGATGACAAAGATTGTGTTTGGATAGGCCCACTTGCTTCGTCAGCTGAGGAGAGATTTCGATGAAGAACCCTGAAACCGAGGCTCCTTTGCCGTCGCGCCGAGCTGTCCTCGCCGGAGCTGCCGTTGCCGGCGCTCTGGCGTCGCCGATGGCACGCGGCGCGCCCGGTGGCGGGACGACGGCTGCTGGCCGAACGGACGAATATGATGCGATCGTGGTCGGTGCCGGTTTTGCGGGGCTGACCGCAGCGCGCGAGCTCAAACAGCATGGCTACAAGACCCTGGTTCTCGAGGCGAGGGACCGGGTAGGCGGTCGAACATATACGGCTGAATTCAATGGTAAGCCGCACGACCTGGGCGGGACCTGGGTTCACTGGTTCCAGCCGCATGTCTGGGCGGAGATCAGCCGCTACGGGGTCGAGATCGAAGAGTCGCCGGGCAATTTCGCGGACGATGTTATCTATCTCGACGAAGAGGGCCGGCGCCACCAAGCCAAAATGTCGGAACGCGGCGCGGAATTTTATGGACCGATCCAGGCGATGTTCGCCGATGCGCGCGAGATCATGCCACGCCCGGCTGAACCTTTCGTCGACCGTCGCTGGGTCGAGGCGGACACTATCTCGGTGGCCGACAAGATCGCGGCGACGCAGCATACGCCCGAAAGCCGCATACTGGCGGCAACGATGTTCACCGCCAACAGCGGCGGCGCTTCAAAAAACGTGTCCTGGGTCGACATCGTGCGCTTGGTCGCGCTGAGCGGCTATAGTCTCGAACTCGAATCCGACGTCGTCAGCCGTTTCAAGATCAAGGGCGGGATGCGGTCACTCTATACGGCGCTCGAGAAGGACTGCGGTGCGACGATCAAGCTCGACAATCGGGTTGCGGTAATCGAAACGACCGCGAGCGGCGTCCGCGTTATCGGCGCCGACGGTGAGGTCTACTCTGCGAAAGCGGCGATCTCGACCGTTCCGTTGAATGCGCTCAAAGATGTTAAATTCAGCCCGCCGCTCCCCAGGGAAAAGCTCAAGGTCTCGATGGAAGGCCATGCCGGCAAAGCGAACAAGATCCATATCCTGATCGAGGGCGAGCGTCCGATCTTCACCGCTTGGGCACCCGGTACCGGGCCGAGCCCGATCAACCACATCTTTTGGGACGGCGCTGCAAATGGGCATACGCACCTTATCGCTTTTGGATCCGGCGACAATCCAATCCAGGTCATGGATAGGGAGGCAGTCGAGAAGGCGGTGCGACAGTTTCTTCCCGATGCGAAGGTCGTCGCGGTCAAGGCGCATGACTGGAACAACGATCCCTATTCCAAAGGCGCCTGGTGCATCTCAAGGCCGGGGCAAATTTCAAACGCGCTCCGCGATCTGCAAGCTCCTCACGGCCGTGTGTTCTTTGCAAGCGGCGACTGGGCCAGCGCTTGGCGGAGTGCAATCGACGGCGCGATCGAACAAGGTATTGTGACGTCTCGCAATGTGCACCGCTTGCTTTCAAGACCATAGGCGTCGCTAAAATAGCTCGCATTCGTACGGTATTAAGGAAACCAGTTTGCAAGCTGGCCGTCTGGAACCGTTTAGAGTTTCGGACGTAAGGCGTCGGAAAGTGGGCGGTGCCCGAACCGCGGTGATCATGGGCTGAGTTATGGGGGAGCTGTTTTACGCGCGCCGCGGGGCGGCTGATGGCTGCCTAGAAGGTGGACGTGCGCGCTAGCGAACGCTCCAAATTCGGATTGCGAAACCGGACGGCAAACTGCAGACGCGCCGATTCTGGCAGTGTGACCTCGGCTTTGCGGCGGCACCGACGTGAGCCTGCCCGCTGTCAGGCGCTGGACTGTGCGGGCTCGTGTCGGTGAAAGGCGGTACCGGTATTCCGGATGGCAGGACGGACGAGCGTGCGCGAGAACGTGGCGATCGAGCGTGAAGCAGAACCCCAGCGCGCGAATCGGGCTAATCTGGATATCGCGTTCAGCGTTCGACTCGCCAGGTAAAGGTGCCGAATGGGTCTGCCCGCGGCAGCCCGCGTTCAATCAGGTGCCGCGCTCGCCGCCCGCTTCGCATCGAAGCTTGCAGTAATCCGCGGAGCGGTTCGTGCAACGGCCACTAACCGCCAAGCACCGCCTTCAACTCGACGAATTCGTCGAAACCATATTCTCCCCACTCGCGGCCGTTACCGCTCATCTTGTAGCCGCCGAACGGCGCGAGAATGTCGCCAGCCGATCCGTTAATCGAAATCCGCCCGGCGCGGATGCGCGCGGCGACGCCGGGCAGGTCGTCACCGTCACCGCCCCACAGATAGGCCGCGAGGCCATAATCGGTGTCGTTGGCGATGCATACGGCATCGTCGGGATCGTCATAGCCAATGATCGACAAGACCGGGCCGAAGATCTCTTCGCGCGCGATCGTCATGTCGGAGGTGACGTCGGCGAAAACCGTCGGGCGGACATAATAGCCGGTTTCCAGACCATCGGGTTTGCCGGGGCCGCCGGCGACCAGCGTTGCGCCCTCTGCGATGCCTTTTTCGATCAGTTGCTGGATGCGTTGCCACTGCAATTGCGAGACGACGGGGCCGATCACGGCGTCGCTTGCGGGGCTGCCGACCGTCACCTTCGCGGCCTCTTCGCGGGCGAGTGCGGTGATCTCGTCCATGCGCGCCGCGGGGACGAGCATGCGGGTCGGTGCGTTGCACGACTGGCCGGAATTGTTCATCACATGGCGCACAGCCACGCCAACGGCTTTCGGGAAATCTGCGCCGGACAGGAGGATGAACGGCGATTTTCCGCCAAGCTCCTGCGCCACCCGCTTGACCGTCGGCGCCGCGGCGATGGCGACCGCGACCCCGCCGCGCGTCGATCCGGTAAAGGAAACCATGTCGACGTCGCGATGCGAGGCAATCGCCGCGCCGGTGTCGGCGCCGCCGTTGACGAGGTTGAAGACTCCGGGCGGAACCCCAGCGGCATCGAGAATCTCGGTAAAGACAATCGCGGAAAAAGGCGCGACTTCCGATGGTTTGAGGACGATGGTGCAGCCGGTGGCAAGCGCCGGTGCGACCTTGCATGCGACCTGGTTCATCGGCCAGTTCCACGGCGTAATCAGCCCGCAGACGCCGATCGCTTCCTTGCAGATGCGCGTGGTGCCGCGCTGTTCCTCGAAGACATAGTCGGTCAGCACCTTGATCGCGGCTTCGAAATGCGACAGCCCGCTTTTCGTCTGCCCGCCGGCGGCGAGCGCGGCGGGGGCGCCCATTTCGAGAGTGATCGCCGCGGCAATGTCGGCCTCGCGCCGGCGATATTCCGCCACGATACGCCCTAGCAGGGCGAGCCGCTCTTCGCGCGTCGTCGTCGACCAGCTCGCAAAGGCGCGCCGCGCCGCGGCGACGGCGCGATCGACGTCCGCGGGACCGGCTGCGGCGATCCGGCCCGCGACCTGCTCGGTGGCGGGATCGATGACATCGATAACTCCGGCTTCGGTGGGCGCCAACCAGACGCCGTCGATGTACAAATTCCGATGGTCACGCATAGCGGCCCTCCTGTTTCGATCTGTGAACTGGGATTAAGGGGCGGTGGCAGGCGTATCGCGCCGCGCCGACCAGAGCATGCTGATTGCAGCGTAGGCGACGACGATCACCACCAGCCAGCGCAGCCAGTCGAGCGGTAGCGACTTGACCAGATAGGCGGCAATCAGCACCGCCGGGACGCCTCCCACTGCGAGCCCGAGTGCCGCGGGCAGGCTGTAGCGGCCGCTGGCGACGAAGCGAGCGCCGCCCACCGGCATCAGAAAGGCGCACGAGCCCATCATGATCGGGAAGGCGACGAGCGGGTTCATGCCGAGCAGGCTGACGAGAATGAGGCACGGCGCATACAGCCCGACGCCGAGCATCATCAGCGCACCGAGCAGAAAACTCACCGCAACCGCAAGGGCCAGCTTCGCACCTTCCAGCCCCTCCGCAACGCCGCCGCCCGGCATCAGCCCGAGCAGGCTGACAAGGAACAGGATTGCGGCGCAGAGCAGCGCAACGCCCATGCCGATCTGGATGGCGCGCCGCGGCAGGCGGGCGACGAAACCGACGCCGAGCCAGGCTCCTGCGACCGCTGCGACGATCATCCCGATCAGCGTTGCCGGATCGACCGAAACGATCGCGATAAAGATCAACGCCTGCGTAATCGTCGGCAGCGCATGGCCGACGTTAAGCGTGCCGGGAATTTTTTCATCCGCCACATGGCCGGAGAGTTTGAAAGCCGCCGTTGTCGAGGCGAAGGAGCCGATGCCGAGCGTGTCGAAGAAATTGGCGACGAAACCAATGGCCAGATCAACCGGACCGGGGCGGCGCCCGGCGGGGGGCGTTTCGGCATTGCGCCGTTCAAGCTTCCACCAGCGGACTGCGAACCAGATCGCAATGAGGCTCAGTGCGGCAAGAATAATGTGGGTGAGCGACGGGATCATGCATTTGCTCCCGTGTCGTGCGCCGCGAGGCGCGCACGTTTGACCGGCGCTGTTTCCGGGATCGAATACATGGCGATCAGGCCGATGATCACGCCGCCAATCATGTACCAGGCCGGGGTCATCGGGCTACCGCTCAACTGGGTCAGCCAGGCGACGGTAAATTGCGCCGACCCGCCGAACACCGATACCGCCAGCGCATAGATCAGGCCGAGTGCGCCCGAGCGCACGCGCTGCGGCAGCGATTCTGCGATCACGACGAAGAAGACCGATGAGGCGAAGGTCGAACAGATCGCGAGGATCGCGCAGGCAACATAGAGCGCGGTTGCCGTCCGTTGCTGTTCGAGCAGTTCGAAACAGGGAAAGACGGCGAGGGCGAGGGCGATCCACGGCACCAGCATCACCGGCTTGCGCCCGATGCGGTCCGACAGCGATCCGGCGAGCGGCGCGCAGATGGCGCCGCAGACGCCAACCACCACCGTCGCGCCGAAGGCGAACTGGGTCGTCATGCCCAGCGTCGCGCTGGCATATGTCGTCATATATTTGAGCAGATAGTTGGTCGTCGTCGCCGCCGCTACGAGGCACACCCCGGCGATCGCGACGCGGCGATAGCTGACGGCGATCTCCACCGGATCGTTCGCGGCTTCGGGATGGAGCGTTTCGACGAGGGTGCGCCGCAGGACGAGGCCGATCGGGATGATCACCGCGCCGAGCAGCAGGGCGATGCGCCAGCCCCATGCGTCGAGCATCGCGTCGCTCATCAGCGACGAGAGCAGCAGCCCGATAATGCCGGCGGTCAGGGCCGAGAGGTCAGCACTCATCGCCTGCAGCGAGGTATAGAGGCCGCGCCGGTTCGCCGGGGCCGCTTCCATCAGGAAGGCGGTCGCGGCGCCGACCTCGCCGCCGACCGCGAAGCCCTGGATCAGGCGGCAGAGCACCACCATCACCGGCGCGGCGACGCCGATTGCGGCGTAGGACGGAATGAGCGGCAGCGCGAGCGACGCAAACCCCATCAGGCCAAAAGAGACCAGCATCGCCGGCTTGCGGCCGACCCGGTCGGCGAACCGTCCGAGCAGGATCGCGCCGAGTGGCCGGGTCAGGAAGCCGACGCCGAAGGTCGCGAGCGACGCGAGCAAGCTGAGCCCCGGCGTGTCGGACGGAAAGAAGGTCCGCCCGATTTGCGCCGCGAAATAGGCATAGGTGACGAAATCGTAGAATTCGATGGCGTTGCCGAGGCACACCCCGGCGACCTGCTTCCTCGACGCCGCAACCGGCGCTGCCCCTTCCGCGGACATCGTCTATTCTCCCCACACCGCTTCGTAGATGCGCAGCCAGTTGTCGCCGGTCAGCTTGCGCAGTTCGTCGTCGGTCCAGCCGCGCTGCGCGAGCCCCGTCACGACATTCGGCAATTTGCCGATATTTTCGAAGCCCTTGACATAATCCCACGGCAATTCCTGCGTATAGGCTTCGGGCGCCATCAGGATCACGTCGGCCTGGGTCAGCGGCCCGACGTCATTGTTGCGACCTTCGAGGAAATCGGGGCCGAGGCCGATGTGATCGATACCGATCAGCCGTTTCAGATAGTCATATTGGTCGAGATGCCGGTAGAGGCTTGCCTGCGGCGAGCGGACGAGCTTCGCATCGCTCGCCTTGCGGACGTGGAAGTCGCTGAACGCGGTGACGCCGACCACGCCGCCGGTCCTGGCAATCGCCTCGAACATCGCGTCGGTGGTGCAGCGCGGATTATCGTTGAGGGCGCGCACATTGGTGTGGCTGCAGATGACGGGGACGCCCGACGAGACGGCGAGCGCGGCGAAGGAGGTTTTCTCGTTCGTGTGCCCGGCGATGTCGAGGACAAGATTTTCCTTGTGGATCGCCTCGACCAGCCGGTGCCCGGCGCGGGTCAGCCCGGTGTCGGGTTCGAGGCAACCGCCGCCGAACGGGTCGGCGAGATTATAGGATATGCCGCAGATGCGGAGGCCAACTTCCCGATAGGCGCGCAGATTTCCGAGTTGGGGCTCGCCGCCGACGATCAGTCCGCCCGCCGACTGCCAACCCGCGATATGCGAGAGGCGCCCTTCGCTCTTGAGGCGCCGGATGTCGCGCACGCTGCGCGCCTGACCGATCTCGGCCTTGTTCTCGTCGAAGAAGCGGAACAGGCTGGCGAAGGACGCGAAGTCGTCGCCGACGCTCTGGTGCCAGCAATCGACGCCGCCCTTGCGGAGCATCGCGAGAAATTCGGGCGAGCGTGCCGAGGGGTCGAGACCGTTGACGACGATCCGCTGCCCCGCCGGCCTTGCCTTGGCGAACGCGCCGCCGGGGAGGCTGATCGCGGCCCCCGCCGCGAGTGCGCCACTCAGGACGGCGCGGCGGCAGGGATCAGCCGACGCGGGCAAGGAGCCGTCCTCCATCCGCGAGGAAGCGGGCCTTGCCGTCGGGGCCCGGCTTTACGAAGCGGAGCAATCCCGGCTGGACGCCGGCGAAGGACGATGGCCGTTCGAACAGGCCATCGCCCATCGACGCCAGTTTCAGCGCCGGCTTTTCCATATCCGAGTTGTCGTAGGTCCCGATCTTGTCATAGGTCCGCAGCGTCAGCCCACCCGCTGCGGCGGCGATCACATAGCGATCGGCGTTATTCTCATAGGTGCCGACATAGCGCGCGGAATCGATGCGCTTGCTGCTCCGCTGCAACGGGGCAGGGGGTTTGAGGCCGGTCCAGCCGCGCGTGACCGGATTCAGAAACGCGTCCATCAGCGCGTCGCCGCGATCGCAATTGGTCAGCAACGCCGCGACGCGCCCGGTGGCGGGATGCGCGACGAGCATCGACCGCACGCCCGGCCCGCCGCCGCCATGGCTGACGAGCCCGCCGGGCTGGATGCTCCAGCCTAGCCCATAGCCATGCGATTCGACGCCCATGCTTACATATTCGCTGGTCTTGGTGATCATCGCCCGCGCCGATGCTTCCGACAGGATGCGCGTGCCGTTGGTGCCGACCCCGCCGCCGATCAGCGCGCGCGCGAAGTCGACGAGGTCGGTCGCCGTGGTCATCTGCGTCGCGCCGGCCGGGGCAAAGCTTGGCGCGAGGAAGGGCCGCCTGGTCTGGAACATCTTGCCCGTCGTATAGTCGGTAAGATCGCCGATGCTGGTCCGGAAGCGCGGCACGTCGAGCGGATCGACGAGGGCATGCGCCATGCCGAGCGGTTCGTAGATGCGCTTCCTGACGAGCGTGTACCAGCTCTCGCCGCGCAGTTTCTGCGTCAGATAGCCGGCGATCACCGTCGCGACATTGTTGTACGACGTCTCCGTACCCGGTGCGAACAACTGGCCGAGACCGGCGCAACGGTTGATCGTGTCGACGATGCGTTCCTGGTCGGGGCCATATTCGGGCAGCCATTCGCCGTCGATCCCGCTGCTGTGATTGATCAGCATCTTGCAGGTGACGCGGCCGAGCGCGTCCATGTCGCGGGTGCGCAGTTCGGGGATATGCTTGAGGACCGGATCGTCGAGGGCGATCAGCCCGTCGTCGACGAGCTGCATCACCAGCGTGGCATTGGCGACCTTGGTGATCGAGCCGACGTGCATCAGCGTGTCGGGGGTGACCGGATCGCCGGTGACGCTGTTACGGAGCCCGGCCACGGCGCTGTGCAGCGTGCTGCCGTCCCAATAGGCAAAGGAAGCTCCGGTGATGCGATGCGCGTCGACCGCGGCGCGCAGCGCAGCGACGAAATCGACTGTCGGCGCGCTGTCCGATGCCCTTGAGGCCGCTGCTGAGGTCGCTGCCATTGCCACCGGCGGGGTCGCGACGCCGCCAGCTGCGACAAGCGCCGCGCCCGTTTTCAGGAATTCCCGCCGAGTCGACATCAGCCTCTGCCTCCCATCCGATCGCGCGGTGTGCGCCGTCTTCTTTGACCAGCTTTCCCTTTGCTACGCCGTCAACAACGGGGTGGGGAAATTTTTCATTTCAAAATTGGATAAAATGTCCTAAACGCAGATCGACTGTTAGCCATTGGGGGATTGTCATGTCAAGACTGCGCACCGCGAACCGCCGCACCATCCGGATCGGACTGATGGGGTCCGCCGCTGGCGGCGTCCTGTTGTCGGCAATGATGCCGGCCGCGGCGATGGCGCAGGGGGCGTCGAGCGACGCCGATCCGAACGAGATTGTCGTCACGGCGACGCGCCGCGAAACGACGGTCCAGGATACGCCGATCAACATTGCGGCCGTCACGGGCGACCAGCTCGAACGCGAAGGTCTGAGCTCGATCGCGGAAGCGACCCGCGCCGTTCCCGGGATCAGCATCATCGACCAGGGCTCGCGCGGCGCCAGCCAGATCATTGTGCGCGGCCTGAACGCCGAACCGCTCCGCGCCAACGACGTCGGCAATGATGGCGGCGGCACGGTCGCGACCTACCTCGGTGAAACGCCGGTGTTCATCGAGCTGAAGCTCAACGACATGGAGCGCATCGAGGTGCTGCTCGGGCCGCAGGGCACGCTCTATGGCGCCGGCACGCTGGGCGGCGCAATCCGCTATATTCCGCGCCGTCCGCAGTTCGACGCCTTCTCGCTCGATGTGCGCGGCGACGTCTATAAATATGATTCGGCGGGTTCGGCGAGCTTCGATGCGGGAGCGACGATCAACATTCCGGTCGCGTCCAATCTCGCGCTCCGGGCATCGCTCGACCGGCTCGAGGATTCAGGTTTCATTGACCAGCCTTATGTCGTGCAGACGCCGGGCGTGTCGCTGCCGAATGCGCTGGCCACCCCGGCCGGGCGCGAAGCGAATTTCCGGCGCGTCAAGGATGTGAACTATGAGGACACCTGGTCGGGCCGGGTGGCCGCGCGCTGGCAGCCGTCGGACGCCATCGACCTCAACCTTACCTATTATTTCCAGTTTCAGGACAGCGGCGGCCGCCAGTCTTCGTCGGCGCGGCTGACCAATCTGCCCGTCACGATCGGCAAATATGAATCGGCGCTGCGCGTCGAGGAACCGTCGAAGCGCGACAATCAACTGGTGGCACTGGAAGCCAGTTTCGATCTCGGCTTTGCCAAGCTGACCTCTGCATCGAGCTATTCGGACTATCGTTCGCGGGCGCAGCGCGACCAGACCGACCTCGCGATCCAGCTCGGTTTTGGATACGAAAACTTCGATCCGCTCGTCGACTACACCGATGAACGCGTCAAGGAAGAGCGGATCAATCAGGAGCTGCGCCTCGTTTCGACCGGCGGCGGCCCGTTCAACTGGGCGATCGGCGGTTTCTACAACAAATATAAGCAGCGCATCGATTATGCGGAGCTGATCCCCGGATTCTACACCGGCGATCTGCGCGACTATATCTCGCTCGATCTGCGCAAGCGCGAGGAATATGCCGTTTATGGCGAGCTTTCCTATGACCTCACCGACGCGCTCAATGTGACGGTCGGCGGGCGCTATTATAAATATGACCTGGTCACCTCGGCGCAGTTCGCCTTTGGCCCGGTCCCCCCTTCAGGGCCGGCGTTCTTCCCGGCTACGCCGGGCGGCCAGAAGGACGACGGCGTGCTCGGCAAGTTCAACATGTCGTATAAATTCTCGCCTGACATCCTCGGCTATCTGACGGTCAGTCAGGGCTATCGCGGCGGCAATTCGAACGGCGTGTCGCCGTGCCCGACGCCGCTGCCGGTGGACGTCTTCGTGTGCGGCCAGCCAAACGAACTGGCCTATAAGCCCGATACGACGACCAACTATGAAATCGGGCTGAAGACCGAGCTTTTCGACCGGCGTCTGACGCTCAACGGCGCGCTTTTCTATGTCGACTGGAAGGATGTCCAGATCGGTTCGGCGACGCAGGTCGGACAGGTGGGGATCACCGTCAACGGCAATGGCGCGTCGAGCAAGGGGGTCGAGCTCAGCCTCGATGCGCGGTTGGCCGAGGGGCTTCGCCTGCAGGGCAGCTATGCCTATACCGATGCGCAGCTCGACGAATTGTCGCCCAACCTGATCGCCACGATCGCACCGCCGGGATTCGATACCGTCTATATCGACGGGCAAAAGGGCGATCGCCTGCCGGGATCGGCCAAGCATCGCGGCAGCGTGTCGCTGTCCTATACGACGCCGGTCAGCAATTCGCTCGACCTCGACATGGGCTGGAGCAGCACTTTCTCGGGCAACGTGCTCACCACGACGGGGGGACGGGGTGGCAGCCTGACGCTGCCGTCCTATTCGATCAGCTACGCGCGGATCGGCCTCGTCAACAAGGATGCCGGTTATTCGGTCACGCTTTATGCGGACAATATCTTCAACGAATATGCCGAAATCGGCGTCCGGGATTCGGCGCTCTACAACCAGAATGTGGTCAATGCGGGCGGCAATACCGTCTATTTCCGCCGCTTCTCCACCTCGGTCGCGCCGCCGCGGCGGGTCGGCCTGCGCTTCACGAAAAGCTTCTGATCCGATAGGCCTCGCCCGCAGGGGCGGGGCCTTTTCCTGCAGGGGGGGATGAATGACGCGTCGTGCTATTCTGGTGTCGCTTGCGGTGGTAGCCTTGGCGGGGATCGCCGCCGCGCGGTTCGCGCCCTATATCTATGCCGAAAGCTGGCCGCTGCTGAACGATCCGGCAACGGTGATGTCGCCCGAACCGGCCAGGATCGCCAAGGGCCGGATGGCGGACGACTATTTCGCTGTCGAGGATCTGGGGCATGGCGTTTATGCGATCGGCGAGCCGCGCTATTATCAGGCGAATTATTCCTACCTGATCGTCGGCGACAAGCGCGCGCTGCTGTTCGACGCGGGCTCGGGCACGCGCGATATGCGCCCGGTGGTCAAGGGGCTGACCGACCGCCCCGTGACAATCTTGCCGTCGCATCTGCACTATGACCATCTCGCCGGGATCAAGGATGGCGACCGCGTCGCGATCGTCGACCTGCCGGCGACCCGCGCCGATGCCGACGGCAACCGCTTCCGCCCCGGCCGCTATCAGTTCCTCGGCATGTTCGACGGTCTGGAGACGCCGGCGTTCGAAGTCGCCGAATGGATCAAACCCGGCGCGACGATCGACCTTGGCGGGCGGACGTTGCGCCTGCTGTCGACGCCCGGGCATACGCCGCAATCGGTTTCGCTCTATGACGCGGCCGGCGGCCGGCTGTTCACCGGCGACTATATCTATCCGACGATGCTCTATGCCTTCCTGCCCGGCGCGAACAGGGGTGAATATCGGCGTACGGCGCAGCGTCTGTTGAAAGAGCTTCCTCCCGAAACCCGCCTCTGGGCCGCGCATTGCTGTCGCCGCGAAGAAGGCTATGCCGCGCCGTGGCTGACGATGAAGGATCTGGCCGACCTCGATCGCGCTTTGGGCGGGATCGATGCCGGTACGCTCAAGGGTGAGGGCTTCTTCCCAAAACGCTATCGCGTCAACGACCAGATGGATATCGGGACGACGCTGCCGTGGATCGGTTCCTGACGCGTCAGAAGCGCGCGAGGTCGTAAGGCGCCGGGTCGAACGGCGGTTCGCCGGCCATGATGCCGCAGAGGAGTTGTGCCGAAACCGCCGCTTGCGTAATTCCGAGATGCTGATGGCCAAAGGCATATCCGATCCGCGGCATCGCGGCGAGACGGCCGATCGCCGGCAGTGAGTCGGGGAGCGAGGGGCGACTACCCAGCCAGACTTCGGGGTCTGCGGAGAGACGCATGTCGTCGAAATAGCGACCGGCAAAAGCTGCGAGGCTATGCGCGCGCCGCCAGTCGGGCGGCGCGGCGGCGTCGGCAAACTCGACCGTTCCGGCTAGGCGCAGCGCGCCGTCCATCGGGGTTGCAACGCAGGATTCGCGCTGGAAGGTGACGGGCCGCGAGAGCAGGCTGCCAAGGCCGGGCAGCGCGAGGTGATAGCCGCGCTCGGCCTGAAGGGGGACGGCTGCGCCGAGTGGCCGCAGCAGCGCCCCCGATGCGAGACCTGTGGTAATCAAAATCCGGTCGGCGCGGTGGGAACCGGCGTCGGTGACGAGTAGGGCGGCGGTGTCGTCGCATCCGATCGTCAGCACGCGTTGGCGGATCACGCTTCCGCCGGCTTCGCGGAAACGGGCGAGCAGGCTCCGGCTCAGCGCTAGCGGCTCGCCGATGTCGGCGTCGCTTTCGTGGAGCAGGCCGGCGGTTGCCGCCTTGCCCAGTGCGGGTTCGAGCGCCAGCAAGTCGTCCCGATCGAGCCGACGCGACGGCAGGCCGTGCTGCGCAAGGCGCATCCGGACATCGTCGAGCTCCGTACGGTCTTGCGGATCGCGGATCAGCCGGATCATGCCTTTTTCGCGCAACTGGTCCGGCCGGCCGCAATGCGCGAGCAGGTCGCGCCACGCCGCGACCGCACGGCCGTTGAGTGCGGCAATGGCGTGCGTGATCGCATCCTGTCGCCGCGCTGACAGCGTCGTCGCGGCGCGCATCATCCACGGCATCAGCTGCGGCAGCGCCGCAGCGCGGATGACCGCCGGCGCGTCGCGGGCCAGCAGCATCCGCGGCAGGCTGGCGATGCGGCCCGGGGTAATCAGCGGGAAGATTTCGGATGCCGCGATAATCCCGGCATTGCCGAAGGAACAGCCCATGCCAGGATCGGCCGCATCGAACAGCGTGACGCGGTCACCGCGCCGTTGCGCCTCGACCGCTGCCGCCAACCCGACGATGCCCGCGCCGACGACGACGGTCGATCTAGAACTCACCGATCTTTTCCCAGACCAGCTCAGCCGCGGCGAGATCGGCCAGCGCGGTGCCGACTGACTTGAACAGCGTGCGCGTTCCGGCGGGGAGCACCAGGTCGCCCCCGACGAGGGCGCCGATGTCGCCGCGGATCGCATGCCGTGCGATCACGCCCTGTTCGAGCGGGGTGCGAAGGTCGCCGGCCTCGGCGAGCGCGCCCTCGATCGTGTCGACATAGATCACCGACTGGCGAACGCCCTCGTCGTCGATCTCGCGCATGTCGGGCCGATAGCCGCCGACGAGATCGACGTGGGTTGCCGGCTGCACCCAGTCGCCGCGGATCAGCGGTTCGGTTGCGCGCGTTGCGGCGGAGATGATGTCGGCACGTCCCGCGGCTGCTGCCAGATCGTCGGCAATGGTCACCTTGGCATCGGGCAAGCGCCGACGGACTTCAGCCGCGGTGTGTTCAGCCTTGGCGGCCGAGCGGCCCCAGACCTCGACGGTATCGATGGGGCGCACCACGGCATGGGCTTCAGCGAGAAAGGGAGCGAGATGTCCGGTTCCGAGCAGCAGCAGATGACGGGCGTCGGGGCGCGAAAGCGCGCGTGATGCGAGCGCCGAGATCGCCGCGGTGCGGCGCGCGGTCAGCTCTTCGGCATCGAGTATGGCGAGCGTCTCGCCGGTCCTGGTATCGATCAGGATGAACAGCCCGCCGATCACGGGGAGGCCGTTCGCCCCATTGTCCGCCGTGACGGTCAATATCTTCACGCCGGCATACCGATCGGCCATCGCGGGCATGACGAGCAGTTCGCGGCCGGTTTGGCGCGACACGCCAAGCCGCAGCGGCGCCGCGGCCGGTCTGCGCAGCGCGATGGCCAGATGATCGACGAGCGCCGCAAGGGGCAAGGCGCCGGCGACTTGCGCGGCGCCGATCGTTTTCATGCCTGAATATGATCGCGTAAGCGCGTGATCTCCCATAGCGGGAAGATAATAGGATTATTGGATAAAAAATCCAACATCTTTTTGATTGGCGTTCAGGCCACCGCGGTGGCTATTTTTCCGTCGTCCTCGCGGTCGCGCGCATCGAGCATTTCGAGCAGGTCGGCGCCTGTGCGTTCGATATGGTCGCGGGTCAGCGCCACCGCCTGGTTGACCAGCCCGCGCCTGCAGAGGTCGAGCAGGCCGCCATGATCTTCCTGCGCCTTGTCGATGCCATATCCGACCGTCAGCACGAGCCGCGTGTAGCGGTCGGCGTTGACGAGCAGACCGCGGACGATGTCGAGCGTCTTGCTGCGGCCGGACGGGGCGTAGAGTGCCATATGGAATCGCCGGTTGAGGTCGCCCCAGGTGTCGACATCGCCGGTCAGCAGCGCGGCATCATATTCGGCGAGGATCGACGTGGCGATGGCAAGGTCATCCTCGGTCATATTTGCGATGGCGTGGCGGATGAGGTCGGGTTCGAGCATTGTGCGCAGATCAAAGAGCTCTTCGATATCGCTGCGCGACAGGCCGGTGACGACATATCCCTTGTGCGGGAAGCTGGCGACAAGGCCTTCGCTTTCGAGCCGCGAAAGCGCCTCGCGCACCGGGATCCTGCTCGTTCCCATCTGCTCGGCCAGCGCGTCCTGCCGCAAGGGCGACCCGTCGGCGATCTCGCCGGACAGGATGAGCTGGCGGATTTCATCTGTGACCGCATCCGCGATCTTTACGCGGCTGACGATTTTCGGCTGCCTCTTTTCCGGCTTTTTCACCGAACTTCCCCGCTTGTTCCTTCCGGTCAATGATAGGCGGCTAGAGGCTTCGGCGCAATTGGATAAAAAACTGGGGATTGGGCGTGGCTGGGGGCCGCCCTTGTCATTCGTTTGGCATCGATGCCCGCTTGTCCAAATCTCGATCAGAAAGCGGGCATACCGCAACCGGCCAGCGGAGATCAATACGTGAAGACGTTATCCCACATGTACGACGCAACATCGATGGGTGCGACATAATCGCCGGTATAGCCGAGACCGACATAGCCGCTGTAAAGGACGTGAGTTCCGCCGGTGATCGTCACCAGACCGGCACGTGTTCCGCCGCGGCAGTCGCGATATTCCTCGAGCCTGACATCGTCCCTGAGCTGGACGCGCGTCAATTCGTCGCTGCAGCCGTCGATCCGCTTCCACGAGGCGAGGCTTTCGCGGGCGCCCTGGACGCCAAGAGGTATGCCAAGCAACACGTTCGGAAGGCCCAGCGGCGGCGAATTGCCATAATAGTTGATCGTGCCGTCGCCGGTCGCCGCGATTGCGGTCACGCTGACCGGTCGTGCGGGACGGCACTGGTTGCTGTTGAGCGGAAACGAGATCGACACCACGGCGGTGACGATGTCCGCCGCCTCGCACGCCATGCGCTGGGCCATTCCGCCGCCGTTCGAGATGCCGGTGACATAGACGCGGCCGTCGTCGATGTTGGACCGGCGCTTCACCTCGCCGATGACGGTGCGCAGGAACGCGACATCGTCGACCATCAATGCATTGCCGAGGAAGCAGCAGCCATAGGCATTCCAGCTCAATGCCATGCCGTCAGGCCAGACAGCGATAAAACCGCGTCGATCGGATTCGCGCAGTTGGCCCGACCATTTGCGCTCGTCGGCGGCGTAGCTGCTGAACCCATGGAGGTCGAGCAGCAATGGGACGTCGTCCTGCCCCGTATAGCTCTCGGGAACATGGACCAGATAGGAGCGAAGCAATCCGCCCGACCATGTCCATATCGTGTGGTCGCCGGGTTGCAGGCAATTGCTTGCGCAGGGGGCGGCCGATGCCGGCACCGCTGACGCGGCCCAGACGGCAAGCCACGCGACCAGCGCAACGCGCAGGGCCTTGAAAAGCGAACGGATCATATCCTCTCCTTCCTTGTTCATCTGCGTTGGGGTGGGGAGGGCAGCGGGATGAGGTCGCCGTCGTCGAGCAGTTCGCGCGGCAGCGGCGGGTCGGTGAATGGCTTTTGCGGTGCCATTTCTGTGAGCGGGGGACGGTTTTCGGGGGTCGGCAGCGCCGGCGGCGCGGTTGCGCGCACGGGAGCCGGTCTGGCGCTTTCGACCTGCGGGACAGCCTGGACGGTCACCGCGGCGGGTGTCTCAGCATCGTGGGAGGGGCCGGCGTCGCAGCCCGCGAGGAGGATCGGCAGCAAGGGCGCCGCCGCGCGCCAGCCCGCCGCACGCCAGCCCGGCGCCATCATGGCCGGCCTCCGTGCGCGCGGCGCGCGATCGCGCCGAAATGGCGTGCGCTCGGTTTGGGCGTGCGTGCGAAGTTGTGGCGGTCAACCGCGACAAGGCCGAAGTGCGGCGCATAGCCCCGCGTCCATTCGAAATTGTCGAGCAGCGACCAGTAGATATAGCCTTTGACGTCGATGCCGTCGGCGATGCAACGGCGCAATTCGTTCAGGGTCGCATCGATAAAGGCGATGCGGCGGCGATCGTCATCGGTGCCGATGCCCGTCTCGGTCAGATAGACGGGCTTGTCGATGTGCCGCGCGGCGTAGCGCAGCGTCGCGCCGACCGCCGCGGGATAATATTCATATCCCATCGCGGTCAGTTCGGCGCCCTCGGGCGCAGGCATCAGCCCGTCGTCGTTGAACCGCAGCCGCGAATAGGTCTGGACGCCGACGAAATCGCTGTGCCGCGCCGCGTCGATCCACTCGCCATATATCATGGCCTCGACCCCGGCCTGGATCTGCGCTGCGTTCGGTCCGACGCCGTCGATCTGTTGCATCGACAGCGTCAGCCCGACGGGAAAGTCGCCGGGGCCGGCCTTGATCGCCTGATAGGCCTTGGCGTGCGCATCGCGCAGGATCGGGTCGACGCGGTCGGGATCGGCAAAGAGGTAGGACGAAAAGGCGGGGGCGCTGCGCCGGCGCCGGGCGGTTTCGATCATGTTGCGCGCCCGCGCTGCCCCGGCATCGGTCGCAAAACGCGGCAGTGCCTTGCGGAGCAACAGGATATTCGCTTCGTTGAAGGTCGTCGCCATGCCGATCAGCGGGCCCAGCGCGGCCGTGGTGCGTTCGGCGAAGCGCGCGAACAGGTCGGCGCCGTCGGCGACCTCGTAGCCGCCGCGGTCGGCGAACCACAGCGGCACGGTGAAATGGTTGAACGTCACCATCGGCAGCAACCCGCGCCGGTGGCAGCCCTCCAGCACGTGCTTGTAATGGTCGAGCGCGGCAATCGAGAAACGGCCGGGCTCGGGCTCGATCCGCGACCATTCGATCCCGAAGCGGTAGCAGTTGAGGTCCAGCGAGGCCGCGATGTCCAGATCCTCGCCATAGCGATGATAGCTGTCGCACGCGTCGCCCGACGCATCCTCGAACGCCGTCGGTTCCAGATTTTCGAGAAACCAGGCGTCCGAATGGACGTTGTTGCCCTCGCTCTGGTGACCCGAGATCGCGGTGCCCCACAGGAAGCCGGGTCGCGGCGTGTTCGCCGCCGGGGCGGCGAGCAGCCTTGCGGCAGGAACGAAGCCCGCGAGCGCGGCGGCGACTGCGCGCCGGGTCGGGGTGAAGCGCGGCGTTTCCGTCACGATCGGGCTCGCTGGACAGGGGTTTCTGTCGGTGGAGCAAGGCATGTGAACTGTGCGCGTGCAGGCTCGCACGCCGATCGGCCGTGGCAAGGCATCTGTCTCTCCCGGTCCCGCTATGTTGCGAGTCGCAGCAAGGGTTATCATCGAATCGAGAAATTCACTACAATATTAATGAGTGAAAATGTGACTTGAGACATAACCGAATTTATGGGGATCTTTATCGGATTTTTGCGGAAAAATTGAAATGATCATGTTATTAATTCATGTATTAATGACTGTTGACAACCGGAAGTTTTGAGCACAAATCCCGGACCGAGAGCGCCGCAGAGCGTTTGTCATTGGGAGAAGATATGATGAGGAAGCTGCTGCTTTCCGTGTCGGCCGTCGCCTTGCTCGGCCCCGCGTCCGCCCTTGCGCAAGGCGCGCCTGCACCGATCGATGAAACAGCCAATGCCGACGATGGCGAAATCGTCGTCACCGCCGAGCGTCGCAACGTCAGCCTGCAACGGACCAGCGTCGCCGCGACCGTGCTGACGGGCGAGGATCTGGTCCGCAAGAGCGTCAACAGCGTCGAGGGGCTGCAATTCGCGTCGCCGTCGCTGACCGTGAACACCACCGGCCAGGGCAATGCATTCAACATCCGCGGGATCGGCAAGACCGAACAGAATAGCGCGATCGGCGTCGGCGTGATCACCTATCGCGACGGCGTCGCGACGCTGCCGGGCTATTTCCAGAGCGAACCCTATTACGACATTGCGAGCGTCGAGGTACTGCGCGGGCCGCAGGGTACGTTCGCGGGCGGCAACGCGACCGGCGGCGCGGTGTTCATCACCGAACAGAATCCGGTGTTCGACCGTGTCGGCGGCTATTTCCTCGCCCAATATGGCAATTACGACCATATCAAGCTGCAGGGCGCGCTTAATATTCCGGACAGCGACACGCTGGCGATCCGCTTTGCCGGCAACATGGAGCGTCGCGATACCTTCTATGACGTGTCGGGCCCGTGGACCGGCAACCCCGGCAACCGCCGCGACTATAGCGGCCGCGTCAGCATCGCGTGGGAACCGACCCCCGAACTGCGCATCCTGCTGAAGGGCGATTACAACAATATCGAATATGGCGGTCTGCCGGCGAGCCGGGCGACCGAAGCCGGCGATCCGCTGAAGGTCGCCAACGACGCGCATCTCAGCGGCCGCGACGAATTCGGGCGCATCGTGCTCAACGCCCAATATAAGCTCGCCAGCGGGCTGACGCTACGCTCGATCAGTGGCTTCCAGCGCGGAACGACCCAGATTTCCTACGATGCCGACGGGACCGCGACGATCGTGCCGGCCCTGTCGTTCCGCGACCGGATCAGCGAGGAAATCTGGTCGCAGGAATTCAATATCATCTCGCCCGATACCGGTCCCTTCACCTGGATTCTGGGTGGCTATTACCAGCATGACAAGATCATCATTCCGGAAAAGGGCGGCTATTATTCGGATGCGACGCCGAACACGCCGACCGCGCTCGACATCGAGATCGTCGGCACCAATCCCAAGACCGCGCTCGCGGCCTTCGGACAGGTCGGGTACGAGCTGGCCGATGGGCTCCAGATCACCGTCGGCGGACGCTGGTCGCGGACGACGTCGGCGAACGATGCCGAGGCGCGGGCCTATTTCACCGGGATTCCCGGCCCCATCCTGACGCTCGCGCAGGTCGACCGGACCGTCAACCGCAAGGTGAACGGCAAGGTCGCGATCAACTGGACGGTCGATCCCGACAATTTCCTCTATGCCTTCGTCGCCACCGGAACCAAGGCGGGCGGCCTCAACGGCCCGAATATCCTCGGCCGCACCCCGCTTGCCTTCGATCCCGAGGACGTCACCGATTTCGAACTGGGCTGGAAGAGCACATGGTTCGACGGCCATCTGCGCACGCAGCTCGGCGGCTATTACAATATCTACAAGAATTTCCAGATCAGCATCGTCGATCCGTTTGCACCCAGCATTTCCTCGATCTTCAACGTGCCGGGCAAGACCAAACTCTATGGTGCGGAGTTTTCGGCGCAGGGGAGTTTCGATGCCTTTTCGTTCGACGTCGCCGCGTCGGTGTCGAATTCGAAACTCGGGACTTTCTTTGCCGCCGATCCGCGGCTCGGCGGCGCCGCGACCGCGTGCGATCCCGAAAGCGGCCCGGCCGGCGGGCGGTGCGTCGATCTGTCGGGTAACGAACAGGCCTATGCGCCGAAGCTGACGCTCAGCGCCGGCGCGCAATATGCGATCCCGCTCGGCAGCGATGCCACGCTGACGCCGCGCGTTGACTTTGCTCATATCGCCGCAAACTGGGGCAGCCTGTTCCAGAACCGGCTGTTCGGCGACCGGCTGGAGGCGCGCAACATCCTGAACGCCCAGCTGACGCTCACCACCGGCGACTGGACGGTCGCGGCCTATGGCACCAACCTGACGAACCAGCATTATGTCGCGGCGATCAACGGTGCGCGCCGCCTTGCGGGTGCCCCGCGTCAATATGGCCTGCGCGTCAGCCGAAGCTTCTGATCCTCCCTCGCGGGCATGGCCTGGTCCCGCCATGCCCGCATTTTTATACGGAATCAGCCCGATGTCGGCAGCCCCGTTCCCGCCACGCCCTGCCATCGAGGGTCGCGATGACCGTTACGCATGGTTCGTTCTGGCCGCGCTCTGTTTCGTTTACATCCTCAACTTTCTCGACCGGCAATTGCTGTCGATCCTCGCCAAGCCGATCCAGGACGATCTCGGGATCAGCGACGGCGAACTCGGGCTGCTCGGCGGGCTATATTTTGCGATATTCTATTGCGTCCTCGGCATTCCGGTCGCGTGGCTCGCCGACCGGACGAACCGCGTCCGCGTGCTGTCCGTTGCTTGCGCGCTGTGGAGCGCGGCGACAATCGCGTGCGGCATGTCGACGACTTATGTCCAGCTGGCGGCGGCGCGGATGGGCGTCGGCATCGGCGAGGCGGGCGGGGTGCCGCCGTCCTACTCGATCATCTCCGACTATTTTCCGCCCGAACGGCGCGGGCTGGCACTCGGCCTGTTCAACCTCGGCCCGCCGCTCGGGCAGGCGCTGGGCGTCGCCTTCGGTGCCAAGGTCGCGGCCGCCTACGACTGGCGCCTCGCCTTTCTGCTGCTCGGCGTCGCCGGACTGATCGCCGCGGCGGGCGTTTGGGCCTTCGTCCGCGAACCGCGACGCGGGGCGACCGATGCCGCGCCTGCATCCGCCCCGGCCGGCGACACGCCGACCTTCAGTGCAACGATGAAGATGTTCTTTGCGCGTGCCGACCTGACGCTCGTCTCGCTGGCGGCGGGGGCGACGCAGTTCATCACCTATGCGACGCTCGCTTTCACAACGCTGTTCCTGATGCGCGAGAAGGGGATGACGCTCGACCAGATCGCGATCTGGTATGCGTTGGTGCTGGGTGTGGGGGTGAGCGCGGGCATCTATCTGTCGGGCCGTCTCGTCGATCGTTATGCCGCAAGTCATCCCGAAGCTTATGGGCTGATTCCCGCGATTTCGCTGTTGCTCGCGGTCCCCTTTTTCATCGGCTTCGTGCACACGCCGGCCTGGCCGCTCGCGATGCTTTTCCTGCTCGGCCCGACTTTCCTCAACTATTTCTACCTGACGCCCGCGGTGACGCTGGTCCAGAATGCCGTTCCTGCGCGCCAGCGGACGCTGGCCGGGGCGGTTCTGCTGCTCATCATGAATCTGATCGGGCTCGGGCTCGGCCCGACCTGGCTCGGCGCGGTGAGCGACTGGTTCAAGCCGACGCACCCGGACACTTCGCTGCAGCTCGCTTTCTACAGCCTCATTCCCTTCTATTTCGTCGCGATCGCGCTTCATCTCGCGCTCGCGCGGGTTTTGAAGCGCAACCACCGAAAGGACGCCCATGTCGCCGCTTAAGCTCTTCACGCTCATTGCCGCCGCCGCCGCGCTGCCGATTGCCGCACAGGCACAGACCGTCGCGGTCGCGCAGGGCAAGCTGACCGGCGAGACGCTGGCGGACGGGACGCGCGTCTTTCGCGGCATCCCGTACGCCGAGGCGCCGGTCGGCGGTCTGCGCTGGCGTCCTCCCGTCGCGGCCGGCGCGTGGAAGGGAACGCGCGATGCCACCAAATTCGGGCCCACCTGCATGCAGATTACGGCTGGCCCCGGGACCGACAGCGTCTATGCCGAGCCGATTCCGGCGATGAGCGAGGATTGCCTTGCGCTCAACGTCTGGACGCCGAAGGGTGCGAAGAAGGCACCGGTCATGGTCTGGATTCACGGTGGCGGCCTTGCCGGCGGTTCGGCCAGCAGCGCCTTTTACGACGCAAGGCATATCGCCGCACAGGGCGATGTGGTCGTCGTGACTATCAACTACCGCCTCGGCCTGTTCGGCTTTTTAAGCCACCCCGGCCTTAGCGCCGAATCGCCGCACGGCTCGTCGGGCAATTACGGTTTGCTCGATCAGATCGAGGCGCTGAAATGGGTACAGACGAACGCCGCCGCGTTCGGTGGCGACCCGGATAATGTCACCATTTTCGGCGAATCCGCCGGCGGACTCAGCGTCATGGACCTGATGGCCAGTCCGCTCGCGCGCGGCCTGTTCGCGAAGGCGATCGCGCAAAGCGCCTATATGGTCATCAACCCCGGTCTCAAGGCGGGCGCCTATGGTGCGCCGTCGGGCGAACAGATCGGCACGATCGCCGCGGCGATGCTGAAGGCCCCCGACGTGGCGGCACTCCGCGCGATCGATGCCGAAACGCTGAACGCGGCGGGGCCGAAGATCGGCTTCTTCCCGCAACCCGTGATCGACGGCTGGGTGCTCGAAAAGCAGGTGGTCGACAGCTTCGATGCCGGCGAGCAGGCGAAAGTGCCGCTGATCGTGGGCTTCAATGCGGGCGAGATCCGCACGCTGCGCCGCCTTGCGCCGCCGGTTCCCGCCGACGCGGCCACCTATGAAGCTGCTATCCGCGCCAACTACGGCGCGCTCGCGGACGATTTCCTGAAGCTCTATCCGGCGTCGGACCTTGAGGAGAGCGTCCTCGCCGCGACGCGCGATGGCATCTACGGCTGGACCGCGCAGCGCATGGCCGAGAAACAGGCCGCGGCCGGCGCGCCCGCTTTCCTCTATTATTGGGATCACAGCTATCCCGCCGCCGACTCGCTGAAGATCCCGGCGTTTCACGCCATGGAGATCCCGTACATCTTCGGTCAGGTCGGCGCCGACGCCGTCCTGCCGAAGGCGTGGCCCCGCGCGCCGGTGAACGCGGCCGAAACCGCGCTGTCCGACGCGTTGCTGGGCTATTGGACCAGTTTTGCGAAAACCGGCAAGCCGGCGGTGAAGGGCGCGGCCGAATGGCCCGCCTATGGTGCCGAGCGTGGTTATATCGCCTTACGCGGCCAGCCGGCCGCCGCGGCCGACGTCCTGCCGGGAAGCTATGCGCTGCACGAAGAGGTCGTCTGCCGTCGCCGCGCCGCCAACCAGATGTGGATGGCGAATATCGGCATCGCTGCCGGCGCCATCCCCGCCACTCCCTGTCCGACGAAGAGAAATGCCCCGTGAACCCCGGTAATCCGCAACCCTATGCGCTGACGCTCGACAAATTCCTTTCGCACGCCGCGAAATGGCACGGCGGTCGCGAGGTCGTGACGGGCACTGCGTCCGCGCGCACCAGCTATGCCGCCTTGTCGGCGCGTAGCAACCGCCTCTCTGGGGCGCTGCTGGCGCTTGGTCTGCATCCGGGTGAGCATCTTGCGACGCTGGCGTGGAATACCCAGGCGCATATGGAATGCTGGTATGCGGCAATGGGGGTGGGCGTCGCGTGTCACACGCTCAATCCGCGGCTGACCGCCGACCATCTGGCGAAGATGGTGCGTCAGGCGGAGGTGCGCGTTCTGGGGGCGAGCAGCGGGCTTGCGCCGCTGGTCGAGGCGCTGGTCGCGCTGTGTCCGACGATTGGCCATGTCGTGCTGTTGGACGATGGACCTGCGAGCGATGCGGTGCCCGATGTCCGCGGCGCGCGGCTATGGCATCTGGACCAACTGCTCGCGGTGCATGGCGCGCCTGCCGAATGGGGCGCTTTCGACGAAAATATGCCGGCGGGCCTCTGCTTCACCTCGGGGACGACCGGCGATCCCAAGGGCGTAACCTACACCCACCGTTCGAACTATCTTCACACCGCGCATCTGCTGCAGGCCGACGTGATGGGGCTGACGTGCGAGGATGTCGTGCTGGTCGCGGTGCCGATGTTCCATGCCAATGGCTGGGGCTTTCCCTTCGCGGCGCCTGCGGTGGGCGCGAAGATGGTGCTCCCAGGCCGCGATCAGGACGGCGCCAGCCTTGCGCGATTGATTGCGGACGAGGGAGTCACGGTCGCCGCGGGCGTTGCGACGGTGTGGCTGGGGCTGGTCGACCATCTCGACGCGGCCGGCGGCGAACTGCCGTCGCTGAAGCGGCTTTTGCTGGGCGGTTCGGCCGTCCCGCAGGCGCTGATGGACCGCCTCGAACAGAGACTGGGCGTCACCGTACAGACGAGCTGGGGGATGACCGAATTGTCGCCGCTGGGCGCGATGACGCCGGCGACTGCGAAAACCCGCGTCGCCGTGAAGTCGGGGCGTCCGCCGATGGGCGTCGACCTGCTGCTCACCGACGAAAAGGGTGTGGCGTTGGCCGACCAGCGCGGTGGCGAGGGGCGATTGCGCGTGAAGGGCGGCAGCGTCGTCGAGCGCTATTTCGGTCAGACGGAGAAGGCGACCGACGCGGGCGGCTGGTTTGATACGGGCGATCTTGCGACGATAGACGCCGACGGCAACCTCAGCATCACCGGCCGCGCCAAGGACCTGATCAAGTCGGGGGGCGAATGGATCAACCCCGCCGAAATCGAGGCGATCGTCGGCGGATTGCCCGAGGTGGCGCTGGCGGCGGTCGTCGGCCGCGCGCATGAAAAATGGGGCGAGCGGCCGGTGCTGATCGTCGAGCCGCGCGCCGGGGCGGAGGTCAGCGACGAGGCGTTGCTCGGTGCGCTGCGCGGCCGCGTGGCCAACTGGTGGCTGCCCGATGCGATCGTGAGGCTGGCGGCGATGCCGCTGGCGCTGACCGGAAAAATCGACAAAAAGCGATTGAGGGCCGAACATGGCTGAAACACTGACAATGCGACGTTCCAGAGGGCTTGTCCCGCGGGGCCAAGGGAATGAAATGACCAAGCCGGAAAAGCAGGTGAAGCGTAGCAGGAAGCCGACCAAGGCCGACCAGCGCGCGGCGACGATGGAACAGATTTACGACGCCGCCGAGGAGCTGTTCTCGAAGCGCGGCCTGTACGGCGTGACGCTGAAGGAGGTCGCGGCGCAGGTCGGTGTCCACCAGTCGCTGCTTCACTATTATTTCAAGGACAAGAAGGAGCTGTTCGACGCGGTCATCGCGCGCCGCGCGCCGGTGACGATCGAACGCCGGATGAAGGCGCTCGACGCCTATGAGCGCGCAGTCGAGGGGCGGCCGACGGTCGAGGGCGCATTGCGTGCCTATCTCGACACCGACCTCGAAACGCATGGCGAGGGCGGCATCGGCTGGCGCCATTATGGCCAGCTCGGCGCGCAGATGAGCAACACCGCCGAATGGGGCGCCGAACTGATGGACACGCATTTCGATGCGGTCGTGCTGCGGCTGATCGGGATACTCCAGCAGGCGATGCCCGACTGTCCGCGCGAAGACCTGTTCTGGGGCTATCATTTCGTCTCGGCCGGCCTGATGCTCACGCTCGGCCGTACCGGGCGTATCGACAAGCTGTCGGGCGGGCTCTGCAAGTCCGACGATTTCGAGGCGGTCAGGGAGCGTATGGCGCGCTTTATGGCGGCGGGCTTCATCGCGACGTGCGAAGCGCGCCGCGCGGCGCGCGAGGCCGGGCAGTGAGCGCAGCGGCGGCGCCGAACTGGCTGCGCGGCAAAAGCGGCCGAATCCGCAAACGCTGGAAGATCGCGATCACGATCGTCGTGCTGCTCGCGCTGCTGTCGCAATGTTCGGTCGCCCAAAGCCTGATCGAAAGTTCGCGCGAACCCGAAAAGCCCTTCGCGGAGACGAAGGCGCCGCCCGCGCCCGACTATGCGCAGCAGGCGGCGTGGTTCGCCTTTCCCGGCCGCAACGGTCCGGAGCGGTCGGTGCCGCCGGGCTTCAAGGCGATCGATGAGGCCGGGGCGCCCGCCGACGTCTTTTTCATCCATCCGACCATGTATCTGAAGAACGACGTCTGGAATGCGCCCTACGATGTCGACGGCGCGTATAACGGCCCGGTGCTGCTCGCGCAGCTTTCGGCCTTCAACGGCTGCTGTGCGCTCTATGCGCCGCATTACCGGCAGGCATCGCTGCGTGGGCTCGGCGACGGAGACGCGGTTGCGCTTGCCTATTCGGATGTAGCGCGCGCGTTTCGATATTATGTCGAGCACCACAACAAGGGCCGGCCCTTCATCATCGCGTCGCACAGCCAGGGGACGGGGCACGCGGTTCGTCTGTTGCAGGAGGCGGTGATCGGCACCCCGCTGCAGGACCGGCTGGTCGCGGCCTATACGATCGGCGCCTACACGCCCGCGAGTTTCGCGTCGCTCGGCCTGCCGACCTGCGCCAGCGCGCGCCAGACGGGCTGTGTGATCTCGTGGAACGCCAGCGAGAAAGGCCGCGACGCGGCGTCGATGCTGACGAAGAGCGTCGATTTCTGGTGGCAGGGCCGACGGGTCAAAAGCACCGCGCCGGCGATTTGCGTCAACCCGCTGACCTGGGACGAAACGGGCTCGGCGGGGGCGGCCGCCAACCTTGGCGCACTGCCCTTCCCGAAGGCGCCCTACCCCGAACGGGCAGCCCCGCTGGCTCCGCTCGAAAATGGTCTGACGGGGGCGCGATGCAACGACATGCTGCTCGACGTCGAAATCGGTTGGATGTCGCCGTTCCGGGACTCGCTGAGCTGGTTCTACGGCAGCTATCACCGCAACGACTATGGATTGTTCTATGCGAATATACGCACCAATGCGGTCGACCGCGTCGCGAATTGGAAAGCGCGTCATCCGGGCTGAGCGCAAAGCCAAGCCGATGATCCACGCGATGATCGCCTTCATTCTGTGCGGCGCGGCTGCGCCGGTTGCGGCGCGACATGTTGCGGCGTCGGCTATGGTTGCCGAACCCTGCGCCGGGTTGGTCATTGCGGTTCCGGATTCGGTAAGAGCCTATTTTGGGGCGCTCGCCGAATTGGCGCAGGGCGCCGCGCGTCCCGCGCCGCCGCCAGAACTGAAAGCCTATCAGGCAGCCAATGCCAAAGCCCGGAAGAGCGACTGGGCCGACCTCTGTCGTTATCGCGCCGACAATGAAAGGCGGTCGGCCGATTCAGCCCGGCCACCGCGTATCGTGTTCATGGGCGATTCGATCACTGAGCTTTGGGCCCTCGCTGATCCCGCACTTTTTAGCGCCGACATCGTGAATCGAGGGATCAGCGGTCAGACGAGCGCGCAAATGTTACTGCGATTCCAGGCCGACGTCATCGCGCTGCGTCCTGCAAAGGTCCATATCCTTGCAGGGACCAACGACATCGCCGGCAACGCGGGGCCAACCAGCGCGGCGCAGTTTCGCGACAATATCCGCGCGATGGTCGCGCTAGCAAAAGCGAACGGGATCGGCGTGATCCTTGGTGCGATTCCGCCTGCCGGGCGTTTCGCGTGGAAGCCCGGCATCGATCCCGCGCCGCGGATCGTCGATCTGAACGCCTGGCTGAAGGCCTTTGCACAAGCTGAAGAGATCACATTCGTCGATTATCATGAAGTGATTTCGGACGGCAGCCGTTCAATCGATGGGCGTTTCACGTTCGACGGGGTTCATCCCAATCGCATTGGATATGGTGAGATGAAACGGGCGTTGCAGAGAAATTTCTAGCCGATCGCAAATGCGCTTCTGATTTGGAGCAGACTGGCAATGACCGCTTCGCCAGCCTTTCATCGGCAAGCCGGCGGACAGGTTACCGCCATTCGCAGTTGCGAAACATGCCCGGATCATAGGGGCGGGTGGCGCTATTGTGGTCGCTTACGAGGAGCGGCTACCGGCGGAGACAACTTGTGGCAGGTCCCATCGAGGAAAACCGCCGACTGAACATTCATTCCGAGAAATGACATACCGTTATCAAATGCCTCAGTGAGTCCGAATGTTGCGTCGGGGTAGAGGAGGAAGACACCGCCTGCGGCATTGTTATCGGGTACGTTCGGTGCGAGCTTTTCCGCGACGAACGAAACGGCGCCCCTGAAATCATTCTTTGTGATCGGATATTGCTTTCCTTGGATAAAGAGCGGCTTGCCGTCCCAAGTCGGTGTGGTGCCGTCGTTGATTTTAACGACGTTCCTGCCGAGGTCATAGGTAAGCGTGATCGTGAAAGGGTGTGTGGAGTCGATATTTCCGCTTGCCGAACCCCAACGAACGCGCCCATCGCACTGCACCTTTACGATCCCGTTGCCGACGAGAATTTGCGCGGCGGCCGGTTCGGGAACCCATAGCGCTAGCGCAAGCACGCCTGCCCACAACTTGGATTTCATTCTCATTCTCCTTGGGTATCAGTCTGAGGAATAGGAGCCATCGCCGCAGGCGCGACGACCGGTCCTGCCTGTGACGCAGCCACTCGCGCGTCCGCCGCATGCCACATCGACGCCGTCCGTGCTGGTGGTACAGATCGTCGCAAGGGCCCCGCACGCCACATCGCTTCCATCCGTACTCCCGGTGCAAATCGACGCTTGACCGCCGCAGGCAACGTCGGAACCATCCGTGCTCCCGGTGCAGATCGAAGCGAGCCCGCCGCAGGCAACGTCGGATCCGTCCGTGCTACTCGTGCAAATCGACGCACGGCCGCCACAGGCGACCGAATTTCCGTTCGTGCTGCCGGTGCAGATCGGCGAAAGACCCCCGCAAGCAACGCTATTGCCGCTTGTGGAAGACGTGCAGATTGGAGCAAGTCCGCCGCATGCCGCCGAATTTCCGTTCGTGCTCGTCGTGCAGATAGTCGCGCGCCCGCCGCAAGCGGCATGTCCGCCGTCTGTGGATGTCGTGCATATGTTGGCATTGGGGCCGCATGCCACGGTCCTGCCATCCGTTGAGGACGCGCATATGTCGCTGCCGAACGCAACCGCCTCGTCTTCCGGGGGAGGCGCGGCCACGGAGGTGGCCATGGCGCCCGCTTGATCGGATTTGCTATTTGCAATCGCGGGTTCCGCAGCTTGGGGCGCGATTGCGCTGGTTCGTTCCTCCGGGGGAGACGGGGCATTGCTGCAAGCCGCGACAGCGATCAGCCCAATCGTCAGGAGGGCTCGAGAAAATAAGCGGTAAAAGGTCAGCATGCCTTAATTTCCAAAAAAACCACGCCGCCAATGGTGTGCCAGGCGCGACCGTTCCCGCGGAGATTATGAGTTTCGATCCAAGTTTGAGCCCTCATCAATCTTGATCCGCGTAAACGCAGCGCCAACCCCACCAAAGCGCGGCTGCCGCAATCATGCCAGCACCAATGGCATGCACCGGAGCCGCGATATCGCCAAATGCGATGTATGCGGCGTTCCAGATCCGGCTGAAACCGATTGTCTCGAACGATAGTGACTGCAGCATGATGACCGCTGCCACGACCAGCCACGGCTGTCCGTGCCGACGGTGGCGAGACCATAGCCACAGCGCGATCACAGCCGCGGTCATGCCGCCGAGATGGACGCTCCAGCGGAACAACGGGAAATCCTGGGGGCCGTTGATAATGAGGCCGGGAAGGTGGGCATTGTACACGCGCCCCAGCGCAGGTCCGATCAGAAGCAACGGGGTCGCAAGCAGCCAGGCGGCATGCCGCGCGACATTGCGCCGTTCCTTCAGCGCCATCACGCCAAACCAGAGGAAGGCCGCCGAGCCGATCAGATCGTAGACGCCGAGCGGCGAGCCCCAAAGGTTGTAAAAGGGATCTTGTCCGGAACCCGTTGCGATTGCCATGCTATGCTCGACCCCGGCGGCACCGACAAGGAAGAGCGGGATCAGGACAAAAGCCGCCAGACCAAGGCTGCGGTGCCGAGCACGATGCCCCTGGTCGATCGACCAGCTCTGCGCTGCGAGCAGCAACAGCCAGGCCGTCGCTGTGATCGCGTGAACATGCCAAGCTATCTTCGCCGTGCCGAGCCGCGAGAAATATCCGGGCCAAAAGGCCAGTACCGTCATCGCGATTATCGCGAGACAATAGATCCACGCATTGCGGTACGGCACATTCACCACCCCCACTTTCGCCAGCAGGGGTCAGTGACTACCCCCCGCGTCCCCGTTGCAAGTGATCACAAGAGGGTGCGCAGAGCAAGAAATAGTAACGTCCGCTGTTCGAGGTTCACGCCTTCGACCCTGACAGGTCGTCATCTGCAATACTCCGAAGAAGCGTGGGCAGGGTTTCACGAGCATGTTCGACGCCAGACGATTTCCGACTGTCCGCTGACCTGCGACAACACAGGCAAGCGGACAACCACACTAAATCGCAAATGTGACGTGGCCATTCTCATCGATAGGCCAGTTGGGGTTCCATGCTATCTCCCAGGCATGATCGTCGGGATCGGCCACATATCCTCGAAAACCGCCATGCGAGGGGGCATCTGCTGGTCTGATGAGGCGCCCGCCTGCTTGGACGAGCTGCTCGATCGCGCTTTCAACCTCCGCTTGGCTCGACACATTATGTCCTAGCGAAAAGGCGCCGGGCGCTGAAAGCCCCGAACGGTTCATGTCTTCTTCAAGTGCCGACTTGTCGAACGTGCCGAGCACAAAGCCGTTCATCTGATAGAAGATGATTTCTTCGTTCTCAAAGACAGGCGTCCAGCCAAATCCCTCGACATAAAAGCGGCGGGACCGCTGGAGATCGCTGATACCGAGTGTGATGACGGAGATCTGATGTTGCATATCCAAAGCCTTTCCCTCGCTGCCGCACCATTACGACAGCGTTCCAGGTCTAGGGACACAACGCCGCAGCGAAGGTCAGGGCCCGCTTGCGCGGGGACCGGGCTAACCGCACCAATCTCCCCTTTCTCGACGCACATTTGTTAGCGATGCCAAACAGGGTGGGCAACGTCGACTATCGGTCGCTTTTTGTCCTTATGCTATGGAACCGGACGCCGCCGATGAGGGTCCTGCTGAAGACATCGAGGTCAGCCACGGCTTGCAAGGAAATCAGGAGGAAGCATGATAAAATTCTTTGTGAGGCGGGCAGCGGCCCTGGTTCTGGCTATTTCCGTCCCGAGTTCGGTGTGGGCGCAGGATTACAACTATGTTCCTGGTTGGGCCGATGCGACCAACCACAAATACAAGGGAGAAAAGAAAGGCGAGTGGAAGGCAAAAACCGAGCTCTTCGATCGCTTGGGTCGGCAAAATCCTAACGCCCGATGCGCGCTAAAAAACCTGTCCGAAACGGACGGGAATGTCATAGTGAACCAGTATCGCAGCCGGGAACGCAAGACGAATGCCGCCATGGCTTTTCGGTTGGCGCAGCAACAGGTCGATGCACATCACCAGCGCTTGAAGGCGCAAGGCAAATGTTAGCTATACAGCAATAGCGGAATATCTGTGGACAGAGAGGCTTCGCCACGACAGCCGGATTTGGCGAAATTTCCATTCAGCAGGAATATTGCCTCCTCCGGCCCTTGCCTCTCGCGCACCGCGATCGGCTGCTTCTTTCAATTCCTCGTCAAAAGCGGACTGACTGCAAACGGCCAATTGCGAAGCGTTGGACGGCGAACACGCCGTCCAACGCTTCGCAAAGGTTCATTCGGCAACCGGCGCCACCCGCGTCCCAAAACCGTCGACCGCCTTCGCGTCGAAGAAGGCAAAAGCGCCTACAATCCGTCCGTCCTTCAGTGTCAGGATCCACGCATAGCTGTTGGCGTAGGGCTGGCCGTCACGTGCCGTTCCCTTCGCGTAAAAATGCGCGATTACCGTATCGCCGTCTGCGTACATATTGTGGACGCTCGGGATCAAACGCGCGCTTATCCGGGCGTTAAACGGTCGGACGACCTCGGCTATGAACGCTTCCTTCGAGGGGTAGGTCTTGCTCGCGAGCGAATTGCCGGAGATCGTCCACACCGCTTCGTCGGTAAGCGGATCATAAGGTCCGCCGGTTCCGGCCGCCCATGCATCCATTGCCCTGGCGATCGTCGCGCGGTTGGTTTCGGCTTCGGCGATATCGGTGAGCCCGTCGTTCGCACATTGGCGTTTCGCGAACTCGAAAATGAGGAGCATCTGCTCGCGTTCGCTGTCTCGCGCCGGGCCTGTCGCCGCCTGTTCGGCGACCTGCCCGATCCCGACGCGCGCTGGTATCTGCCGTCGGACCTGCGCGCGCTCGGCCAGTCGATCGTCTCACCCGAAAGCGACGATGCCGCCGCTGACACGCTCCGCCTTGCGCGCAGTACCGAACTTCTCTGCAAGTTTTTCGCGGCGCTGCGCTCCGGCAATCTCGTTGCCGTCGAAGGGCAGCCGAGCCTGACCGAAAGCGACATCGCGCGCATCGCCGCCGCGCGCCGGATCGTCGACACCCGCTGGCAGGAAAAGCTGACGATCGACGACATCGCCAAAAGCTGCGGCATCAATCGCGACAAGCTGACCCGCGGGTTTCGCGAGCTTTACCAGTGCAGCATCGCCGAGGCGCTGAGCGAGCGGCGGCTGCGCCAGGCGCGGCAGATGCTCGCGGCGAGCGATCTGCAGGTCGCGAGCATCGGCTATCGCTGCGGCTATCTCAACAACGCCAGCTTCACGCGCGCCTTTTCGCGCCGCTTCGGCATGGCGCCCACCGCGATGCGCCGCGTCGGAGTCGCAGCATGAGCGGAATGGTCGATCCCGGTGGGCGCGGTTCGTTCGTCGAGCGCGCGGTCGAATCGGTGCGCGATTTCATCTTCACCAGACGATCGCCGCGGCGAGCGGCAATCAGCTTTTCTATCAGATCGTCCGCTCGTTCGAGCAATTGATGGCGCTTGCGATCCCGCGCGCCTGGTCCGGGCGGACGACGCATGAAGAACGCGACGAGACGCTGGCGTTGCATCGCGAGGTCGCCGAAGCGATCGCCGAACGCGATCCGGCGCGCGCGCCGCGATGGAAAGCCATTTCAACAATTCCATCGGCGAAATGCTGCGGGATCAGTTCTGATTTTATCGCGCCGGTAGGGGGACAGCGCGGCTATCGCTCCATCGCCAGGCGCCCGATTTGGTGATCGCCGGAGCCCGGTTTAAGGGGCGGACGATGGCCGATATTCCGATCCTCTACAGCTTCCGGCGCTGCCCCTATGCGATGCGCGCACGAATGGCCCTGACGGTGAGCGAGACGATGTATTCGCATCGCGAGGTGGTGCTGCGCGACAAGCCGCCCGCAATGCTCGCGGCTTCGCCGAAGGGGACCGTGCCGGTGCTGGTGCTTGCAGACGGTCTGGTCATCGACGAAAGCCTCGACATCATGCGCTGGGCATTGGCGCAGCATGACCCGGAACGGTGGGTGCCGCGCGCCGACGCGGCGCTGGTCATGGAGTTCGACGAGGGCTTCAAGCATCATCTCGACCGATATAAATATTCCGGGCGCTATGATGCCGACCCGATCGCGCACCGTGCGGCGGGTCTGGCGATGCTGGCGAAACTGGACGAGCGATTGGCGCGGCATGCCTTTCTGGACGGTGCGGAACGGGGTTTCAGCGACATCGCGCTATTTCCTTTCGTGCGGCAGTTTGCGGGCGTCGATGCGGACTGGTTCGCGGTCAACGCGCCGCAGCGGGTCCGGGATTGGCTGGTCGGCCTCGTGACGTCGGACCTGTTTGATCGCGTGATGGTCAGGTTCGCGCCATGGGCGGAAGGAGAAGCGGGCCGAACCGAACGAGCGGCCACGCGTTGTCATTGAATTCGCGCGCGCATCGCTTATGTCGAAGATGCGGGCCGGGCCCCTCTGGCGATCCTTCTGGATCGTGATGTCGGACCGCATCGGGGATTTCCGATGCCGGCTCGACCAACAGGCTTTTTTCAAGCCGCATCGCATCCCCGGTCGGATCATGTTTGGAGACCATGCGATGACGCATATTTTTTCCCGATTTTCCTGGCGCCATGGGAGCAATGCGCGATGACCGGCGCCGCAGTTGGTATGCCCTGTCCGGCATGCAGAACCCCGCTCGCCATGTCTGATCGACAGGGGGTCGAGATCGATTATTGCCCGCAATGCCGCGGTGTGTGGCTCGATCGCGGCGAACTCGACAAGATCATCGAGCGCAGCGCGCTGTCGCAGCCGACGCCGCAGCACGCCCCTCAATCGGCCCCGCCTCCGCAGGGTTATCCCGCGGCATCGCACGGGTGGGATCCGGGTTATAACAAGCATCACAAGGGATATCCGAAACGGCGAAAATCCTTCCTTGAAGAGCTTTTCGACTGAACCGGCTGGCGGGGACGGCTCGGCCGTCCCCGCCGCTTTTCCCGACAGGCTGCGCCGAGGGGGCGTATCCGCATCCTTAACACCAAAGACCGATGGATATGATCGGGTCGCTATGCTTTAGTTGGCGGCATGGCAGACGATGCACCACGGTATAAGACTTATAACAGCCCCGCCGGCGGCTGGGGGGCCGCAGCGGCGACCGCGAAGGTGTTGCTCGAACAAAGCGTCGTCACCAAGGGATCGCGCGCGCTCCTGTCGATGAACCAGCCGGGCGGCTTCAAATGCCCGAGTTGCGCCTTCCCCGACGCGCATTGCACAAAGAAGCTCGAATTCTGTGAAAATGGCGCCAAAGCGCTTGCGCACGAGGCGACGAAATTCCGCGTAACACGCGACTTTTTCGCACAGCACAGCGTCACCGACCTGATGGCGCAGTCGGATTATTGGCTGGAGATGCAGGGGCGGCTGACCGAGCCGATGCGATATGACGCCGCGAGCGATCATTATGTGCCGGTCGACTGGGACGACGCTTTCGCGCTGATCGGCGCGCATCTGCGCGCGCTCGCCAGTCCGCATCAGGCCGAATTCTATACATCGGGCCGCACCGCGAACGAGACCGCCTTCCTCTATTCGATTTTCGTCCGCGAATTTGGCACCAACAATTTTCCCGATTGTTCGAACATGTGCCACGAACCGACGAGCCGCGGGCTGCCGCACTCGATCGGTATCGGCAAGGGCACGGTGATCCTCAAGGATTTCGACCATGCGGAGGCGATCTTCCTGATCGGGCATAATGCCGGCACCAACGCACCGCGCATGATGACGCCGCTCGTCGAGGCGCGCAAACGCGGGATTCCCATCGTCGCGGTCAACCCGATGCCCGAACGTGCGCTGATCAAATTCACCGAGCCGCAGGATATCGTTCAGATGGCGACCTTCGGGTCGAGCGCGATCACCAGCGAATTCGTGCATATCAGGATCGGCGGCGATCTCGCGTTCCTGAAGGGCATGATGAAGACGCTGTTCGAGCGCGAGGCAGCTGGCGAAACCGTCCTCGACCATGATTTCATCGCCGAGCACACATCGGGTTTTGCCGGGCTCAAGGCCGATATCGAGGCGCAGCACTGGCCCGACCTTGTCGCGGCATCGGGGATCGACGAGGCGCAGATCCGCCGCTGCGCCGAAATCTATATTCGCTCGAACGCGACGATCATCTGTTACGGCATGGGGGTGACCCAGCATCAGCAGGGGTCCGAGCTCGTCCAGCAGATCGCGAACCTGCTGCTCTTGAAGGGCAATTACGGCAAGCCCGGCGCGGGCATCTCGCCGATCCGCGGCCATTCGAACGTCCAGGGCGACCGCACCGTCGGCATCGACGAGAAGCCGAGCCAAGCCTATCTCGACAAGGTGCGCGATGTCTTCGGCTTCGAGCCGCCGCGCGAACATGGGCACCACTCGGTCGAGTCGGTCGAGGCGATGCTGGCGGGTACGGCAAAGGTCTTCATCGGGCTCGGCGGCAATTTCGTCCGCGCGGTGCCCGACACCGATCGGTCTTACGCGGCGATGCGAAAGCTCGACCTGACCGTCGGGATCGCGACCAAGCTCAACCGCGGGCATCTAGTGCATGGCAAGGACGCGCTGATCCTGCCCGTTGTGGCGCGCTCAGAACGGATCGAAACCGCCAAGGGCGAACAGTTCGTCACGATCGAGGATTCGATGTCGAACGTGACCGCCTCGCGCGGTGTGCTCGAACCCGCGAGCGAGTATTTGCTGACCGAGACCGAAATCGTCTGCCGCATGGCGATGGCGACCTTGCCGGAGAGCAAGGTCGATTGGGCGAGCTATATCGATGATTACAGCCTGATCCGCGACAAGATCGCGGCGGTTTATCCTGCGCTCTATGAAGGCTTTGCCGAGCGGATCGAGGCGCCGATGGGTTTCCACCTCGACATCCCGCCGCGCCGGCGCGTCTGGGCGACGCCGAGCGGCAAGGCCAATTTCCTTGTCCTTCCGGGGCTCGCGGTCAACGCGCCGGTAGCCGATCCCGACATGCTGCGCCTCGCCACCGTGCGGTCGCACGACCAGTTCAACACGACGATCTACAGCTATAACGACCGCTATCGCGGCGTGTATAACGACCGCATGATCCTGTTCATGAATGCCCAGGATATCGCCTCGCGCGGGCTGGCGGCGGGCGCGAAGGTCGCGCTCGAAACGATCGGCGCCGATGGCATTTCGCGCCGCGTCGATGGGCTCACGATCCTCGACTATCCGATGTCGCGTGGCTCGGTGGCGGGTTATTATCCCGAGCTCAATCCGCTGCTTCCGCTCGCTTTCTATGACAAGACCAGCGGCTGTCCGGCGGCGAAGTCGATCCCGGTGCGCGTCGTCGGGGCCGCGGGCTGACACCGCCGATGGCCGTCGGAAAGCATATCGCGCCGGTCCGTTTCCTGATCTTTCCCGTCGTGCTGGTCGCCGTGCTGGCTGCGGCGCTTGTCGCCGGGGTCGGTCCGCGCGCTGCCCTCCTGATCGGCTTCGACGCGGCAGCGCTTGTCTTTCTGTGCACGGTCGTGCCGCTGTTCCGCGCCGATGCCGAACAGATGCGCCGCCGGGCCGAACGCAATGACGCCAACCGCGCCGGCTTGCTCGCGATCACCGTGCTGTTGTCGCTCGTCATATTGTTCGCGGTGGGCACGCTGGTCGCCAGCCCGGACCAGCTCGATCGCGCCGATGTCGTCCTGATCGTCGCGACCCTCGCGCTTGCCTGGCTGTTCGCGAACATGGTGTTCACGCTCCACTATGCGCATCTCTTTTATCTGCAAAAGGATGGCCGCGACCGGCGCGGGATCGAGGTGCCGGGGGTGCATGAACCCGATTACTGGGATTTCCTCTATTTCGCCTTCACGCTCGGTATGACCTTCCAGACCTCCGACGTCACCATATCGGGCGCGCATATGCGGCGCGTCGTGCTCGGCCACTGCATGGCGGCGTTCATCTTCAACATGGGTATTTTGGCGTTCACCGTGAATGCCATCGGCGGGTCATAGCCCCGTCAGGCGGTCGAGGTCGGCGGCGCTGTTGATATTCGGCGGTACGAAATCGCTCGCCACGCTACGAGCGCCGATCCCCCGGGCGAAGGCTTTGACTGCGAGATCGCTCCCATCTTCCAGCATGACCTGAAGGTCGCGCAGCGCTGCGACGGGCCACAGCCCGATCACCGGCTGCGTCTCCAGAAAGGCCGGCGCGGGCTCCAGCAGCGCGCGCAGATCATCGGGCAAACGAACGCAATCGACCGACGCGGTCAGCAACTGATCAAACCCGTGATCCGCGGCATTGATCAGCGCCCCGGCCATCCCGCCCAGCGGCCCCATATCGGGGCGCGGCCAGTCGGCGATCTCGCCGCGACCGACGATGACCACCGCGTCGCAATGAGAGCGGAGCGCCGTCGCGGCATGGTCGAGCAAGCTTCGTCCATCCAGCATGGCGAGCGCCTTGTCCGACCCGAAACGGCTCGACCGTCCGCCTGCGAGGACCGCGCCGAGCGTTTTCACGCGATCATTCCGTGCGGATCGCTGACAATGAGTGCCGAGTCCGTCCGTGCGAGAGCGACGAGCGTCAGGCCAGCCGCAGCCGCGCGTGTCGCGGCAAGGCTGGTGGGGGCCGAAACCGTGACGAGCATCGGGCAGCCCGCGCGCGCGGTCTTTTCGACGAGTTCGTAACTGCACCGCGCGGAGAGCAGAATGAAGCCGCTGGCCGGATCGACGCCTGTGCGCGCCATCGCGCCGATCAGCTTGTCGAGCGCATTGTGGCGCCCGACATCCTCGCGTGCGAGCAGGATTTGCCCCGCGGGCGAGCAGAAGGCCGCGGCATGGACCGCACCCGTGGCCTGGCCGAGCGGCTGGTGATCGCGGAGCGACGCCAATGCGGTGGCGATCGCGCTGCGGTCGGTCCCGATCCGTGCGGTCACGGGGGGCAGCGGCCGCAGCACCTCTTCGATATTCTCGATCCCGCAAAGCCCGCAGCTACTCTCGCTCACCCGCGTGCGTGCGCGTTCGAGCGCGATCGCATTGCGTTCGGGCGGCAACCAGATGCGCAGCGCAAAACCGCCTTCGATCGGATGGACATCGACGCGGCCGATCTGGTCTGCGGTTTCGATCAGACCCTCGCTCAGTGCAAATCCGACAGCATAATCATCGAGATCGGCGGGCGTCGCCATCATCACCGCATAGGCGATGCCACCGACCTCGACCGAAACCGGCGCCTCGATCGCGATGCTGCGGGTCAGGTCAGCGTCGCCGGGTTCGGCAAGGCCGAGGCGGCGGACGGGCAGGTCGACCATCTCTCGATCGCGCTGATCATCTGGCTGAATCATCTGCGCAGCCTAAACCATCGACGCGGGCTTGTCCCAACCGTCGCGGCCGAGCCGGTCGGCGAGGAAGTCGATGAACACGCGCACGCGCGCGGGCAGGGTCGACCCGCCGAGGTAAAGCGCATGGAAGGGCTCGATATCACCCGGATTAAAGTCGGCGAGAATCTCGACCAGTCGGCCGTCGGCAATTTCGTCGGCGACGTTGAAGCGGCCGACACGCGCGATACCGACATTTTCAAGCGCAAGCTGGACGACGGTGTCGCCATTGTTCGCCTCGATCGCGGGCGTCACGGGAAGGTCGAAGCCTTGGCCGTCGCGAACGAACGGCCACCACGGCTGGCGGCGGCGGAAGTTGAAACCAATGCAGCGATGGTGCTCAAGCTCTTCGGGCATTGCGGGAGTGCCGTGCTTCGCCAAATAGGCGGGCGAGGCAATGACGGCGCGGTCGCTTTCGCCCAGCCGCCGCGCGATCAGCGGGCTGTCGGGCAGCGGGCCGATGCGGATCGCGACATCGGCGCGCTCCTCGACGAGGTCGATCACCATGTCGGTCAGGCTGATGTCGACGATGATCCCGGGGTAGAGGTCGGCGAAGGTGCCGAGCAGCGGCACGATATAGCGGCGGCCATAGGAATGGGTGGTGCTGACGCGGAGCCGCCCGCGCGGTGCGGCCTGTTCGCCGATCGCCTGCTCGACTTCGGTGAGGTCTGCGAGGATGCGCCGCGCGGCGTGATAATAGGCCTCGCCTTCCGCCGTCATCGCCAGCGCGCGCGTGGTACGGACGATCAGGCGGACGCCGAACCGCGCCTCGATTCCCGAGATTGTCCGGCTGACCGCCGACGGCGACAGGCCGAGCACGCGCGCCGCGGCGGAAAAGCCGCCGCGCTCGATCGCGGTCGCGAAGATTTCCATATCGGCGGCACGGTTGACGCGATCGCGGCTCATCTGTGCGTTATACGCATAAATGTTTGACCGAAACACGCTCTAAACTTGGGCTATTTGCACCGCCATCTGTGCGTCTGATGAAAATCAGGGAATCAGGCTCATGAAGATCAATTTTCCGCTGCTGGCACTCGCGACCGGCGCCTTCGGCATCGGCATCACCGAATTCGCGCCGATGGGCCTGCTGCCCGATATGGCCGAGGGGCTCGGGGTCTCGATTCCCGCCGCCGGGCTGCTCGTCTCGGCCTATGCGCTCGGCGTGATGCTCGGCGCGCCGCTGATGACGCTCACCACCGCGCGGATGAACCGCCGCACCTTGTTGATCGGCCTGATGGCTATCTTCACGCTCGGCAACTTTCTCTCGGCGATCGCGGGCGATTATTCGACGCTGATGGTCGCACGCGTGACCACTTCGCTCAATCATGGCGCCTTCTTCGGCGTCGGCTCGGTCGTCGCGGCCAGCCTCGTCGCACCCGACAAGCGCGCGAGCGCGGTCGCGGCGATGTTCATGGGGCTGACGCTCGCCAATGTGATCGGCGTGCCGCTTGCGCCATGGATCGGCGAGAGTTTCGGCTGGCGCACCGCTTTCGGCATCATCGCGATCTGGGGCCTTTTCACCATGGCCGCGCTTCGCTTCGCGCTCCCCGACATCCCCCGGGCCGAGGGTGGCAATATGCTCGCCGAACTTGGTGTGCTGAAGCGCCGCGAAGTGCTCGTCGCGCTTGCGCTGACCGCGATCGGGTCGGCGGCGATGTTCACCGTCTTCACCTATATCGCGCCGATCCTGACTGAGGCGACGGGGGCGGGGACTTTGTTCGTGACCGCGATGCTGGTGATCTATGGCCTTGGCCTCACCGTGGGCAACTGGCTTGGCGGCGTGTTCGCCGATCGTTCGATCGACCGCACGCTGATTGTCTCGCTCAGCGGGCTTGTCGTGATGCTGATCCTGTTTGCGGCGACGATGTATTCGCCGATCGCCGCGGCAGTCACGATCTTCCTGTGGGGCGTCGCGACTTTCGCCATCGTCCCGCCGCTCCAGATGCGCGTGATGGAGGCGGCATCCGACGCTCCGAACCTTGCCTCGGCGGTCAATATCGGCGCGTTTAACCTTGGCAATGCCATCGGGGCGGCGGTCGGCGGCGGGGTGATCGGCGCCGGACTCGGCTTCCCTGCGGTGTCGATTGCGGGCGCCGTCATGGCTCTGGCGGGACTGGTCATCGTCCTTGCGACGCGGCAACGCGCCGTTCCGTTACTCGTGCAAGCCTGACGATTGCCATTTGCGCCGCCGGGCTTATGCAATCGGCGGCATGGAAACGCCGATTCTCGCTGTCCTCCTTGGCAAGTCGCAGCCCTTTCGCGGCGACGAGCCCAGCGCCATCGGCAAGCTGCCGGTCATGGACGCGGTCGCTGTCGATGCGATGGGGCTTGTCGGCGATGAACAGGCCGACCGGACGGTCCATGGCGGCATCGACAAGGCGATCCATCATTATCCGGCCGACCATTATGACTGGTGGCGGAGCTATCTGGGCGATGCCCCCTTGCTCGATGCGCCAGGCGCGTTCGGCGAGAATATCTCGACGACCGGGCTCGACGAGCAGAATGTCTTTCTCGGCGACCGCTTTCGGTTGGGCACCGCTCTGATCGAAGTGACGCAGGCGCGCCAGCCGTGCTGGAAGCTCGACCACCGGTTCCAGACCAAGGGCGTGATGGCACAGGTGGTCAAGACGCGGCGCACGGGGTGGTATTATCGGGTGCTCGAACCCGGCCATGTCCGCGCCGGCGACGGGCTGGAGCTTGTCGAGCGGCCCTATCCCGAATGGCCGCTGGCGTCGCTCTTTGCCCTGCTGATCGGCGGCGAGGCGAAAGACCGGCTGGCCGACCTGCGCGCGCTGCGGGACGTGCCGATCCTCGCCGAAACATGGAAAGCGCGCCGCGCCAAGCTCGCCGAGCAATTCGGCGCCGACTAGGCGGCGGGGAGCGCCGCCCGACGATCCTTGTCAGCCATTCACCAGGCCGTCGAAATATTCGGGATCGGCCGAGCGCGCTTCGCTGACGAGGCGTTCGGTCTGTTCGGCAAGGCGAGCGACCTCTTCGGTAGTAAAGTGCAGCCCCAGCTTGCTCCGCCGCCAGAGGATGTCGTCGGTCGTCCGCGCCCATTCGCGCGTTACCATCCAGCGAAGCTCGGCGACGCTGAGCCCGTGCGCAATTTCGCCGCCGAGCGCGGCCCAATCATCCGCGCCTGCAAGCCAGCGCCGCGCGTCGGTGCCATAGGCGCGGGCGATGCGATCGATCGTCGGGGCGGCGAGGAAGGGATGGGCGAGCTTATATTCGGCCTTGAGCGCCGCGACGCCATCGGTCGGAAAATTACCGCCGGGCAAGGATGACCTGCCGGTCCAGCGCTTGCCCGACAGGGCATCGATGTGCCCCGAAAGTTCGTTGACCGCCTCTTCGGCGACGTGGCGATAGCTGGTGATCTTGCCGCCATAGATGGTGAGCAGCGGCGCGCCTTCGGTCATGTCGAGGTCGATCCGGTAGCCGCGCGTCGCCGCCTCGGGACGCCCCGATCCGTCCTCGATCAGCGGCCTCACTCCCGAATAGGTCCACACGACATCGGCGGGGGTGACGGGCATGCGGAAATAGAGGCTGGCGCCTTCGCACAGATAGGCGATTTCCTCGTCGCTCGCCTTCGCCTCGCTGGCCGGCCCCTCATGGTCCTGATCGGTCGTGCCGATCAGCGTGAAGTCGCGTTCATAGGGAATGGCAAAGAAGATACGCCCGTCGGGAAGCTGGAAGAAATAGGCATAATCATGCTCGAAGATCCGCCGCACGACGATATGCGATCCGCGAACGAGCCGCATCTGATGATCGGGCTCGGCATCGGCGCGCTTGAGCAGGTCGAGCACGGCGGGGCCCGCCGCATTGACGACGCTGCGGCCGGTGAAGCGATATTGGTGGCCCTGGTCGTCGCGCGCGTCGACCACCCACAGCCCATCCTCGCAGCGCAGCATCTCGGCCCGCGTGCGCGTGCGGACGCGGGCGCCGCGGTCGGCGGCGTCACGGGCATTGAGTGTGACGAGGCGGGCGTCGTCGACCCAGCCGTCCGAATATTCGAAACCCTTCACATATTGCGGCTGAAGCGGTCCGCCCGCGTCGTGATGCCGAAGATCGATCGAACGCGTCGCGGGCAGTTTCTTGCGGCCGCCGATATGGTCGTAAAGAAACAGGCCCAGCCGCAGCAGCCAGCGCGGACGCAGTCCCGGCCGGTGCGGCAACACGAAGCGCAGCGGACGAATGATGTGCGGCGCGATGCCCCACAATATTTCGCGTTCCTTCAGCGCCTCGCGCACCAAGCCAAACTCATAATGTTCAAGGTAGCGCAACCCGCCGTGGATCAGCTTGGTCGATTTCGACGAGGTGCCTTCGGCAAGGTCGTCCGCCTCGATCAACAGGACGCGCGCGCCGCGCCCCGCCGCATCGCGCGCAACGCCCGCGCCATTGACACCGCCGCCGACGACGATGACATCATAAGGGGCAGGGGTGTCGGTCATGGCGTTCCTATGGCAGCGTTGTCGGATTTGCCAAGAGGCGACATCGTATGCGGCTTACGTATGCGCGTTGCATTCGCGGGGTGCATCCTTCAATTCAATCATATTATCCAAGGGGACTGTAGTGAGCGTGAAAGTCGAAACCCTGATCCTGTTCGGCGCGACGGGCGACCTTGCGCAGCGCATGCTCTTTCCCTCGCTCTACAATCTGCACGTCGACGGGTTGCTTGAAGATGCGCTGACGATCGTCGCATCGGGGCGCTCGAAGATGGATCGCACGGCGTGCCACCAGATGGTGCGCGAAGCGCTCGCCGATCATCTGTCCGACGATCGGCTCGACGACGCGCAGATCGCGAGCTTTCTGGAACGGGTGGACTATTGTCCGGTCGATGCCGGTGCCGGGACGGGTTATGACGATCTTGCGGCGCAGCTTGGCGACCGGCTTGGCCGCCCGATTGGCGCTTACCTGTCTACCCCGCCCTCGATGTTCGGACCGATTGCGCAGGGGCTGAAGGCTGCGAACATTGCGTGTGCCGAATGCCGGATCGCGATGGAAAAGCCGATCGGGCAGGATCTCGCGTCCTCGCGGCAGGTCAATGCAGAGGTCGGCGATGCCTTTGCCGAGGACCGCGTCTTCCGCATCGACCATTATCTGGGCAAGGAAACGGTCCAGAACCTGCTCGCGCTGCGTTTTGCAAATATGTTGTTCGAGCCGCTGTGGAACGCGCAGGCGATTGACCATGTCCAGATCACCGTTGCCGAAACCGTCGGGCTCGAGGGCCGCGTCTCTTATTATGACGGCGTCGGCGCGCTGAAGGACATGGTGCAGAACCATATGCTGCAGCTGCTGGCGATCATCGCGATGGAGCCGCCGTCCAGCGTCTCGTCGACCGCGGTGCGCGACGAGAAGGTGAAGCTGCTCCGCAGCCTTCGCAAGATGAGCGCCGAGGATGTGAAGATGCACAGCGTCAAGGGGCAGTATAGCAGCGGCGCAGTCAATGGCGGCGCGGTCTCGGGTTATGCCGACGAACTCGGCAATCCGTCGAACACCGAAACTTTCGTCGCGTTGAAGGCCTATATCGACAATTGGCGCTGGAAGGGCGTTCCCTTTTACCTTCGTACCGGCAAAAGGATGCCGCAGCGCAAGTCGGAGGTGCTGATCCAGTTCAAGCCGGTGCCGCACAATATCTTTGCGCGGGTCGGCGCGGGCAAGCTCGACGCGAACAGCATGATCATCAACCTGCAGCCCGAGGAGAATATCCGGGTCAAGGTGATGGCAAAACAGCCGGGACTCGACCGCGACGGGGTCAAGCTCAAGGAAGTGACGATGGACGTCTCGCTCTCGCACAGCTTTGCCGGCGAGCGCCGCCGCATCGCGTACGAACGCCTGCTGCTCGATTTCATCGAGGGCGACCAGACCCTGTTCGTCCGTCGCGACGAGGTCGAGGCGCAGTGGCAGTGGATCGATTCGATCCGCGACGCCTGGGCCGCGGTCGACATGGCGCCGCAGAATTACACGGCGGGAAGCTGGGGGCCGTCGAGTGCAATCGCGCTGATCGAGCGCGACGGAGCGAGCTGGCATGACTGATCTGAACCCCGTAATCGCCAAGGTTACCGATCGTATCATCGAACGCAGCGCGCCGCGCCGCGCCGCCTATCTCGACCTGATGGATCGCCAGCGCGACGCCGGAACCAACCGCGGCAATCTGTCGTGCGGTAACCTTGCGCACGGCTTTGCCGCCTCGGGCGAGGACAAGCCTGCGATCCGTACCGGCGCGGCGATGAACATCGGCATCGTCACCAGCTATAACGACATGCTCTCGGCGCATCAGCCCTACGGCCGCTATCCCGAGCAGATCAAATTGTTCGCGCGCGAAGTCGGCGCGACCGCGCAGGTCGCGGGCGGGGTTCCCGCGATGTGCGATGGGGTGACGCAGGGGCAGGCGGGCATGGACCTGTCTTTGTTCAGCCGCGACAATATCGCGCAGGGCACCGTGATCGCGCTCAGCCATGCGATGTTCGAGAGCGCGCTGCTGCTCGGCATATGCGACAAGATCGTCCCCGGCCTGCTGATCGGTGCGCTGCGCTTCGGTCATCTGCCGCAGATATTGATCCCGGCGGGACCGATGCCCTCGGGTCTTGCGAACAAGGAAAAGCAGCGCGTCCGCCAGCTTTATGCCGAGGGCAAGGCGAGCCGCGATGAGCTGCTCGAAGCCGAGGCAGCAAGCTATCATGGGGCAGGCACCTGTACCTTCTATGGCACAGCGAACAGCAACCAGATGATGATGGAACTGATGGGGCTCCATATCCCCGGCAGCGCCTTCACCAATCCCGGAACGAAGCTGCGGCAGGAATTGACGCGCACCGCAACGCACCGGATCGCCGAGATCGGTTGGGACGGCGACGATTACCGGCCGCTGGCGCGTTGCATCGACGAAAAAGCGATCGTCAACGCCGCGATCGGCCTGCTCGCGACGGGCGGGTCGACCAACCATGCGATCCACCTGCCCGCCATTGCCCGCGCGGCGGGGATCATCATCGACTGGCAGGATTTCGACGAATTGAGCCACGCGGTGCCCTTGCTCGCGCGCGTCTATCCGAACGGCGCGGGCGACGTGAACAACTTCCACGCGGCCGGCGGTGTCGGCTATGTCGTCAAGGAACTGCTCGGCGCGGGGCTGTTGCACGGCGATGTGCTGACTGTTGGCGGAACGATGGCCGATTATGCTGCCGAGCCCGTGCTCGTGAACGACGAACTCCACTGGCAGGCGGCGCCGACCGAGAGTCGCGACGATACGATGTTGCGCCCCGTTTCCGCGCCTTTCTCGGCCGACGGCGGGATGCGCCTGCTCGCGGGTAACCTTGGCCGTGCGATCATCAAGACCAGCGCGGTCGCCGAGGATCGCTGGACGATCGAGGCGCCGTGCCGGATCTTCGATACGCAGGATGCGGTGCTGGCGGCGTTCAAGGCCGGCGAACTCGAGCGCGATGTGGTCGTCGTCGTGCGTTTCCAGGGGCCGCGCGCGAACGGCATGCCCGAACTGCACAAGCTCACCCCGGCGCTTGGCGTGCTGCAGGACCGCGGTTTCCGCGTCGCCTTGCTCACCGACGGCCGGATGTCGGGGGCGAGCGGCAAGGTGCCGGCGGTGATCCATTTGTCGCCCGAGGCGCTGCCCGGTGCCGACGGGGTCAGCGGCCCGCTCGCCTTCCTCGCCGACGGCGACATCGTCCGTGTCTGTGCGCGCAAGGGTGAAGTGTTGGCGCTCGTCGATCCCGCCATATGGGCGGCGCGCAGCCCCGCAGTGGCTCCGTCGCCCGCGGTCGGTGTCGGCCGCGAACTGTTCGCGCTGTTTCGTCACCATGCCGATGAGGCCGAAAAGGGTGGTTCGGCCGTGCTTGCGGCGATGGAAACAGTCATCTGAACCCGATCTGTCGCCTTATGGGCGACGCCAGTCTTGAATGGAGTGAATATGTCCGACAGCGGTATCGAGCAGATCATGCGCTTCGCGCCGGTCATCCCGGTGATCGTCATCGACCGCGTCGAAGACGCGGTGCCGATGGCCGAAGCACTTGTCGCGGGCGGGCTGAAAGTGCTCGAAGTCACGATGCGGACCCCCGCCGCGCTCGATGCGATCCGCGCGATGAAGGCGGTCCCCGGCGCTGTCGTGGGCGCCGGCACGGTGCTCAACCCCCGCATGCTCAAGGACGCGATCGACGCGGGTTCCGAATTCATCGTTTCGCCCGGCCTTACCGACAGCCTTGGCGAAGCGGCGGTCGCGAGCGGCATTCCCTTCCTGCCCGGCGTCGCCAATGCGTCGAACATCATGGCGGGGCTCGACCTCGGGCTCGACAGCTTCAAATTCTTTCCCGCGGCAACGAGCGGCGGAATTCCCGCGCTCAAAGCGCTCGCGGGGCCGTTCGGCGGGATCAATTTCTGCCCCACCGGCGGCATCAGCCTTGCGACCGCACCCGAGTGGCTTGCCCTCGAACCGGTGCTGTGCGTCGGCGGTAGCTGGGTGGTTCCAGCGGGCCCGGTCGACGTGACCAAAATCGAGACGCTGGCACGCGAGGCCTCCGCGCTTTCGCGCCATTGATAAACGCCATCTTTACTGCCACTGTGCCTAGGTAAAACGGCAACATAGCCGTTGGTGGGGAGATGCGCGTGCCGAGGCCGCAGCCACATTTGGAAGAAGTATTGGCGTCCGAGCCCGGGCCGCATATCGCCGCGCTGTTCGATTTCGACGGCACGATCATCTCGGGCTATTCGGCGACCGCGATGCTGCGCGAGAAATTCCAGCGCCGCGAAATGTCGGTGGAAGAGATCGCCGAGACGGCGCAGGTCATCGCACAGCACAGCCTTGGCACGATCGGCTTTTCGGGGCTGATGTCGGGCGCCGCCAAATTCATGAAGGGCGTCGACGAGGACAGCTTCATCGAGTTTGGCGAGGAGCTCTACAAAAAGCATATCGCGCGGAAGATCTATCCCGAGACGCGCGCGATCATCGAGGCGCATCAGGCCAAGGGGCACCGCGTCGCGATCATCTCGTCGGCGACGATCTATCAGATCGAGCCGACGGCGCGCGACCTTGGCATCACCGACATCAAATGCTCGGCATACGAGATCGAGGACGGCGTTTTCACCGGCGAGATCATCCGGCCGCTCTGTTTCGGCGAGGGCAAGGTGCTCGCGGCGGAAGAGCTGGCCGAGGAATATGGCCTCGATCTCGATCAGAGCTTTTTCTATTCGGACAGCGACGACGATATCGAACTGCTCGAACGCGTCGGCAAGCCGCGTCCGCTCAATCCCAATCTCAAGCTGAAAGCCATTGCCGAGGAAAATGGCTGGCCGGTGCAGCGCTTCGGTAGCCGCGGGACGCCGTCGTGGGTCGATTATACGCGCACCATCTATGCCACCGGCTCGCTCGTCGGCGCCTTCGCCGCCGGGCTGCCGATCTGGGCGCTGACGCGCTCGCAGCGTGAGGCGGCCAATTTTTCGATCGGGCTGTTCGGCGACTTTGCGACGGCGATCTCCGGCGTCGAGCTGGAGGTCGAGGACGAGAAGAACCTCTGGTCTTCGCGCCCGTGCATCTTCATCTTCAACCACCAGAGCAAGGCGGATGTGATGATCCTCGCCAAGCTCATCCGCCGCGACATGGGCGGGGTGGGGAAGAAGGAAATCAAGGACATCCCCATTCTCGGCAAGCTGATGGAATGGGGCGGTACCGTCTTCGTCGACCGCGCCGACGGCAAGAGCGCGATCAAGGCGATGGAGCCGCTGGTCGACGCGATCAAGATCGAGGGCAAGTCGATCTGCATCTCGCCCGAGGGCACGCGCAGCCTGACGCCGAAGCTCGAACCGTTCAAGAAGGGCGCGTTTCATCTCGCGATGCAGGCCGGGGTGCCGATCGTGCCGATCGTGATTCATAACGCCACCGACGTCGCGCCGAAAAACGAGTTTGTGATGCGCCCGGCGACGGTGCGCGTCACCGTGCTGCCGCCGGTCGATACCTCGGGATGGAGCCCGAAAACGATCAACAATCACGTTCGCGATGTGCGGAACATGTTCCTGCGTACGCTCGGCCAGCCCGAGGAGAGCGTGGCGGAATCGGTGGCGACCGAGGCCGCTCCCGCAGCAAAGGCCGAAAAGCCGAAGGCAGGGAAAGCGGCCGAGAAGAAGTCCGTTCCCAAGAAAAAGGCGCCGGCCAAGAAACCGGCCGCCCGCAAGGGAAAGACCGGCTAAGCGGTGGCTGACGGAACGCCCCGCACCGGAATCGTGGCGGAACAGGCGGCCGACCGGCTCTATATCATCGACGCGCGCAACGGCGTCGAGCGGCGTATCCTGCTCGACTGGATCCATTCGACGAGTGGCGATGACGAGCCGGCCTGGGCCAGCCTCGATATCGAGGATGGCGACCATGCGCTGCCCGTCGACGTGCTGCAGGCGCGGCTGGGCGGTGCGCCGTCGCGGCAGGTCGTGCCGCTGCGCGTCGCCTGGCGCATCCCGGGCTTCGACAAGGATCGCGCGCTCAAATTCCGGCACCTGATCTTTGGCGACCCGCGCCATCCGGGCCCGCTGCGATCGCGGTTGATCCTGCTTCGCGACCGCCGCCGCGCGCAGATATTGGTCGGCGAAGCAGCGACGCTCGACATGCTGCGCGATCGTTTCTGCGCGCAGACCGGCGGCGGTGATGGCGAGGGTGCCGACAGCCCCGAATTTGCGGGCTTCGTCGCGCGGCAGGCTGCGCTGGCACTCGATGTCGCCGAACGCGGAGTGCGCGGCACGCGGTACAAGGTGCCGCGCTTCGTCGCCGATGGCCTGCGTACCAGTCCCAAATTCCGCGCCGCGCTTGCCGACCTCGCGGAAAAGACCGGACGCCCCGTCGGCGATCTCTATCGCGAGGCGCGGCCGCTGATGAAGGAAGTCATCGCGCGGCCTTCGGCGCTCTTCCTCGACCTGCGGGCGCGGCTCGATCGCATGATGTTCGGCGGCTATGCGCCCGAAATGGAGGTCGATGCCGCCGAACTCGCGAAGCTCCGCAATATCCTGCGCGAACATCCGACCGCGATCCTGTTCACGCACAAGACCTATATCGACGGCGCGACGCCCAGCCGGCTGACCTATGAAAAGGACATGCCGATGCTGCACAGCTTCGGCGGGGCGAACCTCGACTTTGCGGTGATGGGTGAATTCTTCCGCCGCTCGGGGATGATCTTCATCCGCCGCAGCTTTCAGGACCAGCCGGTCTACAAGCTCGTTCTGCGCCACTATATTGCCTGGCTGCTCGCCAAGCGTTTCCCGCTTTCATGGGCGTTCGAGGGGACGCGTTCGCGGCTCGGCAAGCTGATGCCGCCCAAATATGGCCTGATGAAATATGTCCTCGACGCAGCGCATGCGACGGGAACGCAGGGCGTCCATTTCGTGCCCTTCGTCACCAGCTTCGACCTGATCCGCGACGTCGAGGAATATGCCGCCGAACAGACCGGGCGGAACAAGAAGCCCGAAAGCCTGTCCTGGTTCCTCGGCTATATGAAGAGCCTGAAGGAACCGTCGGGCCGCATCCGGCTCGATATCGGCGATCCGGTGGTGATCGAACAGGCGCCCGGACCCGACGACAAGCGCGCGCTGGAAAAGATCGCTTTCGCGGTCGCTGTCGAGGCGAACCGCGTCACGCCGCTCACCGTCACGTCGGTGATGTGCCTGATCCTGCTCGGCATGGCGCCGCGCGGTGCGACGTCGGCGGAACTGCTCGGCGCGATCGGCGCGGTGACCGACTGGGCCCGGGCGCGCGACATTCGCCTCAGCAGTGAACTCGAAAGCGGCGACGATGCCGCGCTCTCCGCAACGGTCGATACGCTGGTCGAGAGCGGCCTTCTGACGCGTTACGAGGCGGGGAGCGAGAATGTCTATTCGATCGACCCCGCCAAGCATCCGATGGCGAGTTATTACCGCAACATCATCGCGCATCATTTCCTCGACCGTGCGATGATCGAGCTGGCGCTGTTCGAACTGCGCGACGCCGACAGCGGCGATGCCACGGCCGCCTTCTGGGCCAAGATCGACCGGCTTCGCGACCTGTTCAAATTCGAATTCTTCTATCCGCCCCGCGACGAGCATCGCGCCGCGATCGAGGCCGAACTGGCGCGCATCGACCCGGTGTGGGACCGCCGCCTCGCGAGCGGCGACCGCGGCATCGCGCAGATGCTGCGTCGCTGCCAGCCGGTTGTCGGCCACGCGATATTGCTGCCGTTTGCCGAGGCCTATTCGGTCGTCGCCGAACAGCTTGCACGCGCGAAGCCTGGCGATGCGGTCGACGAAAAGGCCCTGCTCGACGCCGCACTCGTCGAGGGGCGGCAGGCCTATCTGCTTCGCCGGATCAGCAGCGAGGCGGCGATCGGCAAATTGCTCTTTGCCAACGGGCTGTCGTTGATGCGCCATATGGGGCTCGCGGAGGAGGCGACGCCGGTGAATCTCGCCGCGCGCCGTGCGCTGCTGATGGAACTGCGCGGCCTTGCCAACGTCATGGAAACGATGCGGCTTTCAACCGTCGCGCTTGCCGACCGGTTGCCGGGTTCAGGAGGATAGGATGCTCAAACAGCTCAGCGCGCAGGACGCCCAGTTCCTCTATACGCAGACGGCGAACAATCTGACGCATATCATGGGCGTCTATATCTACGACCCCTCGACCGCGCCGGGCGGCTTCGTGCGCTTCAAGGATATTATCCGCCACGTCGAAAGCCGCGTCGACACCTCGCCCTTGTTCAAGCGCCGGTTGCACCGCCTGCCGTTCGACATGGACCATCCCTATTGGGTCGAGGATGAGCATTTCGACATCGAAGCGCATATGAGCCACGCGCGCCTGTCCGAACCCGGCGACTGGCGGCAATTCTGCATCGCGGTCGCGCGCTGGTTCTCGAAGCCGATGGATATGAACCGGCCGCTCTGGGATATTTATATCATCGAGGGGCTCGACCGCATTCCGGGCATCCCGAAGGGCAGCTTCGCGATGCTCCACCGTGTCCACCACGCCGCCGTCGACGGCGCATCGGGCGCACACGCCTTCATCGCGATGAGCGATATCGACGCCAAAGGCACTCCTGCGATCGCCGAACCGCCGCCGGTCGAAGATCTCGGCAAGGCGCCGTCGAGCGCCGAAACGCTTTCGCGCGCCTGGTCGGCGTCGATGCAGTCGCCGGTCAAGTTTATGAACGCGCTGATGAAGATGTCGCCCGCGATCATCTCGTCGGCGCGCAAGTCGATCGCCGAAGGCGGGATGACTGCGGGCGTTCCCGAAACGCGGTTCAACGTGCCCGTCGGCCCGCACAAGATGTTCGACGCGACGACAGTCGCGCTGACCGACGTCGCCGAAATCCGCAAGAAGGTGCCCGGTGCGACGGTCAACGACGTCGTGCTCACCACTGTCGGCGGCGCGCTGCGCAAATATCTCGCGAAGCACAAGGAGCTCCCGAAGGACAGCCTCGTCGCGGTCGCGCCGATCAATCTGCGCGGGAAGGGCGGCAAGGCGTCGAAGCCGGGCAATCAGGTGTCGGCGATGAGCGTCCCGATCCGTACCGACATCGCCGACCCGCTCGAACGGCTCGCGGCGGTTCGCGACTATACGGTCGATGCCAAGGAAGCCAAAGCAGGCGTCAGCGCGCGGATCATGACCGGCCTGTCGCAGCATATTCCGGGTGCGACGATGGCGGCGGTCGCGCGGCTGGTGACCAGCGAGCGCTTTGCGGTTCGCGGTACCAACCTCTTCATCTCGAACGTGCCCGGCGCGCAGGTGCCGCTCTATCTGGCCGGCGCACAGCTTGTGCAGCAGCACGGCATGGCGCCGCTTGCGAACAATATGGGGCTGTTCGTCGCGACCCCCAGTTACAACGGCCGGATCGCCTTTTCGCTCATCTCCGAGCGCGCGGTGATGCCCGACATCGCCTTTTTTCGCGAATGCATCGACGAAAGTTTCGCCGATCTGATGGCGGCAGTGCCCAAGCCGGAAAAAGCGAAAGCCGTTACGGCAGCGCCGAAGGCGGCCGCCAAGTCCGCTCCGAAACCCAAGGCCAAACCGAAGTCGGCGGCCCAAACTGCGACAAAGAGCAGGGTGAAACCGGTTGCCAAAGGCAACGCAACCGGCAAGACTCGCAAAAAATAATGATGCTCTCGCAGGACTACCGAATGCTTTTTACCCCGACGCTCAGCGCCGACCGCGATCTTGTGACCGCGCCCGATTATGCTGCCTGGACCAAGGCGGCGCACGAGCATGACAAGAAATCGGGAATGCAGGCGTGGCGAGACGCCGACGAGAGCAAGCATTTCGATTATAAGGCGATCCGGGCGAGGCTCGAAAAGCTGCGCAAGCTGTCGGCGGCGGGTGACGTCAAGGGGCTGCTCTTTGTTCTGAACGAAGGCATCCATGGCAATATCGACGGCATGGGGCACGAACGGCTGTATCAGAAGGCGCGCTTTGGCACGAAAAAGCTGATCGAGGATTATGTTGCCGAGGTGGTTGCCTCGCTCGACAAGATCGCCGCGGCACGCAGCATCGGTCGCGACGAGAAGCGCGATTTCTTCCGCCGTGCCCAGCATTGCTACGGCCGTTCGGCGCTATTGCTCTCGGGTTCAGGCAGCTTCCTCTTTTTCCATATCGGCGTCGTGAAGGCATTGTGGGAAGAAGGCGTGTTGCCCGCTATCATGTCGGGCGCCAGCGGCGGGTCGATTGTCGCCGCGGTCGTCTGCACGCGCAAGAATGCCGATATCGGCGCCTTTCTCGAAAGCGGGCGCCTCGCCAACCCCGGTCGCAACCCCGACCAGAAGCGCCTCGCCCCCGATGAGGTGCGCGCGCGTCTCGACGACCTGATTCCCGACCTCACTTTTCAGGAAGCCTATGAGGTCAGCGGCCGCCACCTCAACGTCTCGGTCGCGCCCGCCGAAAAGCATCAGAATGGCCGTCTGCTCAACGCGATCACCGCGCCCAACGTGCTGATCCGCGAGGCCGTTCTGGCATCGTGCGCGGTTCCGGGGGTTTTCCCGCCCGTGATGCTGATGGCACGCGACGATGCGGGCAACCGTGTTCCCTATCAGCCCGACCGGCGCTGGGTCGACGGGTCGGTGACGCACGATATCCCGACCAAGCGACTCGAACGGCTGTACGGCGTCAATCATCATATCGTCAGCCAAGCGAACCCGATCGCACTGCCCTTCGCCAGCGACACGCGCAAACAGATGGCGCCGATCGAGGCGATCCAGCATGCGTCGATGGCGACCTTCAAGGCGTGGCTCAACGCCAATATGGTGATTTTCCAGAAGCCGCTCGAACTGATCCCGCCCATCAACAGCCTCGCCAACATGGCGCGTTCGGTGATCAATCAGGAATATACCGGCGACATCAACATCATCCGCCCGCCCAAATTCTGGTCGCCGACAAAGATTCTGAGCGATCTGGGGCAGGAGGATATCGACGAGCTGATCGATACCGGCGAGCGCACCGCCTGGCCGAAGGTCGAAATGGTCCGCACGCAGACCGCGATCAGCCGCGCGCTCGAAGCGATATTGGCAAAGATCGACAAGGCGGGCGACGACGGCCCCGGCCACCGCAGCGCCGCGCTGCAAAAGGCGGTTCGCTGAGCATGGCGGCGGGCGCTGTGATCCTGTCGGCCGGTTCCGCGGGCGCAGGTTCGAGGCTGCATGTCACCCACTGGCTTCCCGAAGGCCGACCGCGCGCGGTCATATTGCTTGCGCACGGCTATGCCGAACATGCCGGCCGCTATGACTATGTCGCAAAGCGGCTGACCGATGCCGGCTATGCCATTTATGCGGTCGATCATTGGGGCCACGGCCAATCGGACGGCGACGGCGGTTTCGTGCCGCGCTTCTCCACCTTTCTCGACGGCATGGCCGAACTGCTGACACTCGTCGAGATCAACCATGGCGATACACCGCGCCTTCTCCTCGGCCACAGCATGGGCGGGCTGATCGCGACATTGTTCCTCGTCGAAAGGCAGAATGCCTTTGTCGCCGCCGCGGTTTCGGGGCCGGCGATCCTGCCCGCCGAGCCGCCGTCGCGCTTCACCGTCTGGATCAGCCGCTTCCTCTCGCGCTTCTTCCCGCGCCTTGGCGTGTTGTCGCTCGACGCCAACGGCGTCAGCCGCGACGCGCAGGTTGTCGAGGCCTATAAGGCCGATCCGCTCGTTTACACCGGCAAGATCGGCGCGCGGCTGGGCAAGGAATTCATGGACGCGATGGCGGTCGCACAGGCCGACGCGCCGAAAATTCGCCTGCCGATCCTAATCCAGCATGGCGAGGCAGACCGGCTGACCGCGCCCGCCGGGTCGCGTTACCTGTTCGACAATGTCGGCTCGGCCGACAAGCGCCTCGAAATCTATCCCGGCCTGTTCCACGAAATCTATAACGAGCCCGAACGCGATGCCGTGCTCGACGACCTGATCGGCTGGTTTGACGCGCATGTAAAAGGGACGGACGCCGCATGAGAATTTTGCTGGTCCTGCTCTTCGCGCCGCTGATCGCGCTGGCGCTGATGTATTTCGTGTTTCCGGGCCGGCTTGTCGCGCTGGGTCGTTCCCTGCTGCGGCGGCGCGGCGGAATGGTGCAGAAGAGCGTCGTCGTCGACGGCCGTAGCTGGCCCTATCTCGAGGGCGGCGATCCGGCGAAGCCGTTGTTGCTGCTTGTCCACGGTTTTGCGGGCGACAAGGATAATTGGTCGATGATCGCGCCGTACCTGACGCGCGATTATCATGTCATCGCGCCCGATCTGCCGGGCTTCGGCGAAAATGAGCGCAACCCCGACCTTGCCTATAATCTGGAAGCACAGACCGCGCGGTTGAAGGCATTTGCCGATACGCTCGGGCTGCAGCGTCCGCACGTTGGCGGCAACAGCATGGGCGGCTGGATCGCGCTGCGCTATGCGATCGATTATCCGGGCGCGCTCGCCAGCCTGATCCTGCTCAACAATGCCGGCGTCAACGGCGCGAACGAAAGCGAGCTTCAGAAACAGGCGGCGAACGAGGATTATAATCCGCTGATCCTGGCCAATCTGGAAGACGCCGACCGGCTGGTCGCGATGGTCGTCCACAAGCCGCCGCATATTCCGTCACGGCTGAAACCCGTGCTCTACGCCGACGGCCTCAAATATCGCGATCAGCTCGACAAGATCTTCTGGATCATCGCGACCGAAGGGCGCGATCATCCACTCAACGACCGGCTCGGCGAGGTGGAAGTGCCAACGCTGATCATCTGGGGACGGCATGATCAATTGCTCGATGTGAGCTGTGTCCCCGTGCTCGAAGCCGGCATCACGGGAAGCATGTCGCATATCTTCGAACATGTCGGGCATGTGCCGATGATCGAGGATCCGAAAGCGACTGCGGCGGTGATGAAGGGCTTTCTTGCCAAGCATTGAAATGCGCGTCAGTCTCTCCTGAAAATAGGAGAGCGGAATGCGGTTGAAGGTGGGGCTGCTCGGCGGGGGCAGCTGGGGAACGACGGTCGCATCGGTGGTGTCGCGTAACGCGCCGATCACGCTCTGGGCGCGCGACGCCGAAACGGTCAACGGCATCAATAGCGATAACGAGAACCGCCGATATCTGCCCGGAATCAAGCTGCCGCCGGCGCTGCGCGCGACCGCAGACATGGCCGAGGTCGTTGCAGGCGCCGACGTACTTGTCATGGGCGTACCCTCGCACAGTTTCCGCAGCGTGCTCGAAGAGGCGCGTAGCCATTTGCGTCCCTGGGTGCCCGTCATCAGCCTGACCAAGGGGCTCGAACTGTCCTCGGGACAGCGGATGACCGAGCTGATCGAGGAAGTGCTCCCCGGCCATCCCGTCGGCGTGCTCACCGGTCCCAATCTCGCGCGCGAGATCATGACGGGGCAGGCAGCGGCGAGCGTCTTGTCGATGGAGGACGAGATCGTCGTGCGCGCGCTCCAGCCGGTGTTTCATTCGGGGCTGTTCCGCGTTTACACCAACACCGATCTGCTCGGCTGCGAGCTTGGCGGGGTGCTCAAGAATATCATCGCGATCGCGGTCGGCATGGGCGACGGGCTGGGGGCGGGCGACAACACCCGCTCGGCCTTGATGACGCGCGGGCTGTCCGAAATTACACGGCTCGGCGTCGCGATGGGCGGGCGCGCGGAAACCTTTGCTGGGCTGACCGGCATGGGCGACCTGATCGCGACCTGTACCAGTCCGCTAAGCCGCAACCGTCATGTCGGGGTCGAACTCGGTAAAGGGCGGCCGATCGACGAGATCATCGCGGGGATGAACATGGTCGCCGAAGGCGTGAAGAGCGCGCCGACCGTGATTGCACTCGCCGAACGCTACGGTCTCGATATGCCGATCGCGCGCGACGTGTTCGATGTGACGCAAGGTAAACGCAGCGCACAGGACGTGTTTCGCGGGCTGTTAAGGTCGGCCGTTGGCGACGAAGCGCACCCTGGCTAGGCGATTCCGCCGCGACCCGTGCCATTTCGGCGATCAGCCGGGAAGAAAATGGCCGTGCGCTTCGTTGACTCCCCTGACCGGCCCGCGAGCGGGCGGGCAATCAGGAGATGGACGATGAAAAAATGGACCACCCTTGCAGTCATTCTGGCGCTCCCCGCCACCGCCGCGGTTGCGGCCGTCCCTTATGGTTCGATGCCGCCGGGATTTGAGGCACCGCACATCCGCACGTCGCCGATCGCCGGCGTCGTCAACCAATATTGGTACAATTATAAGGCCGACATTCTCGAGGCCGAGAAGGAATTGCGCAGCGATCTTCGCCACGCCACCGACCGCGAAGACCGCTGGGATGCGTGGGACGAGTGGGAGACCGAGGTGGTCGATGCCGACAAGGATTATGTGAAGGAAATGCGCAAGAAGGGCTATCGCAGCGGCCGCGTGACGGTCGGCGGCTAAGTTCTCGCGAGTTCCCCGGAGCCCTCTCCGGGTCGCAGGGAAGGGCGGGTGTCATGGGGCACCCGCCCTTTCTTGTGTCAGAGTGTGGCCTCGGCCAGCAACGCTTGCGCTTCTTCGCCCTGCCAATCGATGGCGCCGACCACGCGCCAGATCTCGCGGCCTTCGGCGTCATAATAGATGCTGGTCGGAAGCGCGCTACCGGCGTCGTCGAGCAGGCCGTTCTGCGGATCGACATAGGGCTGCAAAGCCTTCAACCCCGCCTTCTGGAACCACGGATCGACAACCTCCGCGCCCTGCAGGTCCTGCGCGACCGCGATCACCGTTATGCGGTCGCCGCTTTTCGATGCGAGCGCATCGAGCGTCGGCATCTCGGCGACGCAGGGCGCACACCACGTTGCCCACAGATTGACGAGCAGCGGACGCCCACGAAAGTTGGCGAGAGTGACGGGCGCATCGTCGGGGCCCTGAAAGCGAGCGGCCGGTGCCGCCTGACCCTTCTTGCTCCGGTCGACCTGATGCTGAAAATGGCCGACGCCCTTCGCTTGGCCCGCCGAAACATTTGCTTGGCCTTGCGCGGCTTGCCCGCCCGCCTGCTTTTCCCTATCGCAGCCCGCGATCGATCCGGCCAGAAGCACGGCGAGGATCACAAGATACGGGCTTGGAACGCGGCGAATGACGACTTCTCCTGACAGCAACAGCATGTGGGGCGGCCGCTTCGGTGGCGGACCCGCGGCGATCATGCAAGAGATTAACGCGTCGATTCCCGTCGACAAGCGCCTGTGGGAAGAAGATATCGCGGCGAGCCGCGCGCATGCGGCCATGCTTGGCGCCGCCGGGATTATCGCGGCCGAAGACGCGGTTCAAATTGATCGCGGGCTGGCGCAGATCGCTGACGAATTCGCCGCAAACGGCGTGCCCGTCGACCTGAGCCTCGAAGACATTCACATGACGGTCGAATCGCGGCTGAAGGAATTGGTCGGTGAACCGGCCGGCCGACTCCACACTGCACGCTCGCGCAACGATCAGGTCGCCACCGATTTTCGCCTGTGGACGCGCACCGCCTGCGAGCGCATCGACGCGGGGTTGCGGGCGATCCAGACCGCGCTGCTGACGCGTGCCGACGAACATGCGGGCAGCATCATGCCGGGCTTCACGCACCTTCAGGTCGCACAGCCGGTGACGCTCGGGCATCATCTGCTCGCCTATGTCGAAATGTTCGGCCGCGACCGCAGCCGCTTCGCCGATGCGCGCCGTCGCCTCAACGAATCGCCGCTCGGTGCGGCCGCGCTCGCGGGCACGGGTTTTCCGGTCGATCGCCACGCCACCGCTGCCGCGCTCGGTTTCGACCGGCCGATGGCGAACAGTATCGACGCCGTGTCGGACCGCGATTTCGCGCTCGAATTCTGCGCCTCCGCGTCGATCGCCGCGATCCACCTCTCGCGCCTCGCCGAAGAGATCGTGATCTGGGCCAGCCAGCCCTTCGGCTTCATCAGCCTGCCCGACGCCTGGTCGACGGGCAGCTCGATCATGCCGCAAAAGCGCAATCCCGATGCCGCCGAACTCGTGCGCGGGCGCGCGGGGCTGCTGCTCGGCGCCTTCCAGCGGATCAGCGTGATCGTGAAGGGCCTGCCGCTCACCTATTCGAAGGATTTGCAGGACGACAAGGAAACCGTCTTTGGTGCCTTCGACGCGCTCGCGCTGTCGCTCGCCGCGATGACCGGTATGATCGAAACGCTGACCTTCCGCACCGACCGCATGCGCGCGCTCGCCGCATCGGGCTATTCGACCGCGACCGACCTCGCCGACTGGCTGGTGCGCGAGAATGGCCTGCCGTTCCGCGAGGCGCATCATGTCGTCGGCGCCTGCGTCAAGCGCGCCGAGGAACTGGGCGTCGAGCTGTCCGCGCTGCCCGCCGGCGACGCCGCTGCGATCCATGCCGCGGTCACGTCCGAGGTGCTTGCCGCGCTGACCGTCGAGGCATCGGTCGCGAGCCGCACCAGCTATGGCGGCACGGCGCCGGACGGGGTAAGGAAGGCCGTGGCCGCGGCCCGTGCGGCGCTCGAAGGAACGATGTGATGGCGACCAAGCGCCTCATCATGGCTGTATTCGCTGCAACCGCGCTGCTCGGCGCGTGCGGTAGCAAGGAAGATCTGAAGCCCGTGGCAGGCCAGCCTGCCCCGGTGATTCCTGTCGGCGCGACCAGCGCCCCGCCTACGGAGGAGCTTACGACGCCTGACGCGCAGGCCCGGCCAGCGCGCAGCGACGAACTTCTCAAACGGTCCGAACAACGCGAAACCGACGATTTTGACTTGCCGCCTCCGGGCTGAGCTTCAGGACTTTACCAATGAATCATTTTGAAATTCGGGACGGCGTGATGCACGCCGAGGATATTCCGCTGCCGCGCATCGCCGAAGAAATCGGTACCCCCGTCTATGTCTATTCGCGCGCGACGCTCGAACGTCACGCACAGGCGTTCCGTGACGGGCTGAAGGATGTGCCGAAGAAGCATCTCGCCTTCGCGATCAAGTGCAACCCCAACCTCGGCGTGCTGCGCGTGCTTGCGCGGCAGGGCTATGGCGCCGACGTCGTATCGGGCGGCGAGCTCGAACGCGCGCTGGCAGCAGGCATGGCGGCCGAGGACATCGTCTTTTCGGGTGTCGGCAAGACCCGCGCCGAACTTGCGCAGGGACTCGACCGCGGCATCGGCCAGTTCAATATCGAGCATGAGCCCGAGGGCATCGCGCTCGCCGAAATCGCGCTCGCGAAGGAAATGACCGCGCCCGCCGTTCTCCGCGTCAATCCCGACGTCGATGCAGGCACGCATGCCAAGATTTCGACCGGCAAGGCCGAGAACAAGTTCGGCGTCGGCATCGACGTCGCACCCGAAATCTTCGGCCGCCTTTCGGCGCTGCCGGGGCTCAATATGCGCGGCATCGCGGTGCATATCGGCAGCCAGCTCACCAGCCTCGACCCGCTCGAAGCGGCGTTCGAACGTGTCGGCCAGCTTGTTGCCGAACTGCGCGCGGCGGGACACAGCATCACCCATGTCGACCTCGGCGGCGGCCTTGGTGTGCCGTACAAGGCCGACGATAACCCGCCGAGCCCGGCCGAATATGGCGCGATGGTCGCGCGCGTGACCAAGGATTGGGACGTCACATTGATGTTCGAACCCGGACGCGTGATTGCCGGCAACACCGGCGTGCTGCTGACCGAGGTTCTCTGGGTCAAGCCGGGTGTGACCAATCCGTTCGTGATCGTCGATGCGGCGATGAACGACCTTGCGCGCCCCGCACTCTACGACGCCTATCACGATTTCGTTGCGGTCAAGCCGACCGGCGAGACGATGACCGCGTCGATCGTCGGCCCGGTGTGCGAAACCGGCGACACCTTCGCACGCGACCGGATCACCGACGAAGTTGCACCGGGCGATCTCGCCGTGTTCCGCACCGCCGGTGCTTATGGCGCGACGATGGCGTCGACCTATAACAGCCGCAGCCTCGTTCCCGAAGTGCTCGTCGACGGTTACCGCTATGCCGTCGTCGCCGATCGCATCACGGCGGGCACGATCATGGCCGCCGAGCGCGTGCCCGACTGGATCGACTGAGGTGGAGCAGCTTCCCGTATTCCTAAACCTTCGCGGCCGCACGGTCGTGCTGGTCGGGGAGGGGGAAGCCGCCGATGCCAAGGCGCGGCTGATAGCACGCGCGGGCGGGCGGATCGTGCCGAAGTGGGAGGAGGGCGCAACCATCGCCTTTGTCGCACTCGACGATGATGGCGAGGCGCGCGCTGTCGCGGCGACGCTCCGCGCACGAGGTCTGCTCGTCAACGTCGTCGATCGCCCTGGTCTCTGCGATTTCACTACCCCCGCGATTGTCGACCGCGCGCCGGTGACGATCGCGATCGGTACGGGCGGGGCCTCGGCCGGCCTCGCAAAGGCCGTCCGCCAGCGGATCGAAGCTTTGCTCCCCGCTCGTCTCGGCGCGCTCGCTTCTGCGCTCTATGCCGCGCGGGACTCCATGAAAGCGCGCTGGCCCGTCGTGGCCGACCGCCGCCGCGCGATCGATGCCGCACTGGCAAGCGGTGGTGCTCTCGACCCCATTGGTGCTGATGCGGCCGACAAGGTCGAAAGCTGGCTGGCGAGCGAAGCGCAGATCCACCGCTCGCGCCTGGAAACCATCGCGCTGACGAGCGCCGATCCCGACGAGCTGACCTTGCGCGCCGCACGTTTGCTGGGCGAGGCCGATCATATCTTTCACCCCGCGGACCTTCCCGCAGCCATCCTCGACCGCGCCCGCGCCGACGCGGTACGCCACATCGCCGATGCACCGCCCGCCGACCCGCCATCCGGCCTGTCGCTCTGGATTTCGCGGTCATGAGCCCAGTCCACCCGCTCTATGCCGCGATGGAGCCGACGATTTTCGAGCATATGTCGGGGCTCGCGCGGGCACATGACGCGATCAATCTCGGGCAGGGCTTTCCCGATGAACCGCCGCATCCCGACATGATCGCGGCTGCAGCGCGCGCGCTCGCCGAAAGGTCGAACCAATATCCCCCGGCCTTCGGGCTTCCCGAACTGCGCGACGCGATCTGCGGCTTCTATGCCCGGCGGCAGGGCCTCGCGCTGTCGCGTGAGCAGGTGATCGTGACTTCGGGCGCGACCGAGGCGCTTGCCGCCGCGATCCTTGCCTTCGTCGCGTCAGGGGACGAGGTGATTCTGTTCCAGCCCGCCTATGACAGCTATGCGCCGATGGTGCGCCGCGCTGGCGGTATTCCGGTGTCGGTCGCGCTCGCGCCGCCCAACTGGCGCTATGATCGCGAGCAGCTCGCGGCGGCGATCACGCCGTGCACGCGTGTGCTCATGCTCAACGACCCGCTCAATCCGGCCGGGACAGTCGCCAGCGAAGCAGAGATGGCGATACTGGCCGACATCTGCGTGCGCCACGACCTCATCGCGATCTGTGACGAGGTCTGGGAGGATGTCCGGTTCGACGGCGTGCCGCATCGTTCGCTGATGTCCTTCCCGGGCATGGCCGAACGCGCGGTAAAGATCGGCTCGGCGGGCAAGATCTTCGGCCTCACCGGGTGGAAGACCGGCTGGCTATGCGCCGCGCCCGCGATGGCCACCGCGCTTGGCCGCGCGCACCAGTTCCTGACCTTCACGACGCCGCCCGCATTGCAATGGGCGGTGGCTGAGGGTTTGGGTCGGCCCGATGCGTGGTTCGCTGAGCAGCGCGGGCGCTGGGCCGCGTCGCGTGCGCATCTGCGCGATGCGCTGGACGCCGCTGGCTTTGCGGTCCTGCCGAACGCCGCGACCTGGTTCCTGTGCATCGACCTCGCCGCATCAGGAATTACGCTTTCCGACCGGGAATTCAGCGAACGCGCGGTGCGCGAGGCAGGGGTCGCCTCGATCCCCGTATCGGCACTTTTCGAAGGCGACGGCCCGCGCCACATCCTGCGCCTCTGCTTCGCCAAGGATGGCGCGATACTCGACGAGGCGGTACGGCGCCTCGCGGCCTTTCGCGACACATTGCGGGCCGAAACCGCTTAGGGCGCGATCGCCAGCCCGTCGCCATTCTTGCCCGCCGCGATCCGGCGCAACACCTCGCCGCTCGCGACGTCGATTTCCGCCACCTTGTCGTGCCCCGTCTCGGCGGCATAGAGCCGCTTCGAATCGGCGCTGAATAACAGGGTGACCTGCCCCTTGGCCGCCTCGCCCGACACTTTGACCGTTTTCACCAGCGCGCGCGTCTCGGCGTCGAACAGGCTGATCGTGCCGCTTGCGATATTGCTCGTCGCAACCAGCTTGCCGTCGGGGCTTGCCAGCACGCGGATTGCAACCGGGTCGACCGGGTGTTCGGCGATCTTCTTTCCGGTCTTCGTATCCCAGATCGATACCCGCGGCGCATCAAGGTCGCCGACCCAAAGCTCGCGGCCCTTCTTCGTCAGCGCCAACCCCTCGGGCTTGCCGCCGATAGTCATATCGCGAAGCTTCTTGCCGGTCTTGAGGTCGAGCACACTCACCGTCCCTGCCCCGATATTCGCAGTATAGGCCGTGCGGTTATCGGGCGCGACGACGATCATATGCGTGCCCTTTTGCCCGGTCGAAATCGACATGAGCTTGCCATCGGGCGCAACCACCGCGACTGACTCGCTGCCCTCGGTCGTCGCGACCATTCGCCCGTCGGACAGCCACAGCAGCCCGTGCGGCCGCTGGTTGGGGCTGAGGTCGATTGTCCTGACCTTGGTCCGGTTCGCCACATCGAACACGTCGATCGTCGTGCTGCCATAGGCGACGACCGCCGCATGCTTGCCATCGGGCGAGACCGCGATCTCGTGCGGCATCTTGCCGGTGGGCAACCTCGCCAGTTCCTCGCCCGACGCCAGTGCGATGACGCTCAGCGTATCTTCGCCCTTGTTGCCGACGAGCAATGTTTCCGCGCCGGCGGGCGCGGCCAGCGCAAGGGCACAGAGGGCGGCGGCGATGATGCGGTGCATGACAAATCTCCCGGTTGCGACCGCGACACCCTATCCGGCGCGGCACCGCCGGCAACCCCGCTTCGACGAGCGACATGGCCGCGATTACGATAAGTTAACTGTGAAGCGCCGGCCTGTCTTCCTAGCCATGTTCCCGGCGGCGGGTCGCGCCGCGGATCATAACAGGAGGGGGAATATGGGTCTGCCAACCATCGATATCGAGGCACTGCCGTTGCTCGACACAGCAGTCGGACTGTTCGGATCGCTCGTCGGCGAAAGCGCATCGTCGGGGCCGTCGGTATTCGAGATTGCCGTCGCGATCGCGATGATCGTTTACGACTGAACCGCGGTGGGGATGGGCGTTGCCACCAACCCGGCAGCATCCGTTCCCGCGCCTTTTGCGATGTCCACGATGCCATCCCGCCACGATCATTTCCCCCGCGCCGATATGGCGCGCCGTCTCGCCATGCGCTGCGCGGTCGCCGATCTCGACGCCGAATGGAAAGCGGCCGAAATCGCGCCCGACGGGATGGTCGCCGCCATCGCGGCGCTCGCCGATGCGCCTGCCGATACCGTGATCGCGCGCCTTCTTCCTCGGCTTTCCGACATAGGCTGGCTTCGCGGCCGTCTCGATGCGGCGCTGGCGCTGCTCGCGGCCGACCCCTTTGCGCGCCCACCGCTCCGGTTGGTTGGCGGCGGTGATGGCGGGCCTGGCGGGCTGGTGCTCGTCGATGGCGGCGCGATCCGCCTGACGCTTCAGATGCGGCCATTCACCGCGAACGAGCCGGCGCCGCGCACCGCGCTCTTCGTCCCCGGCCGCGCGGCGATCCATGTCCTCGATTGCGGCGGCGCGCAGCTTCGCCGGCATGTTGTGGCCGTGAGCGCAGCCGAAGATGCCGGGGGATTTACCGTGACCAATGCCGCGCGCTGTCACAGCCTGCCGCCGCGCGCATTGGCCGACGGCGAGACGCTATTGCTCGACACCGCGCGCGAAAGCTTCACGCTCGAAGCCGGCGAGGCGGGCGCCCGCCGCGATATCCTCTTCCTCGAACTCACCGCCCAGCCGCCCTCGCGCTTGCCGATCCGTGCCTATGACATAGAGAGCGGCCGGCTGATCCACGTCAGCGCCTCGAGTAGCGACAGCAGTTTTCGTCAGATGGCGCTCGCCTTGCTCCGCCAGCTTGGTCGCGCCGACGCCGCACCGCTTTTCGCCGCCGAAGCACAAAGCGAGGATTTCGCCGCGCGCTGGAACGCGATGCGCGAACTCGTCGCGCTCGATCCTGCGGCAGCGTTTCCGCATCTGGCGGCGATGGCGGCGGCCGATCCCCATCCCGAGGTGCGCGCCGCCGCCGCGGCAACGAAAAGTATGATCTTCCCGCCTTCCGGTGAGACGGGGGGGGAGGGGGATGGAGGGCCCGCGCCTTGCCCAAGGCCGGCGCCCTCCACCTCCGAAACCGCTCCCAAGGCGCCGCAGCGCATCGCGGACCCTGCTCCATGCCCTGTCTGATCGACCCGCCCGCGGGGACCGCGCTCGACATCGAGGAAGTCGCGGCCCGCCTCGACGAAAGCGGCGTCGACCTCACCGACCAGGCGAGCATCGCGCACTGCGCCGACCTGCTCGCCGGGCTCCAGCGCAACCGCGACTTTCTCGCCGGCCGCGTGATCGCCGCGCTCAAGGCGAGCTACGCGGAACAACTCGAAATCAACCGCTATTCGGCGCAGGTCTTCCTCCTTCACAGGAGCCCGCGCGGCTTCTACCTCCGCGCCAACCTGTGGCCGTCGCAGCGCGACGCCGCTTTCGCCGCGAGCGGGCCCGCGGCCTTCTCCTACGGCGTCCCGCACGACCATAATTTCCACTTCCTCACTACCGGCTATTTCGGCCCCGGCTATGTTAGCGACTATTATGATTACGACCCCGAAGCGGTTGACGGCCGCTTGGGCGAGGAGCTGGCCCTGACGTTCGTCGAACGTAGCCAGCTCAGCGAAGGCAAGCTGATGCTCTACCGCGCCCACCGCGACATCCACAGCCAGCTTCCGCCCGAAAGCCTCTCAGTCAGCCTCAACATCATGGACGAGGGCGAGCACGTTCCCTGGCGTGACCAGTATATCGTCGACCTCGACCACGGCACGATCGCGAAGCGCCCGACGCTGACCAGCGGCGAAATGCTGCTCCGCTGCGCGGTGCATCTGGCGGAGAATGGAAGGGATGTGGCTGAGCAGTTCGCCAAGGCACACCCAGTGCCGCGGGTGCGGGCGAATGCGATTGCGGCGCTTGCTGCGGTATCGGCGGAACCCGATGCGGTATTGGAGCGGGGCATGGCCGATGCCGATGCGCGTGTTCGGGATGATTGCCGGCGCTGGATCGGGCTTTAGCTTCGCCTGCTGACAGCGGCGTTTTCGGCTGCTAGGGCGCGGCGCATGACCACTCCGCTTTCGCATATCCGCAACTTTTCGATCATTGCGCACATCGACCATGGCAAGTCGACGCTTGCCGACCGGCTGATCCAGTTCACCGGCGGCCTCACCGCGCGTGAGATGTCGGCGCAAGTCCTTGATAATATGGACATCGAGAAGGAGCGCGGGATCACGATCAAGGCGCAGACGGTGCGCCTGAAATATACCGCGAAGGACGGCGAGACGTACGAGCTGAACCTGATGGACACGCCCGGCCACGTCGACTTCGCCTATGAAGTGTCGCGCAGCCTTGCCGCGTGCGAGGGCGCGCTGCTGGTCGTCGACGCCGCGCAGGGGGTCGAGGCGCAGACGCTGGCGAACGTCTATCAGTCGATCGAGCATGACCATGAGATCGTGCCGGTGATCAACAAGATCGACCTGCCCGCGGCCGACGTCGACAAGGTGAAGGCCGAGATCGAGGATATCATCGGCCTGCCCGCCGACGACGCGGTGCTCGCCAGCGCGAAGTCGGGGATCGGCATCGAGGAATGCCTCGAGGCGATCGTCACCAAGATCCCGCCGCCGAAGGGCGACGCCGCGGCGCCGCTGCTCGCGATGCTCGTCGACAGCTGGTACGACCCCTATCTGGGCGTCGTCATCCTCGTCCGCGTCGTCGACGGAATCCTGAAAAAAGGCCAGCAGATCAAGTTCATGCAGGCGGGCACCACCCACCTGATCGACCGCGTCGGCTGTTTTACGCCGAAGCGCGAGGAATTGACCGAAATCGGCCCGGGCGAGATCGGCTTCATCACCGCGCAGATCAAGGACGTCGCACAGGCACGCGTCGGCGACACGGTGACCGACGCGAAGAAGCCCGCCGCGAACCCGCTGCCGGGGTTCAAGGAAGTCCAGCCGGTCGTCTTTTGCGGCCTGTTCCCGACCGACGCGAACGACTTCGAAAAGCTGCGCGAGAGCATCCAGAAGCTCCGCCTCAACGACGCCAGTTTCTCGTTCGAGATGGAAAGCTCGGCCGCGCTCGGTTTCGGCTTCCGCTGCGGTTTCCTCGGCCTGCTCCACCTCGAGATCATCCAGGAGCGGCTGAGCCGGGAATATGACCTCGACCTGATCACCACCGCGCCGTCGGTGGTGTACAAGCTGAAGCTCAGCCACACGAAGAATGAGGCGGCGAAGGAGATTGAGCTCCACAACCCCGCCGACATGCCCGACCCGAACCGCATCGACGAGATCGAGGAGCCGTGGATCGAGGCGGTGATTTACGTGCCCGACGATTATCTCGGCCCGATCCTGAAACTGTGTCAGGACCGCCGCGGCATCCAGAAGAACCTGACTTACGTGGGCGGCCGCGCGCAGATCACCTATGAACTGCCGCTCAACGAAGTGGTGTTCGATTTCTATGACCGGCTGAAGAGCATCAGCCGCGGTTATGCGTCGTTCGACTATCACCAGATCGGCCACCGCGCCGGTGACCTCGTCAAGATGAGCATCCTCGTCAACAACGAGCCGGTCGACGCCCTCTCCATGATCGTCCACCGCGGCAGCGCCGAAAGCCGCGGCCGCGGCATGTGCGAGCGGCTGAAGGACCTGATCCCGCGCCACATGTTCAAGATCCCGATCCAGGCCGCGATCGGCGGCAAGGTGATCGCCCGCGAAACCATCGCCGCGCTGCGCAAGGACGTGACCGCCAAATGCTATGGCGGCGACGCGACCCGCAAGAAAAAGCTGCTGGAAAAGCAGAAAGAGGGCAAAAAGCGGATGCGCGAGTACGGAAACGTCAACATCCCGCAGGAGGCCTTCATTGCAGCGCTCCGGATGGGTGACGACGCCTAATCCGCTTTTTTTTTATCAAAGCAGAAATAGGGCAGGTGGGCGGATCAGGCGAAGCTGCGGGGCAGCTTCCACCCGCTCGCCGGATGCACCCACTAGAGACTGTGAACACTCCACAAGCGGGAATATTGTTGCCCTGCAGATGCAAGGTGATGCTTAGTTTGCCCCATGTTCGCGGGACTAAGCTACGCCATCGCTGCACAGCCTAGAGGGGCTCCTTTCGCAATACCTACGCCCTTAGGCTGCGACCGCTTCAGTACCGTCCGCCATACTGCCGATGGCAACTTGACGTTTTGCTTGGCGCCATTGGGCGTGATAATATTCCGCTCTCGCTCGACATTGGGAATCTATCTGAGCCGCCTCGTAAAGCCGAGACACTAAGCGAGGATAAAGTCGCAACTTATCAGCAGCGTTACCGAGTCCTTCGATTTCTCGTATCTGTGCGCGGATCTTCTGCCAGCGAGAGAACGGAAGTTCGACACCTTGATCGGTCACCACGACGCCCGTAACGACCTTTGGCGCAGATGACGGAAATCTCCTATCCTTGTGCGCACGCAGGCCCGCCCTAAAAATCATCGTCCGCGCTTCGTGCAAAACGAGATTTGATGCATTTGGACCTGACATGGTTATGTCATCGACATAGCATGTCATTACTAATCCATGCTTATTTGCTAGATTAGCTAGGCTATCGAATAGATTTTTATAAGAATAATAAGATATAATTGGACTAATGGCGCTACCCGTCGCAAGTTTTCCTTCAAAGCAAATTAAATTTGCTAAAAGTCCGGCTACATCCTCGGCGCACCTCATTTCATCGCGAAAGAAATGCATAACCTTATGCTGCGGTACAGACTGATAAAACTTAGCGATATCGACCTTAATTAAAGCCCCCGCGCCCACGTGAGAACGCGCATTGGTAAGATAAGAACGTCCTTTTGCCGCAGAATGCAAATATTCTGGCATCTGTACCCGGCTCAAGTATCGGTGTAGCTGCCTGTGCAGGCTCTGCAGCGCGGGACCGGGCTCTTGAATTAAGCGCCCGGTCTCCTTGTGCTGGAAAACTCGATAGCTTCCGTAAGCAGCTAGGCCATCGAGCTTGTTAAGATCCCAGCCGAGCCTTTTTGCAAGGGCGTGCGGGGATCGAATGCCATATAAATGGCATCGATCAATGGGAATGCGCTGATCTGTTCGACGTCGATTCGTGCTCATCTTCCGTATCTTCTGCCAGCCACTCGAGCATTTTTAACACCTTGTCGGCGAGAAAGACTCTTGCTTTGTCATAGGTCCCGTTTTGCGTTCGTTCTGCAAAAAGCATAATAGATGAAACCGGAATATCAAATCTTGAAGCGTACTTTGAAAGAACTTCAAGGCTAGGATCTTTTTTCCCTCTTTCAATTTCATTGAGGTAAGACCTGGAAATTTTCAATTGATCAGCCAGATCGGACTGCGAGAGTCTGTGATACTGGCGCATGGTTTTTAAAGCGCGATCATACATATATACCTCCAACAAAGCCCCTTTTGTTGGTTTAAGAAATTAAGGGGGGTTTACTCGAACATTTCCCCGAACTTCGCGATCACACGAAAAACCTTGAGAGCGATACTCAAGATAGTCAATGCTATCTTCCAAGTCTTCGGCCTCAGCAGCGCATCCTTAAAAGGGTGCTTACTGCGGCTAGTCGTCGCATGCGTCTTCTCGGCATCCGGTAGGGTTGAACCCATTGGTACTTACTCCTTAATCGCTCGCCCCAGAATTAGGGCCAGCTCCACCGTAAGGAGCAACAACTGGAGAAAACGCACCCCCCCTAACCCTTCGCGTCCGGTCCACCCGAACGCGCCTTATCGGTGGTGGCGGTGGTCCCGCGCGTGCGGTGCCCTCACTTTGCCGATAAGTGGGAGGATCTGCCGAAACCGATCCCGCGGATGATTGCTCATCCAGAGTTTAAGGTGGTCTGTTGCCTTTTTCCCGAATGCTTGAAGGGTATATAGGTCATTGATTGCGCCCTGTCAACAATTATTCGCTGACAGCGAACAATATTCGTCGATCACGCCGAGTGGTGCTCAAGGAACCGTTTCCCCCAACCGCACAATCCGCACCACGCACCGCGCCGGGATTTCGATGATCCCGCTCAGCATCAGCCGTTCCTCGTCGCCGACGATCATCGCCGAGGCGGCGAGGATTTTGATGCAATCGTCGTCGCGGACGAGGCGGCCGACCGAGGTGCAGGTCTGGACCGGCTCGGGCTCCAGATGCGCGGCGTCGGTCCAGCCGCCATAGGGCTCGCGCGGCTGGATCCAGTCGATCTGGACGATGCGGCCGAAGCGGGCGCAGATGCGGTTTTCGTCGAGGGCGCGTTCGAGGCTCATCGGGCGTCCTCCATACTGTCGGTTTCGGCGGTGGCGCTGCCGCCCGCCTTCCACGCGGCCCAGCTTTCCTCGCTGTAGGCGGCGTTCCATTCGCGCTCCAGCTCGGCGATCGCGCGTTCGATCCGTCGGCGCGCGCCGTCGCGTTCGCGGCCGGTGGCGCCGCCGCTGAGGCTGTTGTCTTCGAGGAAGCCGTGGGGGTGCTGGATCACGGGCTGGCGCGCGGCTTGCCACGCCTCGGCCTGTTCGCGGACGGTGTAGGCGGCCATGCGCATGTCGCCGCGCGCGATCCGGCCGTTCGCGATGTCGCTCTCGCCGACTTCGCCCTCGATCATATGATCCTCGAAGCGTTCGAACCACAGTTCGTCCTCGCGGCCGCCTTCGGTCCACGGGACATGGTCGGCGGGGGGTGGGTTGGGGTTGGCGAGGTCGCCGCCTTCCTGTTCCTCCCAGTCGATATTGCCCGCCCCGGCCGCCAGCGGCACGATCATGTCGGGGTGGTACATGTGCCACTCATGCTTTTGCGGATTCATATAGGCGTCGTGTGCGCGCGCCGCGGCCCAATCGGTGCCGGGGCCGGTGAGCAGATCCCATGCGGCGCGCTTGACCGGATCGTGCGAGATCTTGCGCTGAAAGCCGGTGCGGATGATGCGGAGGCGATCGTCGAGGTCAGTTTCCTGCCGGTTCGCGCGCCGGTTGTGTTCGAGCATTGCGGCCTGGCGCTCGGCCTCCCACTCGGCGCGCCATTTCTCGCGCAGGCGGTGGATGCTGTGCGGGATCGCGCTGGCGGGGCGGCCGTCGACGGGGTCGATGGCGCCGAAATTCTCGGGAAAGCGGCTGGCGGCGATATGCTGCATCGCGCGGATGTGCGGGCGGCGGCGCTCGAGGATGACCTCTCCGCGCTTCGAGATCGTCTCGGGCACTCCATAGATGGCATATTCCATGAGCAGGTCGGCGACGCGGCGCGCGCCCGCCTCGACCGCCCTGTCCCACGCCGCGGCGAAGCTGCCCGCGTCGTCGCGCTTGCGGAGCTGATAGAAGGCCGCGGTCGAGTGGCCCGCGGCCTTTGCCGCCATGCTGACCGCGCCGGTCGCGGCGAGATGCGCGATGAAGATGCGCTGCTTCTGGGCGTTGATGCCGGTCCAGCGCTTGCTGCGCCGCTCGACGGGGGTGAAGGCGAGATCGTCGGGCAGATCGTCGGGATTTATCGCGGGATCGGCCTCGGCCTCGAGGGCGGCGGGGAGGGGCGGGAGGATTTCCTGTGACATCAATTTTGCTCCTATGGTTCGCTGGATATTTCAAGCGAACCATATTGGAACAATGTAGGAAAGGGAAAAACGGCCGCGGTTTGCGCGCCCAACGCCGCCCCGGTCAGGGTCGGGGCGACGAAGGGGGAGGGGGTGGCGGGTTGGCGGCGTGCGGGCGGCTACATCTCGATCGTGATGCGCACCTTCGACGGGGTGGTGCCGGCGGCGTGGGCGATTTCGGCGCGCATGCGTGCAACGAGGTCGGAGAGATGATCGCCGCCGGGCGCGGTGTCGCGGCTCAAAAGTTCGGTCGGCGAGGTGCCGAGAAGGTCGGCGAGCGCCTGAAGCCGCGCGAGGCGCGGGCGCGAGCGGCCCTGTTCCCAATAGCAGATCGAGGTGACGGTGACGCCGAGCCGGTCGGCGATGTCGGTCTTGCTGTATCCGCGCGCCCGGCGCAGCCGCGCGAGGCGGTCGCCGAGCAGCTCATAGGGCGCGTTGTCGCTCAGTGGGTGATCATGGATCACAGATGTGCAACCTTTCCGACTTCGACATGCAACTTTTACCAAAGTTAAGGGCGGTTCGGCTTTCAACATTTCACCGATCGCGTGCGGGGAAATTGCTGAGGGTTAATGGCCCGCGCCCGGTGTGGGTGGGGGTGTGGATGGGGGTGGATTGCGGACGGGCGGGGCCTTGCCTATCGTCGCGGAGCGGGAGGCCGCGATGACCGGAACCGACGGAGAGGCACGCATGGGCATGCGGATCGAAGATATCGTCGTGGATTGCACGCTCAACGACGGCACCGCGGTGCGCCTGCGCACGATCAATCCCGACGATGCGCCGCTGATCCGCGAAGGCATTGCGAAGCTGTCGGCGGAGTCGCGCTATCTGCGCTTTTTCTCGCCCGCGCCGGTGCTGCCCGATGCGGTGGTGCAAAGGCTCGCAGATGTCGACGGGCACGACCATATCGCGTGGGGCGCGATTTGCAGCGACTGCCCCGGGCGGCCACCGATCGGCGCGGTGCACGCGGTGCGCCACCGGCACGACGGGCCGGTCGGCGAATTTTCGGTCGCGGTGCTCGACGAATTTCACGGACTGGGGCTGGCGCGGATGATGACCGCGGCGCTGCTCGTCCATTGCCGCGCCGAGGGGCTGGATAGGCTCGACGTGCATATGCTGTCGGAAAATGCCGCGGCGCGGCGGCTGGTCAAATCGCTGGGCGCGGCGTGGGCTGTCGAGTCGGCGGGGGTCGCCGAATATCGGCTCGATGTCGCGGACGCGATCGCATCGCTGCGCGCCGATGCCGATGCGCCGGGGGTGCAGGATGTCTTGCGCGCGCTGGAAGGCGATGGGGAAGGCGAAGGTCGGGCGGGCTAGTCCCTCCCGCCGCCCTGGGTCGCTGGGGGCGGCGGAAGGGTGGTCCGTGGATCCTCTCGCTTGGAGTATGTTCCCGTCCCGAAACGGGTCAATAACGGTTGCCGGCGCCAAGCGCGGTGATCGCGATCACAGGGTGCGAAAGAGACGGAGAAGGAACGGCGCGCACGATAAAGGGCGCCGGAATCGACCGGCGCCCTTCACCCTGCCCTTTAGGGGAGGCAGCCCTTGTTTCGTGGTTCTTATTTCTTCGCGGGGTCGGCCGGCGGGGTGGCGCCGACTTCCGACGGAGCGATCTCGCCCTTGTCGTCCATCGCGTTGGCCTTTTCCTCGCCCGCGGCTTCGACGGCGTCGGCCTTCGCTTCGGTTGCTTCCTTCGCCGGGCCTTCGGGCATGGCGTCGGCCTGTTCGTCGATCACATCGGCCTTGGCTTCGGCCTGATCCTCGACCTTGTCGGCGGCGGGGCTCTGGCAGGCGCCGAGCGCGAGGGCCGAGGTGGCGGCGAGGGTGATGAACATCTTACGCATATCGAGTGACTCCCAAAGTTGACTCGGGGGCTTAACGCGGGATGAACGTCAGGGTTGCAATGAAATTGTCATCGCACTGGAATCGGGCCCATTTTCTTTGCAATACCGATCAGGCGGGCGGCTTGACCTTGACCCAGACCTGCACCGTCGCGGCGAATTTTCCGGGCGCCGGCGGGGTGACGTCGATCCGTTCGGCGGTGACGAGTTCGCCGGTCGCGAGGTTGAAGCTCGCCCAAGGCTTGGGCATGCGGCCGAAGCTCATCTTCTGGATCGGCTGGCCGGTGGCGGTGTTCATGATCGTTGCTGTGATACCCATCGCGCGCCGGTAGCGGGCCGCCCCGTCGACTGTCCACCCGCGAGCGCAAAAAAAGAGGGCGCCCGAAGCGCCCTCTCTCGTGCCTGGTCCGGTTCCGCGGCCTCAGAAGCGCTGCTGGCGCTCATACAGGTCGCGGTAGTGCTGGATGCGCGTGACGCGCAGTCCGGGCATGCCGCTGCGGTCGATCGACCGCTGCCATCCGGCAAATTCCTCGAGGGTCAGCCCATAGCGTTCGCACGCTTCGTCGACGGACAGGAGCCCGCCGTTGACGGCCGCGACGACCTCTGCCTTGCGGCGAACGACCCAGCGGGTCGTCGACGGGGGCGGCAGCGAGTCCAGCGTCAGCGGTTCCCCGAGGGGGCCGATAACCTGTGCGGGCCGGATTTTCTGATTCTCGATCATATTCATTCCATATTTGAAACGTCGGAGGGGGGTGTGTCCGACGCATTCGGATCTAAAACAGAGGGATTCAACATCGGCTGAAGCCCTCTGGTAAACAGGCTGTTCATAGTTTCGGGCAGGGCGTTCACATCGTCGGACAGGTCGAAAAAGCGAACGATGCGCGGGCCCTTTTGTTCCGTGTTAGCGGGCGTCCCGCAGAATGTGTCGCGCAGCGCATTAAGCTTCGCCATGTGGCGTTCGCGATGTGCGTGCGCCCGCAACTGCCGCACGGTCGGCAACGCTGCCTGACGCGCACTCGACACGGCCAGCAGAATGTCGAAGCCGGGCTTCGACAGTCGGGCCGCGCCGGCAATGCGGGGGAGATCGGACGGTACAAGGTTCATGCGACTCATCTACGGCACAGGAGCTAAAGTCCCGTAAATGCCGGTTTCAGAACCCGTTAGCGAAGCTTAACCCGCGTCAATATATTGACAGCTACGGCGGAAAAGCTGGTATTTTTGCAACTGCATCCCTAGATGGCGCCGACCATGATCGAGACGATTGCCTCTCCTGCCGGGCTCGCCCAAGCCGACTTTCAGCTCGCTTCGCCGCTGAAGGACCGGCGAATCGTCGTCGCGATGTCGGGCGGGGTCGATTCGAGCGTGGTCGCCGCGCTTGCCGCGCGATCGGGTGCCGAGGTCATCGGTGTAACGCTCCAGCTCTACGATCATGGCGCCAAGGCGAAGCGCGTCGGGGCCTGCTGCGCTGGCCAGGATATTCGCGACGCGCGCGCGGTCGCCGACCGGCTGGGCTTCGCGCATCATGTCTATGACCATGAAAGCCGTTTTCGCGACACGGTGATCGACCAGTTCGCCGACGAATATCTGAGCGGCAGGACGCCGATCCCGTGCGTGCGCTGTAACATGGGGGTGAAATTCACCGACCTGTTCCGGCTGGCGAAAGAGCTTGGCGCCGACTGCCTCGCGACCGGCCATTATGTGCGCCGCGTGATGGGCCCCGCCGGCGCCGAACTGCACCGTGCGGTCGACCCGGCACGCGACCAGAGCTATTTCCTCTTTGCGACGACGCAGGACCAGCTCGACTTCCTGCGCTTTCCCTTGGGCGGGCTTGAAAAGAGCGTCGTGCGCGAGATCGCGCGCGATCTGGGGCTCGGCGTCGCGGGCAAGCCCGACAGCCAGGATATCTGCTTCGTCCCCGACGGCGATTATGCGACGCTGGTGCGCAAGCTGCGCCCCGACGCCGACGATCAGGGCGCGATCGTCCACGTCGACGGCACGGTGCTCGGCGCGCACAAGGGGTTGATCCATTATACGGTCGGCCAGCGGCGCGGGATCGAGATCGGCGGACAGGCCGAACCCTTATATGTCGTGCGGCTGGAGGCCGAGACGAAGGCGGTTGTCGTCGGGCCGCGCCGCGCGCTCGCGGTTTCGGCGGCGCGGCTGGGCGAGGCGAACTGGCTCGCCGATGTGGAGGGCCGCGACGTGCTCGCGAAGGTGCGCAGCATGGCAAAGCCGGTTCCCGCGCGCGTTGCCGGCGACCGGCTGATCTTCGCCGACGCCGAATATGGCGTCGCGCCGGGGCAGGCAGCGGTGCTCTATGATGCCCGCGACCATACGCGCGTGCTGGGCGGAGGCTGGATCGAAGAGACGTTCGCCGCGGACTTCAACCCGGAATAGATTGCACTTTTTGCCCCGATGCCGCAGCCTGCCGGCAAATTGGGGAGAAAGATGATGGTCAATTGGGTGTTGCGCGGCGCGGTCCTGCTGTGGGCGGCGTTTTTTGCCATCGTCGGCGCACGCGGGCTGTTCGATCCCGCCAGCTATACCGAGACCTTCGGCATATTGGTCGAAGGGCCCGCCACGAATACGATCCGCGCCGACCTGTCGGCCTTTTTCATCGTCGCTGCGGGCACCGCCGCGATCGGCGCGCTGGTGCCGGGCTGGTTGCGCGCGCTGCTCGTTCCCGCTGCCCTGTATGGAACCGCGCTTGCGGGCCGGTTGTTCGGGGTGGCGAGTGGCGATACCGTGAATAGCGGCATCGTGCAGGCGATGATCATCGAGGCGCTGACGGTGCTGTTGATGGTCGGCAGCTGGTGGGTGCTGTCGCGCCCGGTGGCGAGCGAGCCGACTACGAATGATGTGGTGCATTGAACCGGGGCCGGTTGCTAGCGGCCGATTGCGGAGGTCGAGATTATCGATATTTTGTCCACATCGCGCCTAACGGGGTGACGTACATCAATGGGTCTTCTAGCAAAATACCGTCATCATTTGGCTGTCGAGGCGGCAGGTGGACAAGGCTTGTTCGCGAGAATTCTGCGATACTTCCGGGCGTTCTGGTTCATCTGCCTTTTCGGAGCCATGCTTTTTCTCGCCTATGGCGTGTGGGTTGCATTTACGAGCGATCTTCGTGAGGGGGCGGGAATGGCTCTGATAGTTTTCCCCGCCGGTGCGTTTCTAATTTGCGCACTCGGAGCGGCCCCTTACGGCCTTGCTCAACTTTTCCTTTCAGCTCGGCCGCCTGCGAAAGATCACAGCGAATAGCGCTGTGGGCGGGTTGCGGACATCACCAGCTTTGTCACCCCGGACTTGATCCGGGGTCCATGACGACGGCGCAGCTATGGATGCCGGATCAAGTCCGGCATGACGAAAGAGGCTAAGGAACGTTAGATTCCTACCCCTAAGCTGACTGTCTGATATTCGACGGATTTCCGGCCTTACTTGTCATTTTAACCATTTTGTGAGTTACTGCGCCCCGGGTCGCTTCTGTTTTCCTTTGTGGTGGGGAGGAAGCGTATGGCAGGCGATGAGGATAAGAGGGCAAGTTCGGAGCGGCGATCGGGTGATCGCCGAACAACCGACGACCCGAATTACAACGGACCGGATCGTCGCAAGGGCGACCGGCGGACGGGCAAGGACCGCCGCTCCGACTGAGCGCGGCGGCGCGCCGGCAGGAGAAGAATTTTGACCGAACCGCGCGTGCCGCGCCTGAGCGTCGACATCGTGTCCGACGTGATGTGCCCTTGGTGCATCATCGGCTGGCTGAAATTCCGCAAGGTGATGGATCATTTTGCGGGGCGGCTGGATTTTCATGTCCAGTGGCACCCGTTCGAGCTGAACCCCGATATGCCTGCCGAGGGCGAGGATGCCGCAAGCCATGTGATGCGCAAATATGGGATCAGCGCCGAACAGAGCCGCGCGAACAGCGGGAAGATGGCCGGGGCCGCCGCCGAGCTTGGCTTCACCTTCAACCGCGGGCCCGATTTCCGGATGCGTAACAGTTTCGATGCGCACCGCCTGCTGACCTGGGCGGGCGCGCTGGAGGAGCCGGAGCAGGACGGTGCAACAGGCGTGCAGACCGCGCTGAAACTGGCGTTGTTCACCGCACATTTCACCGACAATCGCGATGTGAGCGATCATGCGGTGCTGGCCGATGTCGCGGCGTCGGTCGGGCTGGATCGCGCGCGCGCCGCCGCCATCCTTGCATCGGACGAGTTCGGCGAAATGGTGCGCACCGAGGAAGCCTATTGGGCCGACCAGAATATAACCGGCGTGCCGGCCTTCATTCCGGGCGGCCGCATGCTGATCCCCGGCGCGCAGGATCCCGAGGTTTTCATTCGGGTGATCGAGACGAAGATACTGGCGGCCGCCGCCTGAAGAACCGCGCGGGGCGCCCTGATCGCAGGCTCCCTCCATCGCTATTGGTCGAAACGGCGCCGTACCGGGCGCGATTGACGTCGTTCGTCCGCCATAGCGGAGCCGCCTCATTGGGATTTTGCTAAGCCTCCACCTTTAGGGTCGGGCCATGTCTGGGCCCGATTTCCACTATCCGCACCGCCGCGCCGTTCGCCACCGCCGCAAGCCCCTGCGCAGGCGGCGCGGCGTTGGGTCGAACCTGTGGCTGACGCCCGTCATGGCCGTGGCGTTCGTCGTGTCGCTCGCGACCTTTCAGCGCGTCCCGACCATCACCGGCATATTGCCCGCGCCGGTCGCAGAGCTGTTCGCGGGCGGCGAAGGCGGCGCGGCGCGCGATGCGCTGTCGGCCCGGTTCGGCTTTTGCCACAGCGGCAGTGGCAGCAATTGCGTCGTCGACGGCGACACTTTCTGGTTCGCGGGCGAGAAATATCGCATCGCCGACATCGACACCCCCGAAACGCATCCCGCGCGCTGCGCCGAAGAGGCCGCGCTGGGTGAGGCGGCGACCGGGCGGCTCCAGCTATGGCTCAACGATGGCGCGTTCACGCTGGAACAGGCCGACCGCGATACCGATCGTTACGGCCGCAAGCTGCGCATCGTCACGCGCGGCGGGATGAGCGTCGGGTCGGTGCTGATCGACGAGGGGCTGGCGAGGCCCTGGGAGGGACGGCGCCGCCCCTGGTGCTAACCGATCCTTATCGGTCGGCGCACGCTTTCATTTCCGCGTCGCTGGCAGCGGCCGCTGCGCATTTCGCCGCTGCCATGGCGCCGTCGGCCATCGCTTCGACCTCTTCGGCGGTGATGTCCTCCGACGGCTGCGGCAATTCCTCGCGGAGCGGGGCGTTCGGCCCGGCGAGCTGGCGGTCTATATCGTCGGCCAGCAGCGCGGCCAGCGGATCGTCGCCCTTGGCGCGCAGCGCATCGCGGCGGGCGATCAGCGCCGGCTTGCGGTCGGCTTCGGGAAGCGCCGCGACTTCGAGATAGAGACGCGTCGCCGCGAGCCATGGCGCATCGTCGGTCAGCACATCCTCGGCCCAGCGGCTGAACGGGCCGCCCGCGGGCCCCCATAAGCCGTCGTGCCGGTCAAGGAAGAAGATCAGGCGCGATCCCTTGGGCACCATATAGCGGATGCAGCCGCCGATCTGGGACAGGGGGTGCGCATTTTCGAGGTCATAGGGATTGCTGAGCAGGGCAAAGCGGTCGGTCGCGAGCGCGATCGGCAGCGTCGTCGGCGCCGCCGCCGGGTCGCCCTTCAGCACCGCGACCGGCCGGATATCGATGCGCATCGTGTCGGGGTCGGTCGCCTCGTCCATCGTCGTGCCGCCGGTGACGGTGGCGAGCAGGATCATGTCGGCGCTCTCGGTCAGTTCCATGTTCGTCGGGATGCGGTAGCCCGAGGCGACCGAGCAGGCGAGGGCGGGGAGCGGCGCGGCGAGAAACACGACGGCTGCGAGCAGGGAGAGAGAACGCATGGCCGGACGGTAGCGGCGCGGCGGCCGGATGGAAAGCGGGCGCGGCTTTCGGGCGCCCTACCTTGGTATAGGGGAGCCGACTCGGCTTTCTGTGCGTATGGTGCAGAGGCTCCTCCCTTCGGAGCGGCAAGGAGAATGACCATGGCAGAGCATGACCATAGCGCGATCAAGGAAGGTCAGACCGTCGTCGGTGCCGACGGCGTCCACATCGGCACTGTCGACCATCTCGACGGCGAGCGCATCAAGCTGACCAAGGCCGACAGCGGCGACGGCAAGCATCATTATCTGCCCGCCGGTCTGGTCGCGGCGGTCGAGGGCGACACGGTGCGCCTGTCGGCGAATGCCGCGAACGCGGTCGACCTGTTCGAAGAGGCCGAATAGCCCATCCCCCGGACAACAGAGAGCCGGTGGCGCAATCGGGCGCGCCGGCACTGAAACTGGCCCGTCCCATCCCCCCGGGGCGGGCCATTTTCATATCCGCGCCCGGATGAGCGGAGGGCGTGGGCAAAGCGAAAGGGAGCCGGTGTCCCGGCTCCCTCCCCGATCGCGCTCGCGATGCGGTCTCTCCGATTATGCAAGGCGGGGAGCCGAGTGCACCCGGCTCCCCCCAGCGCGGCCACGTCCCTCTTGCAAGGGGTCGCCGCGGCTTGTTTCGTTCAGCGCGACTCGATCGCCGCAGTGGTGTGGGCCTGGATTTCGGCGGCGGACAATTTGGTGACGAGGCCGTGGGTTGCACCCACTGCGCCGTGATAGATGTCGGCGACGGGGACATTGTAGAGCTTGCCGCCGCGGATCACGACCGCGGTGTCGCCTTCGACGCTCTGCACAGTGCCGACGCTGTCGCCGCCCACATTGTAGAGTTCGGCGCCCGCGCGCACCTGTTCGCGCGTTGCAAGCGTCAGGTTCGCGGCGTCGACCGCCTTGCCGACCGTGCCGTCGGCCTGATCCACGGTGCTGCCGACGGGGTTGGTCACGCCGTCGGCGCTGTCCTGAAGTGCGCCGCCGTTCAGCCCGACCTTGCCGACGAGATTGACGGTCGCGCCGCCGTCGGGCGCGAGCTGGGCCAGAGCGGTCTGGGCGAGCGCGGGAAAGGCGAGGAAGGCGGGGGCGACCGTCAGAAGGGCGAATGCTTTGCGCATGTCTGTCTCCGTCGAGGGTTGGTTTCGGCATCGGCGCCAGCCCGCGGGGGGGGGGGGGGGGTAGGGGCGGCGCCGATGCCTACGACGAAGAAACACGTGCAATGTCCGATTGTTGCATCGCGTCCGTGCGGTTGCGACGGGTAGGCGCGGACGCGCGACGAGCGGCTAGTGCGGATGCTGTCGGGGCGGCGCGGCGATCAGCTTGTTCAGCGTCGCGAGGCGGCGGCGCGCCTCGCTCCAGTCGCGTTCGGGATGCGCCTGAATCTGGTCGAGGAGGACGCGAACCTCCTTGCGGCGGTCGCCTTCGGTTACGGCCTGCATCGGCTTTCTCCTTTCGCGGGCGAGTATAGCAGGGATCGGGCGCCGTGCGCGCCGGTTTGCCGCAGGGCCGGGGCGCTTGGCCCGGTGTCGCGAGCCCAAAGGTCGCGAAGATTGCGCATCCGGCACGCGGGCGAAACATTGCAAAGATCGCGCGCGGTGCGACGTTTCACGCGGGCGGGGCGGGGAATTCAGCATGTCAAAGAGCTAGCGGCGAAAGGCTGGCACGCGGCGGCGATGTAGGAAAGGGGACCGCGATCCTATTTCGCACGTCGGGCGGGGTGGCGCCGTGCGCCCGCGCTTCCTATGTGTGCCGCGATGACAGGCGGGTTTTCCAGACAGATTGTGATCGGCCGGCTGAAGGCGAAGCCGCTGCTGGCGGGGCAGTTGCTGTGCGCGCTGGCGGCGGCGGGGCTGATGCTGCGACAGGCGAGCGTCGCGTGGGGCGACAGCGCGGCGGACATATTGCGTTCGATATTGGTCGGCAATCTGCTGGTGAGCGCGGGGATCGCGGTGGCGCTGCTCGGCTTTACGGCCTTTTATCGCGCCTGGCGGCGGCGCGGCGCCTTTATCTGGCACGATGGCGCGCGGCTCTATCGCGGCAGCGAGGAGAGCTGGCCGCTGCCGCTGATCCGCGACGTGGTGATCGCGAAGAACGACCTTGGCATCGCGTCGCTGCGGCTGGTCGTCGACGACGACAGCGAAGTGACGCGCGAGCTGGTGAAGCTCTATCTGCTCGAGGATTCGCCCGAGGCGGTGCGCGGCGGGGTGATGTTCGCGGTCGCCGGGCTACGCGGCTTTCCGGCGGGGTCGGCGATGAATTGATCGCGCGCGGCCGACGCGAGCCGCCCGCCTAGCGACCGGGTGCCGGTGGATAGGGCGCGGCGCCGTCGTGATCGTAGCTGTAGCTTTGCGACAGGCGAAAGCGCGCTTCGGCGGGCATCCATTGCCACAGGTGCATATAATGCGCGCCGCCGACCATGTCCCAGCGCGCGTCGCGGGCGTTCCATTCGAAGAAGACATGCGCGCCCTCCTCCAGCGCGCCCCAGTCGCCCATCGCGCGGACGCGGTGCGAGCCGGGGACGAGCAGGCGGCGGTTTTTATACCCCGCCTGCGTTCCGCCCGGCTGACGGCTGGCGCAGCTTTTTGCGACATCGGCGATCATCGCGTCGCGGCTGGGTTCGGCAAGCCCGCCCTTGTCGTGGATCATGCGGAAATCGGCGGCGAGCAGGTCGGGGAGCGCCTTTGCGTCGCAGCCTTCGAAGACGGCCCAGAAGAGGCGGGCGTCGTTGGTGGCGATCTGCGCGGTGAGGGCTTCGCCGGTGGGCATGGGGGTGGGGGCTGCGAGCGCGGCGGCGAGGAGGAGGGAGAGGGGCATGGCGGGATTCCTGCTGTGTTATTTGTTTAATACAGCAGGAGGGTGGGAAGGCAAGGTGGCGATTTCACCAACTTCGCTAGGATTTGAAGACATTTGCCCGATGCCATGCGAGGAAGCTTGGATGCGGGCGAAGCGCTGGATCGAGCGGTTCGATCGCCTTGCGGTCGGGCCGGAGCAGCCGATCGAGGCTTTCGGTATCGTTGACGTGGCGCGAAACTAGGACCGAGAGGTCGTCGCCCAAGGAAATCAGACCGCGGTCGAACATCCAATGCGCGGTGCCCGAGAGGGCGAGGCCATTGTTCACGGAGTCAGGGCCATTCGCAGCGACGGGGCGGATATGCGCGGCGGCGACTTCGGCGCGGCCGCCGCCGTTGATGAACTTGAGGCCGGTCATTGCGCAGCGCTTGTCATAGGCAGCGAGCACGGCGGTGCGGAAGACGCGGTCGCGAACGATGCGCGAGGTCAGGCTTTCGGCGCGAACGCGCTGCTGCTCGAAGCGGAACGGGCGCTGGGTATCGTGAAGCGAGGGCGGCAAGGGGGACGCCGGATCGCCAACGCGGGGCAGGGCGTTTTCGTCGTCGCCAAGGCCGAGGTCGATGATGCGAACAAAGTCGCGCTGGCTGAGCGGGCGCACGGCCGCTTGCGCATTAGCCAAATCGCTTTCGACAAGCGCGCCATCGATTGTCCGCGGGACGTTGTGCGCGAAGTCGAGATAGGTATCGGGCTGGATCAGCGCGAGATAATGGCCTTCGCGCGTGGGGTCGGGAACGATTTTATTGACCCAGGCGACGGCGTAAAAACCCCGGCCGCCGGCCTTTACGGGTTCATAATAGACCGCCCAATCGCCTTCGAACTGGCTAGCGCGCGACAGATAGGCTTTGGGGAATTGATATTGCCGATAGGGCTCGTCGGCATAATGCGTGTCGCGGCGATGGACGAAGACCCCGGGCATGGCGCTTGGTTAGCGGATGAGCCTTGGATAGGCGACGGCTAATTAGGGGGTGTCGCGCCTGTAAATAATTCCTCCATTATGGTGCGTCTTAGCTTAGTCATCATATGTTATTGGTACAATTGGCTCAAATCTAAAAGCAGAATGATGAATCTTCCTTAGAAAAAAATCCAGTTCAGATTGTTCATATTCATCTATAACTTCTCTATGTATATTGTGAAAAATAGCGTACTTTTCCGCAAGTTCCCTAAATTTGTACCTGCCCTCTCCTACAATGCAGTTGTATGATAGCAGGCACAGTTCTGGATTGCTTAATTGCGATCTAACAATTCTTGCGTAGTGGTAAGAAAGGTCATCATCTTTTGGGCATTTTTCGTCAATTAGCCTGTATATGTGGTATACAGTTCTAAAATAGTGACCAAGAAAATGGACAAATCTATTGTATGTTTCGTTGTATTTTTTTGCAACGATCTTTATGTTTAAGTATCCATCAGGTTCTATATCATTCCTTATAATATAAAGAATGACCTTTAGTCCCTCTCTCCCATGATGATATCGAATAGTAATTCTGTTCCCTGCTCGGAGGAGGGGAGGGTATTTTGCTTTAAAGGTGCTGTCCTTACGCTTCTGGAGGAGCTCCATCTGTATTTGAGATGTGATTGATTCCAAATTTTTCAAAAGAGTGAAAAAATTTGACTCAAACTGAGAAATTCTTCTCGCGTGTTGTTCGTTGGAGAATGTAACGTACACGCCAACAGCTGCAACCATGGTCATTAAAGAAGCAACAAAGCCAAAAGAATCCCCGAACGCGCCTGATAAGGCGTAAGGGTTTTCAGAGCTGTTATTAAAGAAATATTTGAATGATTTGTCGTTTGACAAAACGATAAGCCAGATTAGCCACGGCAAAGAAATGGCGATCGCTATTGCATATACGGAAATCTTCCGTTTCAAGACATTATCCCCCTAGCCGCTAGCTGGCGACTCATCGTCGCTCTATTTAACGGCGTGGTAGGCGTTTTTTAAACCGAAAACCCGCCCGAGTTGCGCCGGTTCGAGTTCGCCGCCAGCACCTTCTTGCCTGTCGGGGTCAGCGCCCATTTGGCGCCCTGTTTGACCACGAGGCCCAGCGTGACGAGTTCGTCGCGGACGGGGTCGGTCGGGAGCTGGGGGCGGCGGTTCGAGAGACCTTCGAGGGTCGCGCGCTGCGGCTGGCTGAGGATCAGGAGTTTCTGTTTTTTTTCTTCGGTCATTTTTTGGGCCTCTGACGTCTTGGTCTTGTCTGGTGCGGGGCGTTTTCGCCTCGCTAGGCCCCGGCTTGCGCCGGGGTTCACAATGGTAATGCCCCTCCCGAAGGGGAGGGGTTCTGGTTGTCTTACTCGGCGGCGATGCCGGCTTGCTTGAACATGTCTTCGCCGTCGTCGCTCGCTTCGCCGGCTGCGGCGCCGTCGTCGTTCGCTTTCGCCTTCTTGCGGTTGTCGAAGCTGGACCACACGGTGTTCCAGTCGCCGCGCGTCGCGCCCTTCGAATATTCGGTCGCGCGCGTTTCGAAGAAGTTGGCGTGCTCGACGCCGTTGAGCAGCGGGGCGAGCCAGGGGAGCGGATGCTCGTCGATCATGTAGATCGGCTGGAAGCCGAGCTGCCCCAAACGCCAGTCGGCGATGTAGCGGATGTAGCGCTTGATTTCCTTCGGCGTCATGCCGGGGACGGGGCCCTGTTCGAACGCGAGGTCGATGAACGCATCCTCGAGCCGCACCGTTTTCTGGCAGGTGTCGATGATGTCTTCCTTCACCGCCTTGGTCAGGCAGTCGCGTTCCTTCACGAAGGTGTGGAACAGCTTGATGATGCCTTCGCAGTGGAGGCTTTCGTCGCGGATCGACCAGCTGACGATCTGGCCCATGCCCTTCATCTTGTTGAAGCGCGGGAAGTTCATCAGCATCGCGAAGCTGGCGAAGAGCTGAAGCCCTTCGGTAAAGCCGCCGAACATCGCGAGCGTGCGCGCGATATCCTCGTCGCTGTCGACGCCGAAGGTGCCCATATAGTCGTGCTTGGCGCGCATCTCGTCATATTCGAGGAACATGCCATATTCGCTTTCGGGCATGCCGATCGTGTCGAGCAGGTGCGAATAGGCCGCGATGTGCACGGTTTCCATGTTGCTGAACGCGGTCAGCATCATCTTGATTTCGGTCGGCTTGAACACGCGGCCGTATTTGTCGTGGTAGCAATCCTGCACCTCGATATCGGCCTGCGTGAAGAAGCGGAAAATCTGCGTCAGCAGGTTGCGTTCATGGTCGCTGATCTTTTGCGCCCAGTCGCGGCAATCCTCGCCCAGCGGCACTTCCTCGGGAACCCAGTGGATCTGCTGCTGGCGTTTCCAGAAATCATAGGCCCACGGATATTCGAAGGGCTTGTAGGTCTTGCGGGCTTCCAAAAGCGACATTGGCGTACTCCAGTCGAAACTCGGTCCAAATTCCCTCTCCCCTTGTGGGAGAGGGAGGGGCCCAAGGCGTCAGCCTTGGGAGGGTGAGGGGGTGTCGGCCTCGTTCCCCCTCATCCGGCCCTGCGGGCCACCTTCTCCCACAAGGGGAGAAGGGAGGGTGGACGCGATCGAGGTCAATACGCCCTCCAGATTCGTCATCACATCGTCATTCCAGAAGCGGATCATCCTATATCCTTCACCTTCGATGAAGCGTGTCCGCGCTTCGTCTTAGGCGACCGCTTCGCCATGCTGTCCTCCGTCGATTTCGATCACCAGCCGCGCGGCGTGCGATGCGAAATCGGCGAAAAAGGGCCCGAGAGCTTGCTGGCGGCGGAACTTTGCGTGAGGAAAAGCCTCTCGCAAGGCGCGCCACATGCGCTTCTCGGCGTCGGTGGCTTCGCGGCGGAGCGTGCGCGCTCTTTCGGTCGTCCACCGGGGGAGGTCGGCCTTGCGGCTTCTTCCCCTCACCCTCCCATCGCCGCTCACGCGGCGACGGGCCCCTCCCTCTCCCACAAGGGGAGAGGGGCTTCACTCTTTACTGACAGGCCAGGCACTCGTCGTAATCGGTGCTTTCGGCGCTGAGTTCGAACTTCGGCGCTTCGGCGGTGTTGTCGGCCTCTACCCCGCCCGCGAAGCCGGCGCGCTGCACCGATTTCGAGCGGAGATAATAGAGCGATTTGATGCCGAGTTCCCACGCGCGGTAGTGGAGCATGAGCAGATCCCATTTCTCGACGTCGGCGGGGATGAACAGGTTCAGCGACTGCGCCTGATCGATATAGGGCGTGCGGTCGGCGCTGAGTTCGAGGAGCCAGCGCTGGTCGATTTCGAAGCTGGTCTTGTAGCAGTCCTTCTCGTCCTGCGTCAGGAAGTCGAGGTGCTGGACGCTGCCGCCGCGTTCGAGGATCGAGTTCCACACCGCGTCGCTGTTCTTCGCCTTGTCGACGAGCAGCGCTTCGAGGTGCGGGTTGCGGATCGAGAAGCTGCCCGAGAGCGTCTTGTGCGTGTAGATGTTCGCCGGGATCGGCTCGATGCACGCGCTGGTGCCGCCGCAGATGATGCTGATCGACGCGGTCGGCGCGATCGCCATCTTGCAGCTGAAGCGCTCCATCACGCCCTGATCGGCGGCGTCGGGGCAGGGGCCGCGCTCGTTCGCGAGCAGCATCGATGCCGCGTCGACCTGTGCACGGATATGCTTGAAGACGCGCAGGTTCGACGATTTCGCCATCGCGCCCTCGAACGGCAGGCCGCGCGCCTGGAGGAAGCTGTGGAAGCCCATGACGCCGAGGCCGACCGAACGTTCGCGGCTGGCGCTATATTTGGCGCGCGCCATTTCGGGCGGGGCGCGGTCGATATAGTCCTGAAGGACGTTATCGAGCATGCGCATCACGTCTTCGATGAAGACCTTGTCGCCGTTCCATTCGTCCCAGGTTTCGAGGTTCAATGACGAGAGGCAGCAGACCGCGGTGCGATCCTCGCCCAGATGGTCGCGGCCGGTCGGCAGCGTGATTTCCGAGCAGAGGTTCGAGGTGGTGACTTTGAGCCCGAGGTCGCGATGATGCTTGGGCATCATGCGGTTCACCTGATCGATGAAGATGATGTAGGGCTCGCCGGTCGCGAGGCGCGTTTCGACGAGCTTCTGGAACAGCGCGCGCGCGTCGACAGTGCCGCGGACGCTCTGGTCCTTGGGGCTGCGCAGGTTGAATTCGGCGCCGTCGCGGACGGCCTCCATGAACTCGTCGGTGATCAGCACGCCGTGGTGCAGGTTGAGCGCCTTGCGGTTGAAGTCGCCCGAGGGTTTGCGGACCTCGAGAAACTCCTCGATCTCGGGGTGCGAGATGTCGAGGTAGCAGGCGGCCGAGCCGCGGCGGAGCGAGCCCTGCGAAATCGCGAGGGTCAGGCTGTCCATCACGCGGACGAAGGGAATGATGCCGCTGGTCTTGCCGTTGAGGCCCACGGGTTCGCCGATGCCGCGCACCGCGCCCCAATAGGTGCCGATGCCGCCGCCGCGGCTGGCGAGCCAGACATTCTCGTTCCAGGTGCCGACGATACCCTCGAGGCTGTCGTCGACCGAGTTCAGGTAGCAGGAGATGGGCAGGCCGCGGCCGGTGCCGCCGTTCGAGAGAACGGGGGTCGCGGGCATGAACCACAGCTTCGAGATATAGTCGTAGAGGCGCTGCGCGTGATCCTGATCGTCGGCATAGGCGTCGGCGACGCGCGCGAAGAGATCCTGATAGGATTCGCCGGGCAGGAGGTAACGATCCTCGAGCGTTTCCTTGCCGAAATCGGTCAGGAGCGCATCGCGGCTCTTGTCGGTGACGATGTCGAATCGACGCGCGTGCACCTTCGGCTCGCTGCTGTCGTTGAGCTTGGCCGTGGGCTTTCCTTCGGGCGCCGATTCGCTCACCGCCGGAGCATCATTCTTTGCCAGTTCCATCGTCGCCACGTCGCTCGTCTCCACTCGTTCCGTTTCCCGAAAATCCATCGAATTCGCCCCCGATATGAACGCGCACGCGGTGCGCTTTGTTCCTGTCTTGTTCGACTCAGGGCGAAGCCCCGGTCTTAGCATTTAAACCCGTCCCGGTGGGCACTTTTTTTGGCCGCAGGAAGGGTTTTCCCGTGTCCATATGCGATGGACGACGGAAATCCGCCACTTGCAGCCTTATACTATTTCTTGGGGTGCCCCCGTGTTTGACCCACCACCTATAGTGCCACGTCGGCGCGGCGATGCAAGACGGTAAATGACAGAACGGGGACTCAACTCGTCGATAATTTGATTCGTTTCGTCGACGCTGATGGACGCGCGGGGCGGCGAGGGCAAGGCATAGTGCGGCTTTGCGCGGCGATCGTTGCGACCGGGCGGGGGATCATTTTTTTTATGGGTACGAGCCCGGGCCAAAGAGCGGCGGCGAATATGGCGCGCTAGCGATCGGGAAGGCGTGGGGCGGGCCGTGTCCGGCGCGCAAGGGCGCACGGGTTGCAGGCAAAGAAAAAGGGCCCCGGAAATGTCCGGAGCCCTTTTTTATCTCGTTCCTGGCTTACGCTTCGCCGCCACCGTTACCGGTGCCGCCGCCGCCGAGAAATTTCCAGAACCAACCCATGTCAGATCTCCTGTTGGCACTGCCCACGACGAACAGTTAACGGCGCGTATACCTTAATCGACATGGTAAATCGAGTCTTAACCAAAATGATTACCACCATTTTGGCAGTTAAGCGGTGCGATTTTGGGGAATGGTGCTCAGTGTCGCAGTAAGTTCGGAAAACAGTTGAGGTTTTCCAAGATGATAGCCTTGTCCGACATCGCAGCCGAGGTTGGCTAGCAAGGCCATGGTTTCGGCGTCTTCGATGCCTTCGGCGACCGCCACGGCACCCAGGCGGTGGGCGAGATCGATCGTCGATTTGACGACTTCGAGGTTCCGCTGCGAATCGCGCATGGTCATCACGAATCGCTTGTCGATCTTGATTTCGTCGGCTTCGATCTCGGTCAGATATTCGAGGTTCGACTGGCCGGTGCCATAATCGTCGATCGACAGACGAATGCCCGTGCGGCGAAGCTGCGCCAGCGTCTGGCGCGCCTGCCGGCTGTTTTCGATCTGCGCGGTTTCGGTGATCTCGATCGTCAAGATTTCGGGCGGCAGATGATGCGCGGTGAGCATCACGCGGATCGTGCCGACAAGGTCGTTATGGTCGAGCAGGCTCGCCGACAGGTTGACCGACATGTTGATATGGATGCCGCGTTCGCGCAGCTGCGCCGCCGAACGGATCGCCTGATCCATCACGAACAGGGTGAGGCGATAGATGTCCTGGCTCTTTTCGGCCTGGACAATGAATTCGTCGGGCGGGATCGGGCCGCGCGTCGGATGCGTCCAGCGCGCGAGCGCCTCGACCCCGACCAGCTTGTTCGTCGCGATCTCATATTGCGGCTGGAAGGCGACCCAGATGTCGCCGCCGGTCAGGGCATCCTCGAGCTGCGAATGGAAGCTCAATTGCCAGCCGGCGTCCTCTTTCTGGCGCGAGGTATATTTGGTCCACAGCGAGCGCGTGCGGATCGCGCGCTCGGCGGCGACGAGCGCGGCGGCGAGGCGCTGCGCGTTCGATCCTTCGAACTCGTCGTTGACCCCGAAGGCGATCGCGACGTCGACGCGGAGCTCGCCGATGGTCAGCGGCGCGTTGAACAATGCGGCGAGGCCCGCGAGCTGCCCCTCGATCTGGCTGTGCTGATAATAGGGGACGAGCCACGCGAAGGTGCCGTCGAGATCGTGATGCAGCGTCGTGCCCTGCGACGCGAGCTGGAGGCGGCGCGTGACCTGTTCGACGAGCTTGCCGATGCCGTCGCCGGGAATGAAGGCGGCGAGATCCTCGAAATTGACGACCTTGGCGGCGACGACGGTCGCGCTGCCGAACGCCGCCTGCGTGCGCAAGGCTTCGAAATTGGGCAAGCCCGAAACCGGGTTTTCGCGCTGGGCCGAGGCGCGGCGACGGGTGCGCGACACGTTGGTGCTGACCGCGGCGATCAGGAAACAAGCGGCGCCGATCTGGGTCGAGACGAGCGAAATGCTGAGCATGACCTTGGCCGCGATCAGGGCCGCGGTCGCCGCGAAGGCGGTCCATGCGTACCAGCGGCCGCGCCCGATCGCGAGCGCTCCCATCAGCACCGCGAAGGTGAGGGCAAGGCCCGGGAGGAAGCCGATGTCGATCGGGGTGCCGCGCTTCAGCGCCTCGCCGGCGATCAGGTGGATATAGGCCCCCGGCAATTTTTCGTGGCCGGGCAGGAAATGCTGGTCCGACGAGGATGCGTTGGTGGGCGCGAAAATGACATGTTTGCCGGCGAGCTCGGCGCGCCCGACGCGTCCGTTCAGCACGTCGATGGCGCTATATTCGGTGACCGTCGACGTGTCGTAGGAAAAATCGAGCGCGAACACACCGGGCTTGTCGAGCGGGCGGTCGGCGAGGAGTGCGGCAAAGCTCGGTATATGGCGACCGTCGGCGATCACCGCCAGCGGGACGCGCCAGACCTGCCAGAATTCATATTCCCAGCAAATGCAGGCGCGCACCGCGCGGTCGCTCATCGCCTGCGACGGCCAATAGCTGACCTTGACGTCGGTGCCGGTCATCCGGGCGGCGGGCACGGCGACGACGACCCGGTCGTCCATCGCATTCACCGCGGCGACGACCTTGGAAAAATCGGGATGGGTCAGCCGGCGATAATATGAAAAGTCGATGAACAGCCGCTTCGCGCCGGCATCGTCGATCCTTTTGATGAGCCGGGCGTGATTGGCGACCGAAAATTCCTGATCCTGGAGCGACTGCAACGTCTTGTCGTCGACCCCGACGATGACGGTGTCGCCCGACACGGGACGCCAGGCAAGGCGGCCGATCGCCGCCTCGATCACGCGATCGACCGGTTCGCCGATCGCCGAAAAGCCGACGATCAGGCTGAGAATCAGCGAGAGCGCGATCGTTCGCCAGCTGATGATCAGACTTTTGACCGGGATGGGCACGCACGTCTCCAGCAATTGCCGGCCCGTGCCTAGTCCCAGATGGTTATCATCGCGTTAATTATGAACGAAACCCTGCGCCGGACGCGGAGACGTCAGGCGCAGGATTCCCTATGTTTCAGGCGATCGCCGGAAGCGGTTCGAGCGCGGCGTCGCCGGCGAGCGCCGAGGCGGCGAGGCCGGTCGCCGCCGGGACGATCTGTTGCAGGTAAAAGCGGGTGGATGCGATCTTGGCTTCGAGGAAGGCGCGGTCGCCATGGCCTTCGCCCAGCGCGGTGCGAGCAGCCTTGTTCTGGATTGCCATCAGCCAGCCGCAGGTCGCGGTGGCGAGCATGGTGAGATAGGGGTAGCTGCCCGCAAGCCGGTCGCCGGTGTTCGCGCCGACCATCCAGTCGGTCACCGCGCGGCAGGCGTCGACAAGCTGTTGCAACTCCGGAAAATCGGCAGCGCCACGCGCAATATCGTCGATCAGGCCGCGCACCCCGTCGCCGCCCGCCATGCCGAGCTTGCGCCCGACAAGGTCCGCCGCCTGAATGCCGTTGGTGCCTTCGTAGATCGGAGCGATGCGCGCGTCGCGATAATGCTGTGCGGCGCCGGTTTCCTCGATGAAGCCCATGCCGCCATGGACCTGCACGCCGAGGCTGGCGACCTCGCAGCCGATGTCGGTCGCGTGCGCCTTGACGAGCGGGATGAGGATTTCGGCCCGCATGGCGGCGGCTTCGTCGCCGAGCTTGCCGAAGTCGATCTGCGCCGCGGCATAGTAAGTGAGCGCGCGCGCGGCCTCGGTCTGCGCGCGCATCCGCCACAGCATCCGCTTGACGTCGGGGTGGTGCGCGATCGTCACCGGAGTGCGATCGGGCGAACCCGCGAGCGACGACTGGACACGCTCGGCGGCGTAGCGCTGCGCCTGCTGCGTCGCGCGCTCGGCGATCTGGACGCCCTGGCAGCCGACCATCAGGCGGGCGTTGTTCATCATCACGAACATCGCCTTCATGCCGCCCATCTCGCCGCCGACGATCTCGCCGAGGCAATCCTCGCCCTCGCCATAGACCATCACGGCGGTCGGCGATCCGTGGATGCCGAGCTTGTGCTCGATCGACGCGCAATGGACGCCGTTCGAAATCGTCGGATTGCCGGCGTCGTCGAGGCGGTATTTGGGGACGAGGAAGAGCGAGATGCCGCGCGTCCCCTCGGGCGCGCCGGGCGTGCGCGCTAGGACGAGGTGGACGATATTGTCGGTAAGATCATGCTCGCCGAAGGTGATGAAGATTTTCTGCCCCTTGATCCGGTAGAGGCCGGCGTTCGGACCATCGGTGACCTTTTCGGCGGTCGAGCGCAGCGCGCCGACATCGCTGCCCGCGGCGGGCTCGGTCAGGTTCATCGTGCCGTTCCACTCGCCGTTGACCAGCTTGGGCAGCCATGTCTGGCGCTGTTCCTCGGTGCCGTAGGCCATCAGCGCATGGATCGCGCCTGCGGTCAGGATGGGGCAAAGGGTAAAGCCCATGTTCGCGCTGCCGAGCGCCTCGATCACCACGGTCGCGAGGGTGAAGGGCAGATCCTGCCCGCCATATTCGCCGGGGCCGTCGATGCTGCCCCAGCCTGCCTCGACGAACTGTTTGTAGGCGTCCTTGAAGCCCGGGGGCATGGTGACCTTGCCGTCCTGCCATTGGGGATTGGTCGTGTCGCCGACGCGATTGAGCGGCGCATACATCTCGGCAGCGAATTCGCCGATGCCGGTGACGATCGCCTCGACCATGTCGGGGGTTGCGGCGGCGAATTTGTCGTGAGCGGCCATCGCGTCGACACGCGCGATATGATCGAGCACGAAAAGCTGTTCGGTGGTGGGCGGCGTGTAGGTCATGGGACGGGACACTTTGCTGGTGAATATCGTTGCGCGGGCGCTATAGCGCGGCATGGCCGACGGTCAAACGCGCATGACGACAGATATCCGCCCCTTCGGCGCGGAGGCAATGGCGCGCGCCGGGGGGCTGATCGGGGAGGGCCAGCCGGTCGCGGTGCCGACCGAGACGGTCTATGGCCTCGCCGCCGATGCCCGCAACGCCGACGCCGTAGCGCGCATTTATGCCGCCAAGGGCCGACCCGATTTCAATCCGTTGATCGTGCATGTGCCCGACCTCGCCGCAGCCGAGCGGCTGGGGGTGTTCGGTACGGTCGAGCGGGCGCTGGCGGAAGCCTTCTGGCCGGGGCCGCTGACATTGGTGGTGCCGCGCACGGCCGACTGTCCGGTGGCGCGCATCGCGACGGCAGGGCTCGATACGATTGCGCTCAGGGTGCCGGGGCACCGGGCGATGCAGGCGTTGCTGGCGGAAAGCGGAGCGCCGCTGGCCGCACCGAGCGCCAATGCGAGCGGGCGGGTGAGCCCGACGAAGGCAGACCATGTGCTGGCGAGCCTCGACGGCCGGATCGCATTGGTCATCGACGATGGGCCGACGACGGCGGGCGTGGAATCGACGATCGCGCGGGTGAGGGATGGCGCGGTCGAAATGTTGCGGCCGGGGCCGGTGACGGCGGAGATGCTCGCGGCGGCGAGCGGGCTTGAAGTGTCGGGCGTCAAGGGTTCGGAGATCGTCGCGCCGGGGATGCTCGCTAGCCATTATGCGCCGGGCAAGCCGGTGCGGCTGGGGGCCACGGATTTTGCCGTGGACGAGTTCGGTATCGGGTTCGGCGCCGTCGCGGGCGACTATGATCTGAGCGCGGCGGGCGACCTGACCGAAGCGGCGGCGCGGCTGTTCGATGCGCTGCACGCGGGCGCGGCGAGCGCGAAGGCGAAGATCGCGGTCGCGGGGATCCCGTTCGAGGGACTGGGCGCGGCGATCAACGACCGGCTGGCGAGAGCGGCGGTCTAGGCGGCTGCGGGCTCGATCGGGTCGCCGTGCGGCGCCTTGCGCGCGACGATCAGGCAGGCGGCGACGATCAGCACGGCGCCCGCGAGCGTCGGCAGCGTAACCGCTTCGTCGAAGAAGAACCAGCCGAACAGCATCGCCCAGAGGAAGCCGGTATATTCGGTGGTCGCAAGGATCTGCGTCTCGGCGCGGGCATAGGCCCAGCTCAGAAGCAGCAGCGAGGTCGTTGCGAGGACGGCGGCGCCGAGGATGTGCGGTGCGTGGCTTGTGGCGGGTACTTCGAGGAACCACGGTGCGCCGAGCGCGAGGATCGCGGCGACGAAGAAATTCTGGAAGAAGGCGATCTCCATCGGTTCTGCCATCTTCGCCTGTCGCCGCGCGAGGATGAGGTTGTAGGCGTAGAAGATCGCCGAGAGGAAGACGGCGCCGACGGCGAGCAAGGCTTCGTCGCTATAGTCGCTGCCGCCCAATTTGCCCGCGACGATGACGATTACGCCACAAAGGCCGAGGATCGAGGCGGCAATCGAGCGCGGGCCGATCTTCTCGCCGAGGAAGATCGCCGCCATGTAGAGCGCCATCAGCGGCGCGACGAAGGCGAGCGCGATCGCCTCCGCCATCGGCAGCCGCGCGAGCGCCCAGAAGAAGCTCAAGGCCATGCCCGCGACGAAGAGCGAGCGCCACGCGTGGATGCGCATCGTCGGGCGGTCGGGCCATTTGGGGCGGCTCGCGAAATAGATGAGGCCGGCGACGAGCGTCCCGGTGCCGGTGCGCCAGAGCACGGCATTATAGGCGCCGAGGTCGATCGACAGCCCCTTCATCAGCACGTCCATCGCCGAAAAGGTCGCGATCCCGGCACACGCGATCAGGAAGGGGATGACGGGCGAGGGCGAATCGGGGCGCATGGCCCGCCTCTAGCGGAGGGGTTCGGACTTGCACAATGAAACGAAGCGGCGCAGCATCGCGGCGGGTTGCTGGATGGAGCGGCGCCATGACCAAACCGAGCAAGTTCGCGCATGTCGTCTATATGACGCGGCGCTATGACGAGATGATCGCCTGGTATCAAAAGGTGTTCGAAGCCGATGTCGTGCATCAGGATCCGGCGCTAGCCTTTCTGACCTATGACGACGAGCATCACCGCTTCGCCTTTGCCAATCTCGACCTGCTGAAACCCGGCGGCGACGGTGGGCGCGGCGATGTCGGGGTCAATCATGTCGCCTATACCTATGCCAGCGCGGGCGATCTGATGGAGGTTTACAAGCGGCTGAGGGCGGCGGGGATCAAGCCCTATTGGCCGATCCACCACGGCACGACGCTATCGCTCTATTATGCCGATCCCGACGGCAACCGGATGGAGTTCCAGGTCGACCATGGCACGGTCGAGGATGCCGTGGCTTATATGAAAAGCGACGCGTTCGGTGGCAATCCGATCGGGATCGAATATGATCCCGACGCCCTGCTCGCCCGTTATGAGGCGGGGGCGAGCGAGGCCGAATTGATGGCGATCCCCGACGGGCCGCCGTCGGGGATCCCGGCCGAGCACGGGATGGTTTGAGCGCCTAGCGAAACGTCGCCTGTCCCGCGCCGTCGATGTTGAGCTTCTGGCCCGAGCAATAGCTGTTCGCGTCGCTGACGAACCACACCACTGCTGCCGCGACGTCGGCGGGGACGGCGACGCGGCCGAAGGGCATTTTGGTGTCGAGGTGGTGGATGTCTTCCTTGCCGGTGATCGCGCGCGACAGCTTTTCGCCCATGTCGCTGACGGTCAGCGCGGGGGCGACGATGTTGACGCGGACGCCGTTCGCAAGCTCTTCCTTGGCGAGGGCATAGGCGAGGGCTTCGCCGGCCGCCTTTGCCATCGTGTAGGGCGCGCCGTTCGGCGAGTGGGTGTAGGTGGCGATGCTGGAAATGACGATGATGTCGCTGCGGGCATGGGTGCGCAGTTGCGGCAGCGCGAGACGGCTGAGGCGATGCGGGCCGGCGGCGTGGACGGCGAAGAGCTTGTCGACTTCCTCGGGGGTCGTGTCGGCGACCGACAGGCCGCGGCTCGCGATGCCGGCGTTGTTGACGAGGATCGAGAGGGGGCCGAAGTCGGCTTCGACTGCGGCGACCATCGTGGCGCAGGCGGCTTCGTCGGTGACCGAGGCCTGATAGGCCTTTGCCTTGCGGCCGAGCGCCACGATCGCGGCGACGGTTTCGGCGGCGGCTTCCTCGCCGCGCGTATAGTTGACCGCGACGTCGGCGCCCGCTTCGGCGAGGCCGATCGCGATGCCGCGGCCGATCCCGCGCGAGGCGCCGGTGACGAGCGCGACGCGCCCCGCAAGGTTCATCCCGGTCATGTCTCTCTCCCTAGTCCATCAGTTCGTTATAGATATCGTCGTCGCTGCGGCTGGCGGCGTTGCGCCATTTGGGCGCCGCCTTGCGGTTGAGCACGCGGCCGTCGGCGTCGAGGATCGCGACCGTGGGCGTGCCCTTGATCCGGAAGCCGAAGCGCTTGGGTACATCGGGGTTGCGGCCCCAGCCCTTCACATGCGGCATGCCGATGTCGGCATAGACGATTTCGTAGCGCGCGCGGACGGGAGCGAAACGGTCGGTCGCGATCAGGTTGGCGAGCCAAGCGCTGTCGTGGCAGCCGCCGGTGCCCATGACGAGCAGCACGGGTTTGCCCGACTGCCTGGCGGCGGCGAGCGCGGCGTCGATTGCGGGCATCGGGTCGGCGATGAAGGCGTCGCTTTTATACGCATCCTCGACGCCGGGCAGCGTGCGCGTGTCGCTCGCCGTGGCGGGTGCGATCGCGAGGAGCGCGGCGGTTAGGGCGAGCGGGATCGGGCGCATCATTCGCCGACGATAGGTTTTGCATGACGTTTCCGTCAACGTAAGATAGCCTTCGCCGCATGAGCTGGAAAAAAGAGACGGACGAACTCGCGGCCCGGCGCGCGATGGCCGAGAAAATGGGCGGCGAGGAAAAGGTCGCGCGCCAGCATGGACGCGGCAAGATGGACGCGCGGGCGCGGCTCGCGGCGATCGTCGACGAAGGCAGTTTTCGCGAGATCGGGAAGATCGCGGGTCGCGGCAAATATGGTGCCGACGGCGAGCTGGAAGACCTTGCCGCGAGCAATTTCATCTTCGGGCGCGCGAATGTGGATGGCCGGCCGGTGGTCGCCTCGGCCGACGATTTCACCGTGCGCGGCGGGGCAGCCGATGCGGCGCTGCACAGGAAGTTCGTCCAGTGCGAGGCGATGGCGCATGAATATCGCCTGCCGCTGATCCGCATGATCGACGGCACCGGCGGCGGCGGATCGGTCAAGACGCTCGAGGATATGGGCTATACCTATATTCCCATGGTGCCGGGCTGGGACGAGATTATCGCGAACCTCGACACGGTGCCGGTGGTGGCGCTGGCGCTCGGGCCGACGGCGGGGCTGGGCGCGGCGCGGGTGGTGGCGAGCCATTACAGCATCATGGTGCGCGGGCTGTCGCAATTGTTCGCGGCGGGGCCGGCGGTTGCTGCGGCGATTGGCGACACATTGGACCGCGAGGAACTGGGCGGGGTCGATGTGCACACGCGCAACGGCGTCGTCGATGACGAGGTGGCGAGCGAGGCCGAGGCCTTTGCGGCGGCGCGGCGGTTTCTGTCGTATCTGCCGTCGTCGATCCACGATCGGGCGCTGCGTACCGAATGCCGCGATCCGGTCGACCGGCGCGACGAGAGCCTGCTGTCGGTGGTGCCGCGCGAGGCGAAGCAGGTCTATTCGATGCGGCGCATCGCGAATGCGGTGTTCGATCAGGGCAGTTTCTTCGAGATGGGCGCGCGCTGGGGCCGCGCGGTGATTACGGCGTTCGCGCGACTGGACGGCTATCCGGTCGCCGTGCTCGCGAGCGATCCGTCGTACCTTGGCGGATCGTGGGACGCGAAGACGAGCGAGAAGGCCGAGCGCTTCGTCAAGATGGCCGACCAGTTCCGGTTGCCGATCGTCCATCTCGTCGACAATCCGGGCTTCATGATCGGCGGCGAGGCCGAGCGGACGGGGACGATCCGCTATGGCGTGCAGGCGATGAACGCGATCTACCGCGCGACGGTGCCGCTCGCGTCGGTCGTCGTGCGCCGGGCTTACGGGATCGCGGGCAGCGCGATGTCGAACGCCGAGCGCTTCCAGTACCGCTTCGCCTGGCCGTCGGGCGACTGGGGCAGCCTGCCGATCGAGGGCGGGGTCGAGGTTGCGTACAAGAGCGAGCTGGAGGCGGCCGAAGATCCGGCGGCGCATCTGGAAGCGATCCGCGAGCGGCTGAACCGCGTGCGATCGCCGTTCCGCACCGCCGAGAAATTCGGGGTCGAGGATATCATCGACCCGCGCGATACGCGGCCGCTGCTTTGCGAGTTTGCCGATCTGGCGTGGCGGGTGTTGAAGTAGATTTATCCCTTGTCGTCATCCCGGACTTGATCCGGGATCCATTTGCGCGATGTTGTCTGGATCCCGGATCAAGTCCGGGATGACGAGGGGAATGGGATAGGCATGACCGGCGCGCGCCACATGGGCATGGACTGGCTCCGCATCGGGGCGTTCGGCCTGCTGATCCTCTATCATATCGGCATGTATTTCGTGCCGTGGGACTGGCATGTGAAGATCGCCGCGCCGATCGACTGGGTCGCGATTCCGATGCTCGCGACGAACAGCTGGCGGCTGGCGCTGCTGTTCCTCGTCTCGGGCTATGCGAGCGCGGCGCTGTTCGCGAAGCTTGGCGGCAGCGGTGCCTTTGCGCGGTCGCGAAGTTCGCGGTTGCTGATCCCGCTCGCCTTCGGGATCATCTTCATCATTCCGCCGCAGCCGTGGATCGAACTGGTCGGCCAGCATGGTTACGCCCACGGCTTCCTGCATTTCTGGGCAAAAGATTATTTCCGTTTCGGCGCGCTCGACGGGATCATCTTGCCCACGTGGCAACATCTGTGGTTCGTCGTCTATCTGTGGGTCTATACGATGCTGGCGGCGTTGCTGCTCGCGGTGATCCCGGAGACGGCGCGGGCGAAAATCACCGCTGTCGCTGCGGGCGCGCTGCGCGGGTGGCGAATGCTGGTTACGCCGCTGGCGCTATGGCTGCTGATCTATACCCTGTTTCCGACGCATGACGAGACGCATGCGCTGTTCGACGACGGGCCGTCGCATCTCCATTATCTGGTGCCCTTCTTCGTCGGCTGGCTGCTGCGCGTGCGGCCGGTGCTGTTCGATACCGTCGCGCGATATTGGAAAGTGGCGCTGTTGCTCGCGCTGCTCGCCTTTGTGCCGGTTGCGTGGATAGAATGGACCTGGCCGGGCGATACCGTCGCACCCCGATGGGCATTTCCGCCCTATCATCTTGCGCGGCTGGTCAATGGATGGATGGCGATCGTCGCGCTGCTCGGCATTGCCGACCGGTACTGGAACCGCGACCATCCGCGGCGCGCGATGCTCGCCGAGGCAGTCTTCCCCTTTTACATCGTCCATCAGACGATCATCGTCGTGGCGGCTTGGTATCTGCTCAAGGCCGAGGTCGCGGCGCTGCCGTCGTTCCTGATCCTCGTCGCGGCGACGGCAACGGGCTGCTGGCTTTTCTATCGGATCGGGCGCAGCATCGGCTGGCTGCGGCCGCTGATAGGATTGCAGCGCAAATAGGGGGAGAGACGCCATGGGCGCATTTAAAGCCATCCTTGCGATCATCGGGGTCGCCGCGATTTTGGTGGGCGGGCTGTGGACGCTGCAGGGGCTCGACATCGTCCGTTGGCCGGCGAGCAGCTTCATGCTCGGCGATACGGTCTGGACGCGCAACGGCATCGTGCTCGCGGTGGTCGGAATTTTCCTGGTCTGGTTCGCGCGCAAGCGTTGAGCGCTGTCGATTACAAATGTAGTTGATCTGTATTATCTATATGATACACTTTGATCTGGCCGGGGCTGGATTGGAGATTGAGATGATTCGTTCGCCGCGCATATTGCCCGCATTGTTGTTTGCCGCCGCGATGGTGGCCGGACCGCTTCTTGTTTCCTCGCCGGTCATGGCGGCGGACGAGGCGAGCGGCGATGCCATCGCGGAAAAATACGCGGCGCTGCTCGAACGCGATTATGTCTATCCCGAAACGGGCAAGCGTTATGCCAATGCGATCCGCGCGGGTATCGCCGCGGGCCGGTACAAGGCGCTGACCGGCGAGGCGCTGGGTACTGCGATAGACGGCGATGTCCATGCGGTGTCGCCCGACGGCCATTTGCGCCTGCGCGTTCCCGAAACGGCGGCTTCGGCCACGCCCGCCCCCGGCGCCGCGGCACCCGCGCCGCGCCCGAAGAAGGTGCCGGTCGAGCAGGCGGGCTGGATCGCGCCGAAGATCGCCTTCGTGCGGTTCAACGTCTTTCCGCAGGACGAGGCCGTGACCGCCGCCGCCGCAAAATTCATGGCCGATCATGCCGATGCGAAAGCGATCATTTTCGACATCCGCACGCATAATGGTGGCGGGCTCGACCAGATGGATGTCATCTTTCCCTGGTTGTTCAACAAGGAAACGCGGCTCGTGACGATGGCGACGCGCGCGTCGGTCGATGCCGAGGGCGGATCGCCGATCGCCGGGGTGGCGTCGATGCGGATGGCAAAGGGCGACGCGGGCATGGTGGCGCGCGAGCATTGGGCGACGCCGAACGCCGACAAGCGGCTGCGCGATGCGAAAGTCTATGTGTTGACCTCGGGCGCCAGCGCCTCGGCGGCCGAGCATTTCGCGCTGGCGATGAAGCACACGGGGCGCGGCGTGCTGGTCGGGGCACCGACCGCGGGTGCCAATCATTTCGGGCGCGGCGAGGAACTGGGCGGCGGCTATGGCGCCTTCATTCCCGTCGGGCGGACCTATGATCCGGTGACGGGCAAGGACTGGGAAGGCGAGGGTGTGCTCCCCGATATCGCGGTGGCGCCCGCCGATGCGCTGGCGCGTGCGCTGACCGAGCTTGGTATCGCGCCCGCCGAAGCGAAGACGCTGTCGGACGCGCATATGCCGAGCTGGCCGATGGAGCGGCGCAAGCCGCGCGGGGCGAAGGCTTCAGGCGGCTGAGGCGGCAAGGCTGGTGAGCGCGTCGCCGTCGACGCGCATCACCGTCCACTCGTCCATCAGCTTTGCACCAAGGCTCTGGTAAAAGCCGATCGACGGGGTGTTCCAGTCGAGCACCCACCATTCAAGCCGTGCGCAATCGCGTTCGACGCAGAGCTTTGCGAGATGCGCGAGCAGCGCCTTGCCGAGCCCCGATCCGCGCGCTTCGGGGCGGACGAACAGATCCTCAAGATAGATGCCGGGGCGCCCCTCGAAGGTCGAGAAATTGTGGAAGAAGAGCGCGAAGCCCTGCGCCTGCCCGTCGATCTCGCCGATTACGACTTCGGCGTAGGGACGCGGGCCGAACAAATTGGCGCCAAGTTTCGCCTCGTCGAAGCGGACCTCGTGCGCGAGCTTTTCATAGTCCGCGAGGTCGCGGATGAACTGCGCGATCAAGGGCAGGTCGGCGGGCGTGGCGGGGCGGATCGAAAGGGTCATTGGGAGGTCCGGGACTGAAAAAAGCGATTGTAGGCGACGAACAGCGCCGCGCCAACCGACGAGGCCATCAGCCCGACGACGATCGAATCGAAGATCATCAGCGCCCAGACGGCCGCGGCATGCGCGCCTAGTGCCCAAAGATGGTTCATGCCGTGGAGCCATGAGAGCGGGGCAAAGCCGAGCAGCAGGAGCAGCGCGAGCAGCAGGAGCCAGGGCCAGCTCTTGGCGATCAGCGCTTTCCAAGGCGTGGCACCGTCGCCGAACAGCCCCGCAAGCATCACGAAAAGAAAGGGCAGCGACAGCAGGCTGAAGACGACAGGGACGGCGACCGGCGCCTTCTCGCCCGTCAGCAACGGGAAGAGCTCGCCCACCGAACCCACGCCCATGAACAACAGGAAGCCGAGAATGAGGCGGCCCCAGCCGACCCGGCGAATGTCGTACCAGCGTCCGCCATGCGTGCGGCACCACCAGAAGCGCGCCGAGGCGATGAAGGTCAGAACCAGCCCCGCGATTTTCACATAGCCGAAAGCCCAGCGCAGCGGATCCTCGCTCGCGATCTTCGCGGCGGCGCGGCTGTCGAACATGCCGAGGTGGATTTCGACGACATGTTGCACGAACTCGGGGATCACGATTAGGGCAACGACAGCGGGCGCGATCCAGAAAAGGCTGATCGTGCGCGTGAGATATTCGCCGATGGCCGAGAGGACGGCGCGGAAGATCGCGGCGATGCGCGATGGCGCTGTATCGCCCGGCGAATATGGTCGGTTATCGATGGTCATTCGCCCCCTGCGGATCGTTTCGGCGGCAAGGCTAATCGAGGCGGTACGTGGCGGCTAGTGGAAAGCGTCAAGCCAGCGGCGGCGTCAGCGCCTGTCGTCACCGATTCGAACGATTTTTCCGACCTCAAGCTCGTCGATGCGAAGCTTGCGGATGCGCGCGCTGCCGATACGGAGGCGACCGATCGCGAGGGCGCCGACGGCAAACGCGCCGAGCGCGAAGGCGCCTATGGCAAGGACGGCGACATGCCCCGCACCCAGTGCGGCGGCGCCGGTTGCCGAGGCACCGGTCGCGGCCGCCTTGCGGGCGACCGGGGGTTCGATGACGATGTCGGATTTCGTCGTCACGCCGCCTTGCCGTGGAGCGTGTCCATGCTCACCGCGCTGCCCGCGTCGATTTCGGCCGCCTTCGCTTCGACCAGCTTGACGATATGGTCGATCATGTCGGCGTCCTCGACATGGTGGTCGGTGACGCCCGACAGGAACACCATATGCTTGCCGTTGCCGCCGCCGGTGATGCCGATGTCGGTCTCGCGTGCCTCGCCCGGACCGTTGACGACGCAGCCGAGGACCGAGAGCGACATCGGGGTCTTGATGTGGCTGAGCGCGTCTTCGAGCGCCTGCACGGTGCGGATGACGTCGAAGCCCTGCCGCGCGCAGCTGGGGCAGGAGACGACGCGGACGCCGCGCGTGCGCAGACCCAGCGATTTCAGGATTTCATAGCCGACGCGGATTTCCTCCTCGGGTTCGGCCGAGAGGCTGACGCGGATCGTGTCGCCGATGCCGGCCCAGAGGAGATTGCCGATGCCGAGCGCCGATTTGACGGTGCCGCCGATCAATCCGCCGGCTTCGGTGATGCCGAGGTGAAGCGGGCAGTCGACCGCGTCGGCAAGCTGCGCATAGGCGGCGACCGCAAGGAAGACGTCGCTCGCCTTCACCGCGACCTTATATTCGTGGAAGTCGTGATCCTGCAGCAGCTTGATATGGTCGAGCGCGCTTTCGACGAGCGCTTCGGGGCAGGGCTCGCCATATTTTTCGAGCAAATCCTTCTCGAGGCTGCCCGCGTTCACCCCGATGCGGATCGCACAGCCATTGGCCTTCGCGGCGCGGACGACCTCGCCGACGCGCTCGCTGCTGCCGATATTGCCGGGGTTGATGCGCAGGCAGGCGGCGCCGGCGTCGGCGGCTTCGAGCGCACGCTTGTAGTGGAAGTGGATGTCGGCGATGATCGGGATGCGCGATGCGCGGACGATCTGGCCAAGCGCGGCGGTCGAATCGGTGTCGGGGCACGAGACGCGGATCAGGTCGGCGCCGGCCTCTTCGCAGCGGCGGATCTGGTCGATCGTCGCGACCGGATCGCTGGTCAGCGTATTGGTCATCGTCTGGACGCTGATCGGCGCGCCGCCGCCGACGGGGACGTTACCGACCATGATCTGGCGGCATTCGCGCCGCGCAATGTCGCGCCAGGGGCGCAGGCCGGGATTATGGTCGCTCATAAATGGGGCTCGGACAAAGGGAGATATGCGTTGCTCTTTAGCCGTGCAGGCGCCGCTTGGCAAAGCGAAGCACGTGACAAGTGGATTGTTGCGGGAAAGACACAGTTTGACACAGATTCGAAACATTCGAGCAATTTTTATTGTGAGTCCCCGCAGAATGCGCAACTTTGCGCGGGTACGTCGTTACAGGCCCGAATGAAGAGGCGTGAACACGCGCGGCAGGCGGGACGATCCGTTTATCGAGGGGGATCACCCAATGAAGTTTTTTGGCAAGCTGTGTTGCGGCGCGTTGCTCGCTGCGTCCGCCATGTCGACGCCGTCTTTCGCCCAGGATGAAGCGGAAGGGGCCAGCGGCCCGCTCACGCTTTCGGGCGGTATTTCCGTCACCTCCGACTATCGTTTTCGCGGCATTTCGCTGTCGAACGAAAAGGTCGCGGTGCAGCCGACGCTGACGCTCAGCCACGATAGCGGCTTTTACGTCGGCACCTGGGGGTCGTCGCTTCCCGACAGCGACGCCTATGGCAAGTTCGAGCTCGACCTTTATGGCGGCTATGCGACCGAGATCGCGCCGGGCACGTCGATCGACGTCGGCGTGACCTGGTACACCTATCCGGGCAGCCATGACGGCGGTGCGCCGACCGACTATTTCGAGGCGATCGGCAAGCTGTCGCACGACATCGGTCCGCTGTCGGCGACCGGCACCGTTGCCTATGCCTGGGACCAGAAATCGCTGGGCGACGACAGCCTGTATCTGAACCTCGGTCTGGGGTTCGGTGTCCCGAACACGCCGATCACGCTCAACGCGGGCGTCGGCTATGCCGACGGTTCGCTGGCGCTGACCGCGCCCGACGGTAATTATATCGACTGGTCGCTTGGTGCTTCCTATGCCGTCGGCCCCGCGACGCTCTCGGTCCAATATGTCGACACCGACATCAAGAAGACGGGCGTCAAGGCGTTCGACACGCTTTACGATCCAACCGTGGTCTTTACGCTGGGCGTTTCTTTCTGAACGCCTGACGGGTCAGCGACCACGCGCGAAGGGGGCGGCTTCGGGGGAGGCCGTCCCCTTTTTCGTGCCGGTTTTCCGCGCCGAAATGTTGCAAAAAAGTCGCATCGCAGGGCGAAGAAGCGCGAAAATATGCGGGTGTCGACTTTTTGTTTGTGCAGCGCAGCAATTTGGTCAACAAAAGTGTCACGCAAGACCGGATCGGCCCGAAAAGAGGCTGGCAGTCGAGCGGCAGGCAGGGACGATCCATCAATCTTGATACAGGGATCTGTCCATGAAAAATCTTTCCCGCGCATGCCTTGGCATGCTCATTGCCGTTTCAGCGCTTCCCGCCACTGCCCACGCCCAGGAAGAAGAATCGGGCGACGGCATCACCATCACCGGCAGCGCCACCGTCGTCAGCGATTATCGTTTCCGCGGCTTCAGCCAGTCGAATGAAGAGGCCGCGATCCAGGGCGGTTTCACCATCGGCCATGACAGCGGCCTCTATGTCGGCACCTGGGGGTCGAGCATCGGCTTCAACAACGGCACCGAAATCGACGTCTTTGCCGGTTTCGCGAAGGAAGTCTCGTCCGGCCTGACCGCCGACGTCGGCGCGACGCTCTATCTCTATCCGGGCTCCTCCAACACCTCGGTCATCGAACCCTATGCCTCGTTGACCGGCGCGATCGGTCCGGCGGCGGTCAAGGGCGGCATCGCTTGGGCGCCGGGCGGGCAGGATTCGCTCGGCGATGCGAGCGCCGTCTATCTCTACAGCGATGTCGGGGTGCAGATTCCCGACACGCCGGTGAAGCTGAAGGCACACCTTGGCTATGCCAAGAGCGACAGCTTCCTCGGTGGACTCGACGGCGAGGTAGTCGACTATTCGGTGGGCGTCGACTTCACCTGGAAGGTGCTCACGCTGGGGGTCGCCTATGTCAACACCGACGCGCCGAAGTTCGGCGGTTACAAGGAGTCGGTGGGGGCCGACGGTGCGGTCGTCTTTTCGCTCGGCGCAGCATTCTGACGCCGGGCGGGGGGCGGCTTCGGGGGAGGCCGCCCCCCTTTCATTTCAGGACAAGCGGACGGAAAAGCGGCCCGAAAGGCCGCTTTTTTCATGCCCGCGCGCTTCGCCGCAACGCGCTTGACCGCATCGGTGAACCGTGCAATTTCATCGACGAGTTGAAGCAGCGGAGTTTATCCCCCATGACTCAAGGCGTTTCCGTTCCCCCCATCCCGCCTGCGCGAAGCGAGCGAAGTCCCGGCATAAAGCTGGTCGTCGCGGTGCTGATCGCGGTTGCGTTGATGGTTCCCCTTTTGATGATTTACGGCCTGCTCTGGGATCGCCAGCAGCAGGCGCAAACCGCGCAGGCCTCGATCGGACAGGGCTGGGGCGGGCAACAGACGATCGCCGGACCGGTGATCGTCATTCCTTACCGGGCGACCGAAACGACGACGGTGCAGGAGAATGGCAAGGATGTGACGCGGACGGTGAACACGATCCGCAACCTTTATCTGTCGCCGCAGACGAACAAGGCCGACGTCGTCATCAAGCCCGAAAAGCGCAAGAAGGCGATTTACGAAACCGTCGTCTATGAAAGCCAGATCGCGGGGCATGCCGAGTTCGTGCTGCCCGCCGACATTGCGCGGTACGGCGTGAGCCGCGAGGCATTGATGCTCGATCGCGCCGAAGTGCGGCTCGGGATCAGCGACGCGCGCGGGCTGGTGGATGGCAATAGCCTGACTGTCGATGGCACGCCGCTCGCGCTCCAGCCCGGCAAGGGGCTGCTCTCGACCGGCAATTCGGGCACCTTCGCTTTCGTCGACTGGAGCGCCGCGGCGCCGATGAAGGTCGATTACAAGATCGGCGTGCGCGGGCTCGGTGATTTCAAGCTGATCCCGCGCGGCGTCGATACGCGCTGGACGGTGAAGTCGAGCTGGCCGAACCCGAGCTTCGGCGGCGATTTCCTGCCGGCGAAACGCGAGGTGAAGGGCAGCGGCTTTACCGCGACCTATGCGATCCCGAACCTCGCCCTGGGGCAGGCGCAGGTGCTGACGGGCGATCTGTCGCCGCCGGTCACGACCAGCTATGGCCCGCGCGAAGTCTATATGGAGCCGGTGGCCGTCGAGGCCGCGGGCAGCGGCAATACGGGCGAAGCGTCGGGCGGCACCGCGAAGGCGGTCGCGATCAGCCTGATCGAACCCGTCGACCTCTACAGCCAGGTCGATCGCAGCATCAAATATGGCTTCCTGTTCATCGGTTTCACCTTCGTCGCCTTTTTGATGTTCGACATCATCGCGGGCGCGAAGGTCGCGCCGGCCGAATATCTGCTGACGGGTATCGCGCTGGTGCTGTTCTTCGTGCTGTTGCTGGCGTTCGCCGAAGTAATCGGGTTCATGCCCGCCTATATGGTGGCGTCGGCGGCGATCATCGGGCTGCTGACCTTCTATAGCGCGGCGGTGCTGAAGAGCTGGAAGCGAGCGCGTTTCCTCGCGGCGATGCTGATCGGGCTCTATGCCCTGCTCTACACCTTGCTCAACCTCGAAGCCTATGCGCTGCTCATCGGGTCGGTGCTGATGTTCTTTGCCCTTGCCGGGGTGATGTACATGACGCGCAACATCGACTGGGGCGGGATCGGCAAGAAGGAGGAGCCGGTGGCGGCGTAAACGAACAATCCTCCCTGTACCGTCGGTGCAGGGAGGAGTTTCCTACCGCCAGCGCAAATTATGGGGGCCGAGATCCGCGAGGGTATTTGCCCCCATCAATTTCATGCCGCGCTCCATCTCGGCGCGGAGCAGGGCGATCGCGCGGGCGACGCCATCTTCGCCCGCCGCGGCGAGCGCATAGAGATAGAGGCGGCCGCCCGAGCAGGCCTTGGCGCCGACCGACAGCGCTTTGAGCACATGTGTGCCGCGCGTGATGCCGCCGTCGCAAATCACCTCGACCTTGTCGCCGACCGCATCGACGATTTCGGCGAGCGCATCGAAGGGCGAGATGCTGCCGTCGAGTTGGCGCCCGCCATGGTTCGACACCATGATCGCGGTGGCGCCGATATCGGCGGCGCGCTTGGCGTCTTCGACCGCGACGATGCCCTTCAGGCAGAAGGGGCCGTCCCATTTTTTGCGGATCGCCTCGGCGTGTTTCCAGTCGAGGCTCTGGTCGAGCATCGAGGTGAAATATTCGGCGACCGACTTGGGCACGCTCGACCCTTCGGAGACATGCGTCGCAAGATTGGGCAGGCTGAATTTTTCGCGGAGGACATAATTGAGCCCCCAGCCGGGTTTGGCGGCGTAGCTCAGCATGTTTGACGCCGTGAAGCGCGGCGGCGAGGTGAAGCCCGAGCGCAGGCAGCGTTCGCGGTTGCCGCCGACTATTGTATCAACCGTGAGCGCGACGGCGTCGAATTTCGCGTCGCGCGCGGCGTCGAGCATCGCCTGATTCAGCCCCTCGTCGTGGTGGACGTAGAGCTGGAACAGCTTGGGGCCGCTCGTCAGCGCGCCCGCTTCGGCGAGGCTGATTGTCGCGAGACTCGATATGCCCGCGACGGTGCCCGTATTCGCGGCGGCGCGGAGCACCGCGCGCTCGCCCTGCCAGTGGAACAGGCGCTGGAGCGCGGTCGGCGAGAGGAAGAGCGGCATCGCCATTTCTCGGCCGAACAGGGTCGTCCGCATGTCGACGCTTTCGACCCCGGCGAGGACGCGCGGGATGAGGTCGCAATCGTCGAACGCCGCGCGGTTGCGGCGGCGCGTTACCTCGTCGTCGGCGGCGCCGTCGATATAGTCGAACACCGGCCATGGCAGGCGGCGCTTCGCGAGCGCGCGGAAATCGTCGATATTATGGCAGTCGGTAAGGCGCACCCTGTCCCCCGTCGTAAAAGCTAGAACACTGTCCGGGCGGCGGTCGTGCTCTTGGTCGCAAAGCTGAAGCGCGGTTCGACCGCAAGGTTCGCATCGAGGATATGCGCCGCGACGCGCTTGCCGACCGCGGGGCCGTTTTTGAACCCATGCCCCGATCCGCCGCCGACGAGCCAGACATGCTGCTGCCCCGGGAAGCGGTCGATCAGATAATCGCCGTTCGAACTATTCTCATATTGGCAGACGCGTCCGCCGATCAGGGGCGCATTGGCAAGACCGGGGAAGCGGCGCGCCATGTAGGCGCGCGCCTCGGCGATGCCCTCTGCGGTCAGCGTGCGTTCCATCGTGTCGGGATCGATCCGCGGGCCGTGGCGGTCGATGGCGATCTTGAAGCCCGCGCCTTCGAGATCGGGTATGCCATAGAAGATGCCGCCATTGCTGTTGTCGGCCCAGACGGGCAGTTCGGGCGGAGCGAAGCGCGCGTCGCCCTGCGGCGCGCCGAAATGATAGACCTCCTGCCGCGTTGCGACGATCTTGTTCATCAACTGCTGCGGGAACAGCTCGGCGATCCACGGGCCCGCGGCATAGACGAGATGGTCGGCGGTGCCGCCGTCGGGCAGCGTGTGGAGCTTCGTCTTTTTCGAGAAGAGCGGCGCGGGCATGACGACGCGTTCGACCTCGATCTGCGCGTCGGCGATCAGTTCCTGCACACCGCGTGCGGCGATCAGCGCACCCGCCTCGGTTTCGAGGATGCCGGTTTCGCCCTGATAGAATTGCATCTGGCGGTACTTGTTCTGGAGCCAGCTGACGTCGCCATGCTCGTGGCCGACGCGGTTCGCCTGCAGCCATGCCAGCGACTGCGCGGTATAGGCGTCGCCCTGCGGCGCGAACCAGAGCACGCCGGTGTTTTGGAAGATCGGCGCGCTCGCGCTGTCGGAGAGGTCTTTCCAATATTTGAGCGATTCGCGCGCCATCTCCGAATAGATGGTGTCGGCGCCATAGCCCATGCGGATGACGCGGCTCTCGCCGCCCGACGACGCGCGCGCATGGCCCGCGCCATAGGCGTCGAACAGGCGCACCGACTTGCCCGCGCGGAGCAGATGCCATGCGCTCCATGCCCCGAACACGCCCGCGCCGATGATCGCGACGTCGACATGCTGGACCTTCGGTTTGGCGGGCTTGCGCTTTTTCGAGCGGCGTTCCTTGCGCTCGGCCGCTGCAGCGGCGGTAGCGACGGGCAGCGCCGCGAGCCCGGTCAATAGCGCACGGCGGGTCGGCGTATCAGCGGCCAACGGTCGCGCCCTCGCTCTTCTTGTAATAGCGATAGCCGCCGATCCATGTTTCGAGCGGGGTCATGCGGCGGATCTCGTCGGGGCTTGCGAGCATCGGGTCGGCGTCGACGATCAGGAAGTCGGCGCGCATCCCGGGCATCAATGTGCCGATGCGATCCTCTGCGAAACCGGCGAAAGCAGCGGTGCGCGTGAAGCCGTCGAGCGCGGTTTCGCGGCTGACCGCTTCCTCCGGGCGCCAGCCGCCGAAGGGCTCGCCCTTCGTATCGGTACGCGAGATGGCGGCCGCGATGCCGGGGAAGGGGTTCGCACTCTCGACCGGAACGTCGGACCCGAAGGCGAGGCGGGCGCCCGCCTTTTCGAGGCTGCGCCACGCATAGGCGCCCTTGAGGCGATCGGGACCGAGGCGCGCTTCGGCCATCACGCGGTCGCTCGTCTGGTGGACGGGCTGCATCGACGCGATTACCTTCAGCTCGGCGAATTTCGGAATGTCGAGCGGATCGATGATCTGTGCATGTTCGATCCGCCAGCGGCGTTCGCCCGGCAGGTCGGCGGTGAGGTCGGCGATCGCGCCCAGAGCCTCGGCATTGGCGGCGTCGCCGATCGCGTGGATCGCGACCTGGAACTTGTCCATCGACGCGCGCACCATCTTGTTGCGGAGCTGCGCCGGGGTGAGCAAAGGCAGGCCCTTCTGACCCGGTGCGTCGCTGTACGGGGCTTTCAGCCATGAGCCGCGCGAGCCCAAGGCACCGTCGAGATAGAGCTTCACCCCGACCATGCGCAGGCGATCGTCATAGAGCCAGGGCGTCGGTTCGGACCCGGCGATGATCGCCATATTGTCGATGTCGCCGCCATAGCTGAGGATGCGCACCGCGAGCTGTTTCTTGTCGCCGGCGCGGCGATACGCCTGCCAGTCGGCGATGCTGGTGCCCATGTCGGCGATCGCGGTGATGCCCTGTTCGAGCAATTTTTGCTGCGCCAGATACAGCGCGCGGTCGAGGTCGCGCGCGAGCGGCTTGGGCTTGGCGCTGTCGACGAGGCTCATTGCGGCGTCGACGAAGACGCCGCTCGGTTTGCCGCCCTCCATTTCGATGCGGCCGCCCTCGGGCGATTTGCTTGCGGGCGTGATCTTCGCGGCGGTCATCGCGGCGCTATTCGCCCAGCCAGCGTGCCCGTCGACGCGTTCGAGCCAGACGGGGCGGTTCGGCACCGCGGCGTCGAGATCGGCGGCGGTCGGGAAGCGGCCGAGGCCCCATTTCTCCTGGTTCCAGCCCGAGCCGATGATCCACGGCATTTCGGGATTTTCGGCGGCATATTTGCGGATCGCCGCCTGTGCCTCGGCGAGGCTGCTGGTGTTCGACAGGTCGAGAAGCATGAGCTGGAAGCCCAGCCCCATGACATGGCCGTGCGCGTCGATCAGCCCGGGGATGAGGGTCTTGCCTTGACCGTCCTGTTTGAAATCGGGGCGTTCGGGGCGCTTGTCCTTGCGGTCGAGCAGTTGCTTGACCTTGCCCTGCGTGTCGATCACGAGCCCGGTGAAGCGGACGAGCTTGCCGTCCTTGTCGAGCGTGATGCCGTTGACATTGTCGACGAGCGTATCGGCGTGCGCGGGGGCGGTGAGGGTGAGGCCCAGCGTGGCCAGCAACAGGCGCTTCACTTCGGCAGCCTCGTCACGAGCGAGCTGGTGTCCTTTCGCCCGCCCCCGGCCTTTTGCACGTCGGCGTAAAATTGGTCGACGAGGCTGGCGACGGGGAGCGTCGCGCCGTTGACGCGCGCTTCGTCGAGCGCGAGGCCCAGATCCTTGCGCATCCAGTCGACCGCGAAGCCGAAGTCGAATTCGTCCTTCGCCATCGTGCCCCAGCGGTTGAGCATCTGCCAGCTCGCCGCGGCGCCGCCCGAGACGGCCTCGAACACCTTGTCGGTGTCGAGCTTCGATGCCTGCGCGAAGCGGAGGGCCTCGGACAGTCCCTGAATGACGCCGGCGATCGCGATCTGGTTGACCATCTTGGTCGTCTGTCCCGCACCGGGGCCGCCGATATGCACCATGCGCGCGGCATAGGCCTGCATGACGGGTTCGGCGGCGTCGAACGCGGCCTTGCTGCCGCCGCACATGATCGAGAGCGTGCCGTTCTGCGCGCCAGCCTCGCCGCCCGAGACCGGGGCGTCGAGGCAGAGGAGGCCGAGCCCATCGGCTTCGACCGAAAGCTGGCGCGCGATGCGCGCGGAGACGGTTGTATGATCGACGAACAGCGCGCCCTTCTTCATCACCTTGAACGCGCCGTCGCGGCCCAAAGTGACCTGTGCGAGATCGTCGTCGTTGCCGACACAGGTGAGGACGACATCGGCACCCGCCGCCGCCTCGGCCGGGGTCGCCGCTGCGGTGCCGCCATGCTGCGCCACCCACGCGTCGGCCTTCGCGCGCGTGCGGTTATAGACGGTGAGGGCATGCCCCGCCTTGACGAGATGGCCCGCCATCGGTCCGCCCATGACGCCGGTGCCGATGAATGTGATGCGCAATTTTTGTTCGCTCATGCGCGGTCCATAGCATTGTTTGCTTCGCGCGCCAGATGGGCTAGGGCCGCACCGCTATGACTGATCAACTCACCCTGACCCCCGCTGCCGATCTTCCGGCACTCACATTGGACGATGTGCGCGCGGCGGCGGGGCGAATTAACGGCGCGGTCGTGCGGACGCCGACCCTGCATTCGCAGACGCTGTCCGAACTGGTCGGTGCCGAGGTCTGGCTGAAGTTCGAAAATCTCCAGTTCACCGCAGCATATAAGGAGCGCGGCGCGCTCAATGCGCTGCTGTTGCTCAGCGACGAAGCCAAGGCGCGCGGCGCGATCGCGGCGTCGGCGGGCAATCATGCGCAGGGCCTTGCCTATCATGGCAAGCGCCTTGGCGTACCCGTCACGATCGTGATGCCGAGCACGACGCCGCAGGTGAAGGTGTCGCAGACCGCGAGCCATGGCGCGACGATCGTGCTGCACGGCGAGACGTTCGACGATGCCTATGCGCACGCGCGCGTGCTCGAAGTCGAGCGCGGGCTGACCTTCGTCCATCCTTTCGACCATCCGCATGTCGCGGCGGGGCAGGGGACGGTGGCGCTCGAAATGCTCGAGGATGTACCCGAACTCGACACGCTGATCGTGCCGATCGGCGGCGGCGGGCTGCTCGCCGGCATGGGCACCGCGGCGCGCGGGATCAAGAACGACATGCGGCTGATCGGTGTGCAGGCCGAGCTTTACCCGTCGATGTATGCCGAGCTGAACGGCGTCGATATGGCGTGCGAGGGCGATACGCTGGCCGAGGGCATCGCGGTGAAGGAACCGGGTGCCTACACGCGCAAGATCGTCGCCGACCTCAACGACGATATCGTGCTGGTGGCGGAGCGGCATCTGGAACGTGCGGTGAGCCTGTTGCTCCAGATCGAAAAGACCGTGGTCGAGGGCGCTGGCGCGGCAGGGCTTGCGGCGATGCTCGCGCATCCGGAAGAGTTCAAGGGGCGCAAGGTCGGGCTGGTGCTGACCGGCGGCAATATCGACACGCGCCTGCTCGCCAACGTGCTGCTGCGCGACCTCGCGCGTTCGGGGCGTATCGCGCGCCTGCGCATCCGCTTGCAGGATCGTCCGGGCGCGCTGTTCAAGGTGATGAAGCTGTTCGACGAGAAGCAGGTCAACATCATCGAAATCTATCACCAGCGGATCTTCACCACGTTGCCGGCGAAGGGCCTGATCACCGACATCGAGTGCGAGGCGCGCGACCGCGAGCATCTCGACAGCCTCGTCGCCTCGCTGCGCGATGCGGGCTATATGGTGACCACCGTCGAACTCGCATGAGGGAGTTCACGCTCGAACTTACCGCGACGCCCGAGAGCATCGACGAGTTGGGCCATGTCAACAATGCCGTCTGGGTCCAGTGGATCCAGCAGGTCGCGACGGGGCATTGGGACGCTGCGGCGCCGCAGGGCCACAAGGACGCTTTTGTCTGGGTCGTGGTACGGCACGAGATCGATTATCTGCGCGCGCTCGGCCCCGGCGAGACGGTGACTGCGCGGACGTGGGTCGCCGACAAGCCGCAGGGGGCGAAGTTCGACCGCTTCATGGAGTTCACCGGCGCCGACGGGAAGGTGCATGTCCGGGCGCGGACGGTGTGGGCGCTGCTCGACAAGGCGAGCGGCCGGCCGCTGCGGGTGACCGACGAGATACTCGCGCCGTTCCAATGATCATCCGGCCGGCCACCCATGCGGACGCCGCCGCGATCTGGCGCATATTGGAGCCGGTGATCCGCGCGGGCGAGACCTATACGCTCGATCGCGACATGCGCGAGGCCGATGCGCTCGCTTACTGGTTCGGGGCGGACAAAGAGACGTTCGTCGCCGAAGGCGAAGGTGTCGTCCTCGGCACCTATTATCTGCGCGCGAATCAGGCGGGCGGCGGGCGCCATGTCTGTAATGCCGGCTATATGACCGCCGCCGCTGCGACCGGGCGCGGGGTTGCGCGGACGATGGCGCTGCATTCGATCGACCATGCGAAGCTTCGCGGCTTTCGCGCTATGCAGTTCAATTTCGTCGTCAGCAGCAATGTTCGCGCGGTCGGATTGTGGCAGTCGCTGGGGTTCGAAATGGTCGGCCGCCTGCCGGGCGCGTTCGATCATCCGTCGCTGGGTTTCGTCGATGCGCTGGTGATGTGCCGTAGCCTTTGACTATCGCTTGAACCGTTCGCCGAGCGGTTTTTCGGCGAGCGCGCGCAGCGTTTTCAGGATCGCGCCATGGGTGTCGCCAACCTCTTCGAAGAGCGCGCGATACACCTCGCTGATCCGCACACTATAGGCATCGATACGGCGGAGCTGGTCATGGCCGGTTTCGGTCAGCCGGAAAATCTTGCGCCGCGCGTCGGCGGGGTCGGCGTGCTGCGTGATGACCCCGAGGCGAAGCAACGCGGGGCATTTCTGGATCACCAGCTGGTGCGACTGGCCGAGCTTGCGGGCGAGGTCGGCGGCCGTGGCTTCGCCCGCCTCGTTCAACGCCGCGAGCAGCGAGCAGGACCGAACGGGGACGGTGATGCCGGCGTCGTCGAACAGCGGACGCGTCTGCTCCTCGATCCGCTGGCTCAGCGCTTCGCTGAGGCGGCCGAGGAAGGTGATATCGTCGAGATCGGTCGATATGTCAGTCGAGGCGGGCATAGCTTTGGGTGGTTCCGTCACGGTCGATGCGTTCGAGCGCGGTGACCTTGCCGCCTTTGCGCACAATACGGAAGCGGAAGTCGCGCACCCCCTCAAGTCCGAGCAGGTCGCCGGCGAGCGGTTCGAGCATCAGGCGGAAGCGGCCGCGCCAGGTGTAGAGCAATTTGCCGTCGACAAGGTCGATGCGCCGTCCTTCGTAACGGCCGGCAACGGCCTTGAGCGCGGTGGCCGATGGCTGGGGGCGTTTGGAGAGTTCGGGCGCGAGCCAGTCGGCCTCGGCACGTTTCGCCGGGTCCGCCTTCGCCAAATCGGCGAGCGCGAGGCGGTGCGCGACGGCGAGCGCATCGGCGGACGCGACCGGATGATCGGGCGTCACGCCCCGCCCCTCAAAATCGCTGCGATCGACGGGATCGCGAATCTGGCCGATCGGCACTTGCAGGAAGAAGTCGGTGCCGACGGGCTTGCGGTCGACCGGATGCGCGCCGCCTGCGGTGCGTTCGCCGACCAGTGTCGCTCGGCCGAGCTTCTTCAACGTGTAGGCGAACCATTCAGCGGCGGAAAAGCTGGTCGAACCCGTCAGAACGTAGACGGGTTTTCCTGTCAGGCGTTTCGCGGGGAGCGCGGGGAGAACCCACTGGCCGCGTTCGACGCGGCGGCCGTCGAGCGTGTAATAATAGTCGAACAGCTCCACATCCTTGTCGCCGCGAAAAAGCTGGCTTGCGAGGAGCTGCGCCATCTCCAGATGGCCGCCATTATTGTAGCGCAGGTCGTAAATCACCGCGTCGCCATTCTCGATAAAGCGCATCGCCGCGGCGGCGGCATCATAGCCGAGTTCGGGGTCGGCGAAGTGCGTCAGGTCGATATAGGCGATATTGCCGTCGAGATAACGGAGCCCGGCAAAGCCGAAATTCTTACGCGCCTCGTCGCGTCGTTCCTCTTCGCGCAGTGCGGCGACGCGCGCGGGATCCTGCTTTGCGGCATAGTCGGCAACCCATAGGGGATCGACCCCGACCGCGAAATGCAGGTCGCTCGATGCGGCGATCAGATCGTCGGTCAGCTTGCTCGCGAGCGCGCGCCGGTCGGGCGCGGCGTCATAATCGCCGGCATCGAGGTGGCGGCGCAGCGTCGCGGCGATGGTCTTGGCCTTTTCGGGAAAGACATAATTCGCCTCGAGCGTTTGCCCGAGCTGTTCGACGACGGCACGCTTGTCGGCGGCCGTGAACGGCGCGTCCTGGGCTGCGGCGGTGCTTACCAACGAGGATGCCGTCGCGGCGAGGATTAGTGCCCAATGTCGAATATTCATTCGTTTTCCTGCCTGCGATGCGAATTATACAATATATTGCGCAATATATTGTAATTATCGGTTCCGCAAGCAGGAGATCGATCGACGAGAGGGAGCCGTCGCCGCGCCGGAAGGGGCGACGGCCGTTCCGAAATGTCGCGGAATTTCTCCCTGCGTAAATTTTCGGGCCAAAAAAATTACGCTTTTCAGACACGGCTTTATCGGCCGTCCGTGCCGTGCGCCCGATGGCCTGCGCAACTTTCGCCCCTGCCGCGAGTAATCTTGTCCCAGAACGGACCACGCGAATACGCGGGCCCACCTGCGCGGGCGGCAGTTTGAAGGAGAAGTATATGGGCGCCGTTTCCAAGAGTCCGAGAATTTTGCTGACGCTGGCGATGCTGGCGGGAACCGCCACGATAGGGGTAGCGGCGCAGTCGCAAGAGGCCCAAGATGCATCGGGCAGCGACGTCATGGCGACCGTAACCGCCCAGATTCCGCCCGCGTCTGAAATGACCAAGGGCCCCAAGGTCGAAGGCATCATCTCGGCGCGCAGCGAAGGCCGGATTCAGGTGACGACCGCCGACGGCAACAACACGATCCTGTCGATCATCCCCGAAACCCGCGTCAAGGGCAGCGGCGGCTTCCTCGGCCTCGCCAGCAACAAGCTGGCGGCGGATTCGCTGCTGAACGGCCTGCCCGTCACCGTCGAGACGCTCCAGTGGAGCGGCGGCCTCGCGGCGAGCCAGGTTTCGCTGAAGAACAAGGATCTTCGCACCGCGTCGATGATCCGCACCGGCACCGACCAGCGCTTTGCCGAGCAGACGGCCGCAACCGACGCGCTGCGCAGCCGCGTGGGCGATATCGACCAGTATAATGTCAAGGGCACGACCAACGTGAACTTCGACACCGGCAAGGCCGTGCTGACCGAACAGGCGAAGGCCGATCTCTGCTCTGCGGCAAGCCAGGCCGACGGGATGGACAACGCGCTGCTGCTCGTCGTCGGCTACACCGATTCGACGGGAAGCCAGGAGTTCAATCAGGAACTCAGCGAAAAGCGCGCGAGCCGCGTCGTCAACCATCTGCAGCAGGCCTGTGGCTGGAAGCCCTATCGCATGCTGACCCCCACCGGGATGGCCGAAGCCGACCCGGCGGCCGATAACAGCACGCCCGAAGGCAAGGCCCAGAATCGCCGCGTTGCGGTCAATATTCTGGTGAGCAAGGGCCTCGACGGTCTGTAAGATGCACGGGGTGGGCGGCGCCCACCCCGGCAAACCGGCTTAGCGGTTGCCGCCAAAGGTATAGCTGAGCGCGATCCCCCCCGACGGTTGGCTGCGCGAGCCGAGTTCGCGGGTTACGGGCGAGTCCGCCGCATCGCCGACGAGCCGGTCGTAACGGCCATAGACGGCAATACCCCAATTTTTTCCGAGCATGCGGTGGTAGCCCGCGGTCACGCCGACCGACTGGATGCCGCCGTCCGGGCGATAGGCCGGAAGCCCCGAGGTGGTCGCGGCGGCCGGAGTCACGCCGAAATAGGCGCGCGTATATTTGCTGTCGCCGAGCGTCACGCGCGGGCCGATCGAGAAGAGCCAGTCGTCGCCCTGCCGCGCGACATAGTCGGCGCTGATTTCGCCGGTCCAGCCCTTGTGACCGCTCAGCCCCTTGCGTCCCTCGAGACGGACGCGGAGTTCGGGGGTCAGATTGACCTGTCCGAACGCGCCGGCCTCGATCGACAGGCCGACCTTGGGCAGATCGGCGCCGATATCGGACGCCTTGCGCTTGCCGATGAAACCGAAGGCCGGACCAAAGGCGAAATTGCCCGAGTGAAGGAGCGGCGACCCGAAGCTCTCGTCGGGCGCTTCATATTCGAACTGGCTTTCGCGGGTGCGCGAAACGTCGACATAGGGGCCGACGCTGAACTTGTCGGCGCCGGGCCAGGTGGGCGAGATCTGCGGGCCGAGAATGATGCGCGTGCGCTTTTCTCCGCCCCCATCACCTTCCTGTGCGTGCGCTGGCGCGGCCAGCGCTACCAACGAGACGAGGAGAAGCGCGGAAAGCCTGTTGCGATCGGTCATGCGAAATCCTTGTTGTTCCGCATGAAATTCCCAGCGGTAGGGTTTCGTTCCTACAGCGGCGACCAGCCGGAGTCTTCTTCGCTTTCGTCCTCGCCCGGTTCGGGATGGCCGATCGCCTCGAGCAGCTTGTCGAGCAGGGCGGGCACGCCCGCGCCGCTTGCGCCCGACAGTGCCATCACCGGGCGTCCGCTTTCGGCCTCGAGTTCGGCCGACAGCGCGGCGATCAGCTCGTCGTCGAGCGTGTCGGTCTTGTTGAGCGCGACGATCACCGGCTTGTCGACCAAGTCGGCGCCATAGGCTTCGAGCTCGTCGCGCACGATGCGATAGCTGGTCGCGACATCTTCGTCATTCGCATCGACGAGGTGCAGCAGCACGCGGCAGCGTTCGATATGGCCGAGGAAGCGGTCGCCGACGCCGGCGCCTTCCGCCGCGCCGGCGATCAGGCCGGGAATGTCGGCGACGACGAATTCATGCCCCTTGTGGCTGACGACCCCGAGCTGGGGACGGAGCGTCGTGAAGGCATAGGCGCCGACCTTGGCCTGCGCGTTGGTCACCGCGTTGATAAAGGTCGACTTGCCGGCATTGGGCAGCCCGACAAGGCCGGCGTCGGCGAGCAGCTTGAGGCGCAGCCACACCCACAATTCCTCGCCCGGCCAGCCCGGGCCATGCTGACGCGGGGCGCGGTTGGTCGAGGTCTTGTAGCTGGCGTTGCCGCGGCCGCCGTCGCCGCCGCGCAGGAAATGGACGCGTTCGCCCTCCTTGGTGAGGTCGGCGAGCAGGCTGCGATCCTCGTCGTCGTCGAGGATCTGGGTGCCGATCGGCACTTGAATGACGAGGTCGGGGCCGCCCGCGCCGGTGCGGTCGCGGCCCGCGCCGGGCGTGCCGCGCTTCGCCTTGAAATGCTGGGTGTAACGAAAGTCGATCAGCGTGTTGAGGCCGGCGACGGCTTCGAAGACGATATCGCCGCCCTTGCCGCCGTTGCCGCCGTCGGGGCCGCCATATTCGACATATTTCTCGCGCCGGAACGACACGGCACCGGGGCCGCCGTCGCCGGACTTGATGAAGATCTTGGCTTGGTCGAGGAAATGCATGGTGGGGCCTTCGGGCGCGGAAACAGAAAACTAGACGCTTTCCCCCGTTCGTGTCGAGCGAAGTCGAGACACCCCGCAGCATGGCGCCAAGCCGAGGAGCATCTCGACTTCGCTCGATGCGAACGGGGATGGGGAATGCGGCCCTTTAGCGTGCGCGCAACAAAATTGCCAGCGGCTTAGTCCTGCGGCTTGCCGCCATGCTCGGCCCAGAATTTGGCGATCCGCCCCGTGATGAGTTCGGTCGCCAGAACGCGCGACGTGTCGCGTGGCAGGTCGAGCGCCTCGGCCATCGGTCCGCCGAGCTGGGCGTCGCCGAGTGCCATCAGGACGAGCGCGAGCGTATCCTCGTGCATCAGCCGTTTTTCATGCGCGTCGGGCGCCATGCCGTCGATCAGCCGGTGGATTGCATCGACGATCGGGTCGAGCGCATCGTCGTTGCCCGTTGCCGCCATCCATGTCGCAAGCGCGCCCGCGCCGCCCTCGTTGAAGGCATCGAAGGCGAGGTCGACGATCTCGCGCACATTGCGTTCGCCGGGCGTCGATTCGGCCATTTTCTGGCCGATCGTCGCGCACACCGTTTCGGCCTGATAAGCTGCGAGGGCCTTTTGCAGCCCCGCGGCGCTGCCGAAATGGTGGAGCAGGTTCGCGTGGGTGCGGTCGATCCGCGCCGCCACGGCTTTGAGTGTCACCGCCGCCGGTCCCGTTTCGACAAGAATCTGGCGCGCGGCCTCGAGCGCGGCCGAACGGCTTTCCTCGGGACTCAAACGCTTCTTCACTATTGACATATGTGTAAGTAAACCCTATTGCTGGCCCATCTCTCCTTTTCGACGGTATGCGCCATATGTCCAGTCTTTCCCGGTTGCCCACGCCCGCCGACCTTTCGATCACCCCGCGCGACATGCGCTTTGGCCGCGACGACCGGCAGGGGCGCTGGTGGCTCAATGGCGATCCGATCGCCTCGGCTTTTCATACCGCGCTGTCGGTGACTTTCCCGCGCGGCGAGGCGATGTTCATCGAGGCGGTGAAGGCGCATCGCGAGGGCGTTCCCGACAAGCTGGCGCGCGAAATCCGCGCCTTCACGCAGCAGGAAGTGATCCACAGCCGCGAGCATGTGGTGTTCAACAAGAAGGCTGCGGAGGCGGGGTACGACCTCAGCGAGCTCGAAGCCGATGTGAACCAGGTTCTCGACCTCATCAAGACGCGGCCGCAGATCGTCAACCTGATGGCGACGATCGCGCTCGAGCATTACACCGCGATGATGGCGGCGGTGATGCTGCGCGAGGACAGCATGTACGCCGGGGCCGAACCCGAATGGGCCGCCCTGTGGAAATGGCATGCGATCGAGGAAATCGAGCATAAGGGCGTCGCTTATGACACCTGGCTCCACGCGACGAAGGACTGGAGCCGCTTCCGGCGCTGGCGCGCCAAGTCTCTGATGATGATCCTGGTCACCACGCGTTTCTGGCCGAAGCGGGTGAAGGGGATGAAGGCGCTGCTCAAGCAGGACGGCCTGACCGGCTGGCGCGTTACGGCGCGTATCTGGTGGTATCTGCTCGGCACGCCCGGCGTGCTGCGCAAGAGCTTCTTCCCTTGGCTTTCTTATTTCATGCCGGGCTTTCACCCGTGGAACCATGACGACCGGGCGCTGATCGGAAAATATGAAAGCGATTATGCCGACGCGATCATGCCGGCACATTCGTCGAAACCCGAGCTGGCTGCGGCGGCAGCCTGAACCCCCGCGAAGGCGCGATCCGGGACGGTCTCTCTCTCCCCTCCCGGGATTGCGCCTTTGCGGGGGCCTTAGTTTCCGGCCGGCACGAGCGTTCGCGGGGCGACGCGATAGCCCCACAGGCACAGTCCGAGCATGACGAGGTTCGAGACAAGGTCGAGCGCCATCCAGCGCGTCATCACCGGCACGACGAAGACGAAATAATAGTTGAACCAGAAGAAGGGCAGCAACGCGGCGGCGTAAATCGCGAAGGTGCCGCGCGTCCAGCGGCTGAACGCGATGAACAGTCCGCCGAGCACTGCCTGTGCGCCGAAACAGCCGATCAGCAGCGCGCTCGTCGTGCTGAGGTGCCGATAGTCGGGGGCGATCGAAAGCCGTTCGACCATATGCGGTGCGAAGAGACACCAGCCGCCGAGGATCAGAAAGGGAAGGGCGAGCAGGCGCTGCGGCCAGAGCGGCGTTAACATCGCGCTGCCATATCATTTAGGCGGCGGCCACGCCATGTGGGGGCGTCGGTCGGGGACGGGGGATTGAGGTGGGTGGCGGCTAACGATCGGAAGCGGCCTGTTACCTTCCCCGTCACCCCGGGCTTGACCCGGGGCCGGCCTTGTCTTTTCGACGTCATGCGGGAGGAAGGCGGGTCCCGGGTCAAGCCCGGGATTACGAAGGTGGGGATGGCAGCTCCCCACCCCATTTCGGTCGATCACTCGCCAACGGCGTGCAATGATCACTCACGACCGAAAGTGGACATTTGTCGAGCCTCGCGCCGCCGCCAGAAGCGGGCTCAACGAGATCGCTAATTGGTGAGCTTGTCGGGGGCGTCAACGCTGCAGGACAAAAGTGAGCCACTCAACTCGTTAGGCTATTTTAAGCGTCTCCCACCGTATCGATGAAAACAAAGGGGATATATCGTGCGCGGTTGTTTAATGATGGTGGGATTGCTGGTTGCTGGCACCTTACTCGTGCTTGCCGGATACGGTTACGGACTGCTTGGCGAGGAGCGCTATCGTTACAAGATGACGGTCGAGGTGAACACGCCGGATGGCGTGAAGACCGGTTACGCCGTGCGAGAAATTAGCATCCGCACGCCGCCGCCAATACCGATGCTTGGGGAACATAGAACTGGCTTTGGCGTCCGCGGCGAGGCCGTTGTCGTTGAGATCTCTCCGGACAAAATACTCTTTGCGTTAGTTAGTGGTGCGGACGGACAATATGAATTTGGAGGACGGGATGTTTCATTTCTTTTCGACGAACTGGCCCCCAATTCCACCGATGCCATCATAAAGCTTTGGCCAGTAAAGCCTGTCACTCGGCGACCCAAACTAGATAACCCTCTTCCAGCACTCGTCACATTTAAAGATCTACGAGACCCCATGAGCCTTACGCGCCTTGATGCAAATGACCTTGCATCGGCGTTCGGAGATGGCGTGGCTTTGAAGGAAGTCACGATCCAAAGGACCGATGCGCCCGTAACCGATGAAATCGAAAAACGCATCAATTGGCTCGACGATCTTGAACGCTATAGGACCGATCCGAGCAATCCATTCACCAGCACTTTGCCGTCGGGCATCGGCGACCTCAAAAGAAAATGAGCCTTTAAAACGGGGTGAATCATGTCTGCTTCCCACCCCAAAACAGACTTCGCTTTTGCCATGACTGTCAGACTGGACGCCGCGGTCCGCGTCCCATATCCCTTCAACGGTGGAGGGGACCATGCAACCACATATGACCGCTGCCGAGGTCACGCAGTTCGAACTGCAGCTCGCGGGGCTGTCTTCGTTGCTCGAGTTCGGGTGCGGCGGCAGTACCGTGGTGGCGGCGCGGCAGGTCCGGCGCATCGTCAGTGTCGACAGCGATCCGGCCTGGCTGACCCGCGTGCATGCCGAGGTGTCGCGTGAGGCGGTCGAATTCACCCCCGTTCATATCGACATCGGCCCCGTGGGCGAATGGGGCTATCCGGTCGATGAAAGCCGCTTGCGCGACTGGCCGCGCTATCACACGCATATCTGGCGCGTCATGGAGGGAAGCCCCGACGCGGTGCTGATCGACGGGCGTTTTCGCGTTGCCTGCCTGTTGCAGGCGATCATCCACTGCAAGCCCGACTGCATCTTCCTGTTCCACGATTTCAACGACCGCCCGCAATATCATGCCGTGCTGCGCCATGTGGACGTGCTGACGCGCGTCGATACGCTCGGCGTGATGCGCGCCAAGCAACAGGTCGATGGCAAGGCGGTGCTGCACGACCTGTTCGACCATTATCTGAACCCGGATTGACCGGCCCGCGCCGGTTCGGCACATCGGGACGATGTTCACATCGCCCCCCGTCATCGAAACCGACCGTCTGCGCCTGCGTCCGGGCCGCCTGTCCGACAAGGACGTGCATGTCGCCATGTGGGCCGACGAACGCGTCACGCGCTTCATCGGCGGCGAACCGCGCGCGCCCGACGTAAGCTGGGGCAAGTTTCTGGGCTCGGCGGGGCTGTGGCCGGTGATGGGCTTTGGCTATTGGGTGTTTGCCGACAAGGACAGCGACGCGCTGGTCGGCATGGGCGGGCTCAGCTATTTCGGCCGCGGTATCCCAGAGCTCGAGGGGGTTCCGGAGGCGGGCTGGGCGTTCGACGCCGACCATTGGGGTGCCGGTTATGCGACCGAGGCGATGTGCGCCGCGCTGGGCTGGGCCGATGCGAACCTCGATGCCACTGAAGTGCGCTGCATCATCGACCCCGGCAATGATGCGTCGGAGCGCGTGTCGGCGAAGCTCGGCTTTCGCCGCATCGGTGAGAGCGACGCATTGGGTCATGTGGTCGCGATCTATTCGCGACCAAAGGGCGGTTAGGCCGGCTCGACCACCAGCACGCTGCCGTCGGCGCTGACGACGCGGACCTTGCTGCCTTCGGCGACGTCCGGCCCGCGCACCGGCCATTCGCCGTCACCAACCTTCGCGCGCCCGCGGCCATCCTCGATCGCCTTGGTCACCGTCAGCACTTCACCGATCAGACGGCCGCCGCGCTGGTTGAGGTGCGGGTCGGTGGTGGTGATCGGGTTCGCTTTCAGCCAGCGGCGCGCGCCGTAGAGCGCGATGAACGACAGGATGGCGAAGACCCCGAGCTGCACCGGGATGCTGAGCGGGACGACCCAGGCGATCGCGCCCGTGGCGATCGCGGCCGCGCCCAGCCAGATCAGGAAAAAGCCCGGTGCGACGATCTCGGCAGCGGCGAGCAGCACGCCGAGCGACAGCCACGCCCAATGGGGTTCCATGTTCGTCAGCCATTCGGGCATGTCAGCCTCCCGTCTTCCGTTCCAGCGCGTCCTTGGCAAGTTCGCCGATGCCGCCGAGCGTGCCGATGAGCTGCGTCGCCTCGACGGGGAACAGGATCGTCTTGGCATTCGGGCTGGTCGCGAACTGGCTGACCGCTTCGACATATTTCTGCGCGATGAAGTAATTGATCGCCTGCGCATTGCCGCCGGCGATCGCGTCCGACACCATCTGCGTCGCCTTGGCTTCGGCCTCGGCCTCGCGCTCGCGCGCCTCGGCGTCGCGGAAGGCGGCTTCGCGGCGCCCTTCGGCCTGGAGGATCTGGCCCTGCTTCTCACCCTCGGCGCGCAGGATTTCCGATGCGCGCATGCCCTCGGCCTCGAGGATGTTGGCGCGCTTTTCGCGCTCGGCCTTCATCTGGCGCGCCATCGCGTTCGAAATGTCGGCGGGCGGGCGGATGTCCTTGATCTCGACGCGGGTGATCTTGACGCCCCACGGCGTCGTCGCATCGTCGACGACGTGCAGCAGGCGGGTGTTGATCTCGTCACGCTTCGACAGCGTCTCGTCGAGATCCATCGATCCCATCACGGTGCGCAGGTTCGTCGTCGTCAGGTTCATGATCGCGAGATAGAGGTCGCTGACTTCATAAGCGGCCTTTGCGGCGTCGAGCACCTGGAAAAAGACGACGCCGTCGACGGCGACCATCGCATTGTCCTTGGTGATGATTTCCTGACCCGGAATGTCGAGCACCTGTTCCATCATGTTCACCTTGCGACCGACACGGTCGAAGATCGGCATGATGAAATTGAGCCCCGGCTGCGCGGTGTGCGTAAAGCGACCGAAACGTTCGATCGTATAGGCATAGCCTTGCCGGACGGGCGTCAGCGCCCATAGCAGGAACACCAGCGCCAGAACCACCAGTGCAAGTGCGAATTCCATCGATCATCCCCTCTGCAAAATCGGCCTTTGCAAACCCGCTTCCTTATTGCGGCAATGGCAGGGTTGCGCCACAGAAAAGCGCATGACCCCAAGTGACTACTCCGCGGACCATCCGCCGCGCTCGCTGCTCTATGTCCCCGGTTCGAACGCGCGCGCGCTCGAAAAGGCCAGTGGGCTTGCCGCCGATATGCTGATCATCGACCTGGAGGATGCGGTGCCTGCGGACCGCAAGATCGAGGCGCGCGAGGCGATGCGCCGGGCGGTCGAAGCCGGATATCCGGGCAAGCGGGTCGCGGTGCGCGTCAACGCCACGGGGGCGTATGAGCAGGAGGCCGATATCGCGGCGCTCTATGGCCTCGCGCTCGACGCGGTCGTGCTGCCCAAGGTCGATGCGCCCTCCGATCTCGATCCGCTTCGCGGCATGGGCTTGCCGGTCTTTGCGATGATCGAGACGCCGGCGGCGATCTATGCCGCGCGCGATATTGCGGTCGACCCGGCCGTGACCGGATTGATCGCGGGGCTCAACGACCTTGCGCACGAGCTGAGGCTGCCCGACGGAATGGACCGCGGCGCGATGAGCCACGCGATCCAGGCGATCGTGCTGGCGGCGCGTGCCGGCGGGATATGGTGTTTCGACGGCGTCTATAATGCGATCGACGATGCCGCGGGTTTTGCGGCCGAGGCGGCCGAGGGGCGGCGGCTCGGTTTCGACGGCAAGACGCTGATCCATCCGTCACAGGTCGATCCCTGCAACGTGGCTTTTGCGCCCTCCGAACGCGAGATCGCGGCGGCCGAAGCACTGGTCGCGGCCGCGACGGGTGGGGCGCAGCGCCATGATGGCCGGATGATCGAGGATATGCATGTCGCGGCCGCAAAGGCGTTGCTGGAGCGCGCGGGGCGCGGCTGAGGCTGTCGTTCGTCTTTCGACGAACCGCCTTGTCGGGCTTCGGGAGAAATGCCATGCGGCGGGCCATGAAAACTGCCCGTTTCCACGCCGCCGTTGCGGCCATCGCCCTTGTCGCTTTCGCTCCCCCCGTTTCGGCCGCGCCCGCGAAGAGCGACGCCCCGGTTACCGAGGCGCAGCTTGCCGACCATATCAGGATATTGGCGAGCGACGCGTTCGAGGGGCGTGCGCCGGGGACCGAGGGCGAGGATCGCACGATCGCCTATATCGTCGGTGAATGGGCGAAGGCGGGGCTCGAAGCCGTCCCGGGGAGCGCGACGCCCTGGTTGCAGCCGGTGCCCTTCGTCGAAACGCAGGCGCTAGGCGGCACGGCGAAATTCAAGGTCAATGGTCGCGATTTCGCGCTGGCGGACGACGGGATCATCCTCAGCAGCCGCGATGCGTCGGCCTCGTTCGTCGACCTTCCGGCCGTTTTCGTCGGCTATGGCCTCGATGGTGCGGGCAAGGTCAATGCCGACGTCAAGGGCAAGCTTGCGATCATGCTGTTCGAGAATGCGCCTTTTGGCGACAAGCTGCCGCGTTATCGCGAACGGCGCCAGATGCTCGCCGATGCGGGTGCGTCTGCCGTTCTCGTCATCTCGAGCGATGCCGTGCCATGGACGGCGCTGCGTGAAAGCGCCGGTGTGAAATCGGTGCGGCTCGCGAGCGCCAAGCCGGGCGCGCCGGTCACTGGTTTCCTGTCGATGGAGGCGGCCGACGCGCTGCTCAAAAGGGCGGGGCAGGATAGCGGCGCGCTGAGCGAGGCCGCGAAATCTGCGGACTACAAGGGCGTGGCCCTGCCGGTGACTGCCGACCTCGCGGCAAAATCGACCACGCGTCCGTTCGCCAGCAACAATGTCATCGCGAAGCTTCCCGGCGCCAAGCCCGATGGCAAGGCGGTGCTGTTCCTCGGCCATTGGGATCATCTCGGCATCTGCGAGCCCGAAGGCGCCGCCGATCGCATCTGCAATGGCGCTGTCGACAATGCGAGCGGGATCGCGGTGCTGATCGAGGTTGCAAAGCGGCTCGGATCGGGCGCGCGTCCCGACCGCGACATCTATTTCATGGCGACGACGGCGGAAGAGAAAGGCCTGCTCGGCGCTCATTATTTCGCCGATCATCCGGTGGTGCCGCTGTCGGACATCACCGTCGCGCTCAATGTCGATACGGTCGCGATCTCGCCGCGCGGCACGCCGGTTGCGACGATCGGTCGCGGCAAGCCCGCCTATGACGCGGTGGTGCGCGAGGCGGCGACGAAGCTTGGCCGCAAGCTCGACGAGGATGGCGAGGCCGACGCCTTCATCCAGCGGCAGGACGGCTGGGCGCTCGGCGCCAAGGGCGTGACCTCGCTGATGGTCGGCGGCAGCTTTTCGGACATGGCTTTGCTCGAAGCCTTCCTCGGCAGCGACTATCACAGCGCGGCCGACAATTTCTCCGACAAGATTCCGCTTGGGGGCGCCGCAGAGGACGCCGACCTGCATGTCGCGTTGGGGCGGGCGTTCGCCGACACGACGCGGTGGCCGGGTAAGTAGTGATTTTCCGCTAGCGCGAAAACGGCACCGGCCCGCTCCCCCACCCGGCCTCCCACAGAATACACTGGAATGGGAGGCCGGGTGGGGGAGCGGGCCGGTGCCGCCTCGTTTCGGCTAGGCCGAAACGCGAATTACGCCGCCTGCTTGGCGCGGTCGGCCATTTCCTGATTGAGCATTTCGGCCAGCAGGAAGGCGAGTTCGAGGCTCTGCCCCGCGTTCAGGCGCGGGTCGCAATGCGTGTGGTAGCGGTCGGCGAGATCCATCTGGGTCACGTCCATCGCACCGCCGGTGCATTCGGTGACATTCTGGCCCGTCATCTCGATATGGATGCCGCCGCCATGCGTACCCTCGGCACGGTGTACAGCGAAGAAGCCGCGCACTTCGGCAAGGATGCGCTCGAACGGGCGCGTCTTGTAGCCATTCGGTGTCTTGATGACGTTGCCGTGCATCGGGTCGCACGACCAGACGACGGGATGGCCCGATTCCTTCACCGCGCGCACCAGCTTGGGCAGATGCGCCTCGATCTTGTCGTGGCCGTAACGCGTGATCAGCGTCATGCGCCCCGCGACATGGTTCGGGTTGAGTGTATCGAGCAGGCGCAGCAGCACGTCGGGCTCGAGGCTCGGGCCGCACTTCATGCCGACCGGATTGCCGATGCCGCGCAGATATTCGATGTGCGCCGACCCCTCGAAGCGGGTGCGATCGCCGACCCACAGCATATGGCCCGAGGTGTCGTACCAGAGGCCGGTCAGGCTGTCCTGCCGCGTCAGCGCCTGCTCATAGGGGAGCAGCAGCGCCTCGTGGCTGGTGTAGAAGCTGGTGCCCTTGATCTGCGGGACCGTTTCGGGGGTCACGCCGCATGCTTCCATGAAAGCCAATGCTTCGGAAATGCGCGCGGCGGTTTCCTGATACTTCTTGGCCCACGGGCTGCGGTCCATGAAGTCGTGCGTCCAGGCGTTGACCTGCTGCAGGTTCGCATAGCCGCCGTTCGCAAAGGCGCGCAGCAGGTTCAGCGTCGCCGCCGACTGGTTATACGCCTTGACCATGCGCTGCGGATCGGGCTCGCGGCCCGCTTCCTCGAACGCGATGTCGTTGATGATGTCGCCGCGATAGCTCGGCAATTCGACGCCGTTCACATCTTCCATGTCGGCCGAACGCGGCTTGGCGAACTGGCCTGCCATACGGCCGAGCTTCACCACGGGCATTTTCGACGCAAAGGTCAGCACGACCGCCATTTGGAGCAACACGCGGAAGGTGTCGCGGATATTGTTCGGATGAAACTCGGCAAAGCTTTCGGCGCAATCGCCGCCCTGCAGCAGGAACGCCTTGCCTTCGGCAACCTTGCCGAGTTCAGCGGTCAGGTCGCGTGCTTCGCCGGCAAATACCAGCGGCGGATAATTGCTGAGCTCGCGCTCGGCAGCGGCCAGCGCATCGGCGTCGCGATAGGTGGGAAGCTGGCGGGCCTCGTGCGAGCGCCAGCTATGCGGTTGCCAGTTTTTCGTCATATGCCTGTCTTTTCGCGTTCGAATCGAGCGCCACATGGCGCCTATGTCGCGCAGAAGCAATGTTTCCGGCACGAACAGCGCTGAAAATTAGCATTATCGTGACATTTGCGCACCTATGCTTTTCTTGGATGGCAAAAACGGTTAGTTTGTTACGCGCTTTGGATGCGGAGCGATCTGCGTCCAAGGCTTTTTGCGATCGGCAACGTCATACACCCGGTGACCCGAAGACGGGTCGGGATGCGAGCAACTAGCTATGGCGAATTTCGAATCCGCGTGGTTCGTATATGGGGTTCTGCTCTTGTTGCTCGCGACAAGCCTTGTCGTGCGAATCGAATATGCGCGCCTTGGCCTTGCCGCAGCCGCTCTGGTGGCGCTGCCGCTGACCCTGTTCCGGGGCCCCGACGTCGGTTACGGCCTGCTGGTACTCGCCATCCTCGCGATCAACCTCGGCATATTGGCCCGGCTGTGGTTCGGGGGAGCGAATGTCCGCTTCACGGCCGAGGAAGAAGAATTGCGCCGCCAGCATTTTCCGGGGCTCGGCGCGGCGGTCGCGCGCGACCTGATCGATCAGGGAAACTGGATATCGGCAAAGCGCGGCGAGGTGCTGATCCGCGAGAGTCAGGCGGCGCCCAGCCTCTTCTATCTGGCGGAGGGCAAGGCGGCTATCCTGCGTGACGGGGTCGAGATTGGGAAACTCTCGGACGGCGCATTGATCGGCGAAGCGACCGTGCTCGACGGATCGCATGCGACGGGAACGGTGCTCCTGAGCACCAACGCCCGCATGTGGTTCGTGCCGGCCGCGGCGCTGCGCGCTTATCTGGCGGCGAATCCGGGCATTGCGGGGTCGCTGCACGAAGGCTTTGCGCGCGCGCTGCGTGGCAAGCTGGCGAGCGCGAACACGCGTATCGCCGACCGGCCGTCGATTTCCTGAGTTCGCCCCTTCTCAGCCTCGAAACTGCAACCCGCCCCTGCTAGGCCTCTGTCCATGACTATGATTCTCTATGGTATTTCGAACTGCGACACGGTGAAAAAGGCGCGGCGCTGGCTCGACGAGCAAGGCGTGGCCTATCGCTTTCACGATGTGCGCAAGGATGGGCTCGACGCGGCGCGGCTGCAGGGCTGGATCGACGCGCTCGGTTGGGAAAAATTGCTCAACAAGGCCGGTACGACCTTCCGCAAACTGCCTGACGCGCAAAAGGACGGCCTCGACGCCGCATCCGCAAAGGCTTTGATGCTCGATCAGCCCGCGATGATCCGCCGACCGGTTGTCGAAACGGCGGGTGATGTCAGCGTCGGTTTCTCGGCCGACGAATGGAAGGCACGTTTTGCAGCATGACCCGGTCGTTTTTGGCCTTGCTGGCCGTGTTGTTCTCCTCGGGCTGCTCGGCTGACGTCGTGACCGCGCAGCCGACCCTCGACGGCCAGCCGCCGATTGTAATCGCGCACCGCGGGGCGTCGGGCGAACGCCCCGAACACACGCTGGCGAGCTACCGGCTCGCGATCGATCTCGGTGCCGACTATATCGAGCCCGACCTGGTGCTGACCAAGGACGGCGTGCTCGTCGCCCGGCACGAGAACGAGATTTCGGAAACCACCGACGTCGCTGCGCATCCCGAATTCGCGGGCCGCAAGGCGACGAAGACGATCGACGGACAGCAGGTCATGGGCTGGTTCACCGAAGATTTCACGCTGGCCGAACTCAAGACGCTGCGCGCGCGCGAGCGGCTGCCGAAACTGCGCAGCACCGAATATGACGGCCAGTTCGAAATCCCGACGTTCGAGGAGATCCTGACCCTGCTCGCCGAGGTGAACAAGGGACGAGATAAACCCGTCGGCGTCTATCCCGAAACCAAGCACCCGAGTTATTTCGTGGCGATCGGCCTGCCGCACGAGGCGCCGTTGCTCGCGATGCTCGATCGTTTCGGCTATCGCGGCCGGACCGCGCCCGTGTTCATCCAGAGTTTCGAGGTCGGCAATCTGATGGACCTGCGCGCCAGGAGCGAGTTGCCGCTGATCCAGTTGATGGATGCCGAAGGTGGTCCCGCCGATCGGCCGGGTACCAGCTATGCCGCCATGACGTCACCGGCGGGGCTGAAAATGATCGCGGGCTATGCCGACGGTATCGGTCCTGCAAAGGCTCTGGTCATTCCGCGCGGAGCGCTCGGCCGGCTCGGAAATCCGACCGATCTCGTGCGCGATGCGCATGCGGCGAAACTGAAAGTCCACCCGTGGACGTTCCGCCGCGAAAATTACTTCCTGCCGCTCGGCGACAAGGGCGGGGTCAATCCCGCAGGGCATGGCGACCTTGCGGGCGAGATCGCTGCCTATCTTGCGACCGGAATCGATGGCCTGTTCAGCGACAATCCGCGCGAGGCGGTTGCCACGGTGAAGGGAAGCGGAGAATGAGCGAAAAGCCATTGGGCCAGAGCGGCCTGTCGATCCGGCCGTTCGTGCTGGGCGGCAATGTCTTCGGCATGACGGCCGGGCGCGATGCCAGCTTTGCCGTCCTCGACCGCTTCGTCGAGCTTGGCGGCGGGATGATCGATACCGCCGACGTCTATTCGGCGTGGGTTCCGGGCCATAAGGGCGGCGAATCCGAGAGCATGATGGGCGCCTGGCTGAAGCATAGCGGCGCGCGGGACAATGTATTGATCGCGACCAAGGTCGGCATGATGCCCGGCGGCCTGAAACCCGATCGCATCCGCGAGGCGGTGCAGGGGTCGCTCGATCGCCTGGGCGTCGACACGATCGACCTGTATTTCGCGCACAAGGACGATCCCGACGTGCCACTGGACGAGGCGCTCGGCGCCTTTGCCGAACTGGTCGATGCGGGCATCGTGCGGGCGATCGGCGCGTCGAACTATTCGGCAGAACGCCTCGCCGAGGCGCTGCGCGTGGCGGACGAAAATGGCCTGCCGCGCTTCACCGCGATGCAGCCCGAACTCAACCTGCTCGATCGCGCGCAATATGAAGGCGCATTGCAAAAATTGTGCATCGACGAAGGGCTGGGGGTCGTCACCTATTTCAGCCTCGCCTCGGGCTATCTGTCGGGCAAATATCGCGGTGCCGACGATCTAGGGAAAAGCCCGCGCGGTGCGCGCGTCAAACCCTATCTCGAAGGGAAGGGACCGGCGGTGCTGGCGGCGATGGACCGCATCGCCGCCGAGACGGGCGCCACCCTGTCGCAGATCGCCCTCGCATGGGTCGCCGCACAGCCCGGGGTCACCGCGCCGATCGCCAGCGCGACATCGACCGCGCAACTCGACGAGTTGATGGGCAGTCTCGACCTCCGTCTCGACGACGGGCAGCTTGAAGCACTCGGCGCAACCTAAGACCCGGGCCGACACCACCGGGGAGGGGCATCGGCCCGGGCCCGCGCGGCCGCGCTGTCTCAATCGCCCGTTTTATCCCACTGGAACACAGTCTCGAGCGGCTTGCCGAAGACGTGGGCGATCCGGAATGCGACCTCCAGCGATGGGGAATATTTGCCCTGCTCGATCGCCGCGATCGTCTGGCGCGTGACGCCGACACGGTCGCCGAGATCGCCCTGCGTCATTTCGCCGGCAAGAAAGCGCAGGGTGCGGATGTCGTTGGTGAAAGGGGGCTTAGCCATGCCAGCCCCTTCGGTAGCTGAGGAGCACCACGACGCTGTTCACCAGTTCGGCAGCGACGATCGCGAACAGGCCGCAATTCGCCAGCCGCACTCCGCCTTCGACAAAGGGCATGTAGACGCCGACGACCATCATTCCCACCAGCAGCACATAATAGCCGGCGGTCGCCCCGCGCCGGCGGATCGCGCGGTCGCGCTCGTCGGCACGCACGCGCTCCGATTTCGGCGCCTGCGCCGACAGGATGACGGTGCCGACGATGACGGTGGTGGCGTGCGCCACGGCGATCGATCCGAAGAGCCACAGCATCGGAAACACCTCGCGCCCGGCGGGATGTCCGGAGAGAAGAAGCCCGAAATAGAGGGTGTAGACGGCGACCATCGCGATGACGTTCAGCCATGCGGTCTTTTCGCGGAAGTTCATCGACGAGTCTCCGGTGTCGGGGTCGGCAAGTTGCCGGGCGGATTCGAGGATCGCGGGCGACATGGCTCAACAGCCCCGGCGATAAAGATAAAGCTGCGTCCCGATCCGTACCGCCTCCGCCACGACCAGCGTGGCGATCATCAGGTTGAGCTGCGCGGCCTGCCCGATCCCCCAGAAGATCAGGAAGATGTTGATCCAGATGCCGACGACAAGCGGATAATAGCCGAAATATGTGCCGCGCATATCGAAGCTGCGGTCGCGTTCATCCGCGCGGGCTTCGGTATCGCGCGGGCTGCGGATTGCCAGCAAGGCTGTTGCGATGGTCATCGCGATGATGATGGCGATGGTCACGGGCACCAGCATGCCGGCGGTCGTCATGACGCCCGCAGGGCTGTCCACGATCTGCCACGGATAAACGAGGAAATACCAACCGAAGGCCAGAATCATCGTCACCAGCGTGACCCAGTGAATTTTCTCCCGAAACGACATTCGCAAGGCTCTGTGTCATGTGATTCGAACCTTATGTATAATATTTTTAACATTGAGTCAATATTTCATTACATCGCCGACCTTTGTCGCTTTCGCGCCCGCGCTTTAGCCGCTAAGCCCCCGCGCCATGTCCACACTCCCCAAAACGCTCACCCTCGACACCTCGACAAGCCGCGCCAATCCGACGCCGCAGCCGATGAAGCGCCTGACGGTGCCGCGTATTCGCCAGCGCAAGGGCGGCGAGCCGCTTGTGATGCTCACGGCCTATACCGTCCGCATGGCGCAGCTGCTCGACCCGCATTGCGACATGCTGCTCGTCGGCGATTCGCTTGCGCAGGTGATTTACGGCCTGCCGCACACCGTCGGCGTGACGATGGAGATGATGGCGCTGCACGGTGCCGCGGTGGTGCGCGGCAGCTATCATGCCGCGGTGATCGTCGACATGCCCTTCGGCAGCTATGAGGCCAGCCCGCAGCAGGCGTTCGACAATGCCGCGCGGCTGCTCAAGGAAACCGGCGCCGCCGCCGTGAAGGTCGAGGGCGGCAAGGTGCTCGCGCCGACGATCGAGTTCCTGACCCAGCGCGGCATTCCGGTGATGGGCCATGTCGGGCTGACCCCGCAGGCGGTCAATATTCTCGGCGGCTATGGCGTGCGCGGCAAGAGCGAAGAGGAAGCACGCTCGATCGTCGAAGATGCGGTTGCCGTTGCGCAAGCCGGCGCCTTTTCGATCGTCATCGAGGGCGTGCTCGAATCGATCGCGATCGAGATCACGGACAAGGTCGATTGCCCGACGATCGGCATCGGTGCTTCGGCGCAGTGCGACGGGCAAGTGCTCGTCACCGACGATATGCTCGGCATGTTCGAACGCGTCCCCAAATTCGTGAAGCGCTATCAGGACATGGCAAGTGTCGTGAACGGCGCGGTCAAGGACTATGCCGACGAAGTCAGGTCCCGTTCATTCCCGACCGAGGATCAGACCTACGCCGGTTGACGGCACGGCGATCATGCAAAGTGAAACGCTTGGCGTTTTTCGGCGCCGTCGCTAAGAAGCGGCGGGCCCTGGCGCCGATATCGAGTATATGGAGGTTTGAGTGGCCCTGAGCCCGACGAATGATGCCGCGCTGTTGCAGGAAGTCGACGAGGCCGTCCGCAAGGACCGGCTCGATACGATCATGCAGCGTTATGGCCGCTGGATCATCGGTGGTGTTCTGGCCGCATTGCTGGCGTTTGGCGGTTATCTCTTCTGGAGCCACCGGCAGGATGCCGCGCGTGGCGAGCAGGCCGAAGAACTGATCGCGGCGTTCGAAAAGCTCGGTGCCAACCAGCCGCGCGCTGCGACGGCCGAACTGGAAAAGCTCGTGGCCGAAGGCGACCCCGCCTATCGCGCCGTTGCGCAGATGCAGGAAGCGAACATCAAGGCGCAGACCGGCGACCTGAAGGCCGCCGCCGCACTGATGGCGAAGGTCGCCGCCGACACCAAGCTCGACCAGGCGCTGCGCGACCTCGCGCTGATCCGCCAGACGGCGTTCGAATATGACACGCTGAAGCCCGAAGTGGTGATCTCGCGGATGAAGCCGATGGTCGACGCGAAGGATCCGGCGTCGAGCTGGTTCGCGAGCGCCGCCGAACTCTCTGCGACCGCGCATTATCAGCTGGGCCAGTTCGATCAGGCCGGCGCGCTTTATGGACGCATCGCGAAATTGCCCAACGTCACCAAGTCGCTGCAGTCGCGCTCGGTGCAGATGGCGGGCATGCTCGGCGTCGATGCGGTCGCCGACCGGGCCGACGAAAGCGCCGAAAAGGACCAGAAAGGCAATGCTGCGCCAAAGGCAGCGGCAGCCGAAAAGACTGAGGAAGCCAAATAATATGCGGAAAACGCGTTACGGAATTTATGCGGCGCTGCTGGCGCTGCCGCTCACGGCATGTGGGGTGCTGAAGGGCGACGGCGGACCGAAAACCCCGACCGTCGGCGACCGCGTGTCGATCCTGTCGAACGACAACAGCGTCAAGGTCGATCCGGCCACTGCGGCGATCGCGGTCGTGCTGCCCGAACCCGCCGTCAACGCCAATTGGGCGCAGTCGGGCGGCAATGCGTCGAAGTCGATGGGCCATCCCGCCCTCGCCGCGACGCGTAGCCGGTTGTGGGAAGTCAGCGTCGCCGGAGGCACCAACAAGCAGCGCCTCGCCGCGTCGCCGGTCGTGGCCGACAACCGTCTGTTCGTGGTCGACACCGACGCGGTCGTCACCGCCTTTGCCGCCGATACCGGCGCAAAGCTGTGGAGCGCGGCGATCGGCAGCACCGGTAAGGATTTCAAGGCGTCGCTGTTCGGCGGCGGTGCCGGTGTCGACGGCAATGTCGTTTATGCGACGAGCGGCGTCGGCGACGTCGCGGCGCTGAATGTCGCCGACGGGTCGGTGATCTGGAAAGTGAAGCCCTCGGGCCCGCTGCGCGGCGCACCGACGATTGCCTTTGGCGGCGTCTATGTGATCAGCCAGGACAATCAGATTTTTGCGCTCAACGCCGCCGATGGCGCGGTGCAGTGGCAAGCGACCGCGTCGATGGAGGCGGGCAGCGTGTTCGGCGCCGCTTCGCCGGCAGCGGGGCAGGGGACGATCGTCGCCGGCTTCTCGTCGGGCGAGGTACAGGCGTACCGCTATGAAAACGGCCGTGACCTGTGGGAAGATGCGTTGGCGCGCACCTCGATGGCGCTGTCGGTCTCGACGCTCACCGACGTCGATGCCGATCCGGTCGTCGACCGGGGCCGCGTCTTTGCGCTCGGGCAGGGCGGACGCATGGCGAGCTATGAACTCGTTACCGGCCAGCGCAGCTGGGAAATCTCGATCGCGGGCATCTCCACGCCCTATGTCGTTGGTGAGTGGGTCTATGCGATGACCGACGACGGCAAGCTGCTGTGCGTCGCGCGCACCAGCGGCAAGGTCCGCTGGATGCAGCAGCTCGCACGTTTCCGCGTCGAAACCGAAAAGAAGAAGAAGGATCCGATCCGCTGGACCGGGCCGATTCTTGCGGGCGGCCGTCTGATCGCGGTGAACAGCGAAGGGACGCTGTCCGAATTCTCGCCGACCGACGGATCGTTGCTGGGGTCGACCGAGTTCAAATCGTCGCTGTCGCAGCCCCCGGTGGTTGCGAACAATATTTTGTATGTCCTCGCGGACGACGGCAAGCTCACGGCCTGGCGCTGATACAGCGTTCGGGCCGGGGTGGCCCGGATAGGATAGGAACCAAGCCATGTCGCGATTCGCGACGATTGCCATTGTCGGCCGCCCCAATGTCGGCAAATCGACGCTGTTCAACCGGCTGGTCGGCAAGCGCCTTGCGCTTGTCGACGACCAGCCCGGGGTGACGCGCGACCGGCGCGAGGGCGACGGCGAACTGCTCGGCCTGAAATTCACGATCGTCGATACCGCGGGTTTCGAGGATTATGACGCGGCGACGCTGCCGGGCCGCATGCGCGTGCAGACCGAAAAGGCGGTGCGCGAGGCCGATGCCGCGCTGTTCATGATCGACGGGCGCGCGGGCGTAACCCCGCTCGACGAGGAAATCGCGCGCTGGCTGCGCAGCGAGGACACGCCGATCATTCTCCTCGTAAACAAGGCCGAGGGGAAACAGGGCGAAAATGGCCTGATGGAGAGCTATTCGCTCGGCTTCGACAATCCGATCGCACTCAGCGCCGAGCATGGCGAGGGCGTCGTCGACCTGTTCGACGCGCTGCGCCCGATCGTCGAGGCTTATGACGCCGCCGAAGCCGAAGCGTTCCCGCCGTCCGTCGAAGGCGAAGAGGATGAGGATGCGCCGCTCGGCCCGATGAAGCTCGCGATCGTCGGCCGCCCCAATGCGGGCAAGTCGACCCTGATCAACCGCATGATCGGCGAGGATCGGCTGATTACCGGACCGGAGGCGGGGATCACGCGCGACTCGATCCGCGTCGACTGGCAATGGGAAAAGGACGGCGAGGTCCACGAGATCCAGCTGTTCGACACCGCGGGCATGCGCAAGCGCGCCAAGGTCGTCGACAAGCTCGAAAAGCTCTCGGTCGCCGACGCGCTCCACGCGGTCGATTTTGCCGAGGTCGTGGTGCTGCTGCTCGATGCGACCAAGGGGCTGGAGGCGCAGGATCTGCGTATCGCCGACAAGGTATTGCAGGAAGGGCGCGCGCTGATCGTTGCGCTCAACAAATGGGATATCGCTGAAGATCCCTCGGCGCTGTTCAACGGCGTTCGTACCGCGCTCGACGACGGGCTCAGCCAGGTGAAGGGCGTGCCCGTGCTCAGCATCTCGGGCGCGACGGGCAAAGGCATCGACACGCTGGTTAAGGTCGCGTTCGAACAGCGCGAAATCTGGACCAACCGTGTTTCGACCGCGCGGCTCAACCGTTGGTTCGAAGGCGCGGTCGACAATAATCCGCCCCCGGCGCCGGGCGGCAAGCGCATCAAGCTGCGGTACATCACACAGGCACGCACCCGCCCGCCGACGTTCGTCGTCTTCGGATCGCGCACCGACAGTCTGCCGGGAAGCTATGAACGCTATCTGGTCAATGGCATGCGCAAGGAACTGGGGTTCCAGGGTGTGCCGGTGCGCCTCAATTTCCGCAATTCGCGCAATCCCTACGACGAGTGACCGGGCCTGACGCATTGGGGCCGCTTGTCGTCGACGCGCGCGGTATGCGCTGTCCCTGGCCCGCACTCCGGCTCGCGCGCGCGCTGCGCGAAGCGTCCGACGTGCTGCTGCTCGCCGACGATGCCCAGGCGGGGCGCGAGGTCGCGGCGCTGGCGGATGAGCATGGCTGGTCGGTCGAGGATACCGTGGCGGCTTCCGGCGAGGCAGGCTGGCGCGTCCGGCGCTGATCCAAAATGGGGCGCCTTGCGCATCAAGTATCGTGACGCCGTAACGTCTTTTTTACCGAAGTTGGGGCATGGATCGACCGGGACCACGGCCGAATTTGAACACCAAGGGACGGAACATTGGACGAAATCCTGGTCGATTGGGATGAGTTTCGCGCGACGCGCACCCAGTTGGGCGCGGCGTTTGTACGGATTCTCGGCTATTTTCGCGAGGACGGGACCAAATCGGTTGCCGCGATCGAAGAGGCGATGCGCGCGCGAGACGCTCGCGGCCTCGTCATGCCCGCGCACACGCTGAAAAGCGAAGCGCGCCAGTTCGGCGGCGAAAGGCTCGGCGCGCTGGCCGAGGATATAGAGGTTTTTGCGCGACACTGCGTCGAAAGCCAGATCAGCCCCGAAGAATATCTGCCCCGCGTTGTCGAGCTTCGTTCGCTGTTCGAGGAAACGCTGGGTGCGCTGGAGCGCGAGGCAAATCCGCTCGTCCAGCGGCGTCCGTCCGGTTTCGACCGCGCGGTCGGCTATTAGGCGCCGGACAGCTTCCGCATAGGTTGAAGCCGCCAGCGAGACAGGCTGCGCCAGATCCATTCGAGGGGGCCGTAATTGAAGCGGTCGAGCCAGGGCTTTGACCAGAGAAGCATGGCGGCCCACATAGCAAAGCAGAAAAGATAGAGCGCGGTGCGGCCGACGCTCCCGTAGAGGCCAAGGCCATAGCCGTAGAAGATCGTCGTCATGACGATCGACGTCACGAGATAATTGGTGAACGCCATGCGTCCAGTCGCGGCGAGGCGAGCCCGCACGCGGTCGCTCGCCGCGGTCTTGATCAACAGCATGATTAGCGCCGCCCAGCCGATCGTCATCGCGATATCGAAGGGCGCCGACAGCGACAGCGACGCGCCGAACGTCGAGACCGCGCCGAAGCCGTCGGCATATTGATACCATGCAAGGCCGACGAGCGGAGGAATCCCGATCAGGAAGCCGGTCAGCGCCCATTTGCGATAGCGCGCCGCTTCCCATTCGCCGGTCAGCATCCGCGATTTGAACAGCGCCATTCCGATCAGCATCAGCCCCATCGTTTCCCACAGGAACATCAGCGCCGAGACGAGCGGTTCGCTGAGCCGTTCGCCCAATTTCTCGGCGACGATGCTGCCATAGCTTCCAAGGTGAAGCGTGATTTCCTTCGCATAGCTCGCGGCATTCGGACCCATGTCGGCGTTGAGTTGTACAAGGTCGCTGCGGATCTGCGCCGCGCCTTCAGCGGGGAGTCTTCCCGCCTCGGCCAGTGAAAACATGAGCCAGCCCATTCCGAGGAAGCCGATGCCTGTCACGAGGAAGACGACCGCCCAGACGACGAGCGCGCGGATCGACAGGTTGCGGAATGCAAAGAGCAGGAGGCCGCATATCGCATAGAGAAAGAGGATGTCGCCGAACCAGATGAAATAGAAATGGATGAGGCCGAAAATGGCGAGCCAGAACATGCGCGAATAATGGGCGCCGGCGGCGCTCCGTCCGCTTGCCGCGGCGCTCTGGATCACGAGCAGGGTGCTCGCGCCGAATAGCATCGAGAACAGGCCGCGCATCTTTGAATCGACGAAGACGAACGTGAAAAACCAGGTCGCGAGATCGATGTTTCCGATCGGACCGCCCGCCATGGGGTTGGTATAGGCCGAAAAGGGCAGGGCGAACGCGATGATGTTCATCGCCAATATGCCCATGACCGCGACGCCGCGGATCGCGTCGAGACTTTCGTATCGCGCCGGTGCCATGTTCATCCCCGTTCCCCTGATGGTCGAGAGGACGGGGTATAGCGGAGGACGAAAAGCGTCGAGGAGTTTCGGCGTCAACGAGTTATTGACATCTGTGTCAGTAATGCTATCTCCGCCACATCACCTGATTCGAACGAGAACAGCCATGACCCCGACCATCTTCTCCCACCCCGACCGTCAGATGCCGAAGTTCCGCCCGTTCAAGGCGTTCCAGCACTTCCGCAAGCTCATCAAGGATAAGGAAGACACCGAACAGGTCTTCCACATCTTCGAGAATCTGCCGCGCAAGGGTTTCATGGACGATGCGCGCGCCTTTGTGGAAAGCGATTTCGGCAAGAAGCTGATGGAACGCGAACCCTATCTGCCCGACCTGCTCGACGATCATAGCTGGATCGATGCGCTGCCCGAGGGCACCGTCGGCCACGCCTATGTCACCTTCATGCGCCGCGAAGGCCTGTCGGCTGCCGGTCTCGTCGCCGAAAGCGACAAGATGGGCCGTCCGCAATATGACGATCAGGTGCAATGGTATTCGAACCGCCTGCGCGATACGCACGACCTGTTCCATATCCTGACCGGCTATGGCCGCGACGCCCTTGGCGAACAATGTGTGCTTGGCTTCACCTATGGCCAGACCGGCAATTACGGCAATGCGTTCATCGCCTATGCCGGTGGTTATGAAGTGAAGCGCAGCATCAAGAGCAATGCGCCCGTGATGGGCGCGATCCGTCAGGGCCAGCGCCATGGCAAGGCGTCGAAGGCGATCATCGAGCAGGACATCCGTTCGCTGCTCGCCGAACCGCTCGAAGCCGCGCGAGCCCGCCTCGGCATCGGCGAGCCGACGCTCTATCAGGAAGCGCACCGCGCCTACCGCAACCGCGGCATCGATCCGTATAATTTCCTCGCGGCGGAAGTCGCGGCGGCCTGACAGTCTGACAGCTCCTGCCTTGCGACCCGGCGGCACCTTGCTATCATGCCGCCGGGTCGCGTCGTCAGGGGTTTTCCATGATTTTGACGCCGTTGGTCGTAGCGCTTGCCTCATCAAGCCCGGTCATGGCCTGTGTCTATAGTCCGACCAACGGGACTGTCCGACATTCGCCTTATCCTTCGCCCGCGTTCGAAGCTGCCGGCGTTCGATGGTTTGTGAAGAATGAGGCGATCAGCTTTGCGGGCGGCACCTACACAAAATATGGCCTTCCGCGGCAGTTGGCGCCGTCCGATATCGAGGCGGCAAGCCAGAGCGGCAATGTCCCGCTGTTCGTCGAGGCCGGCAATCAAGCCGATCAACCCGAGATCGTCTATATCATGGTGCGGTCTGCGGACTGCAGTTTCCAGCCCTACGCGCGGCAGCAGCGATAGCTACAGCCGCGCGATCAATGCCTGCGCAGCGGCGGGGTTGCGGACCTTGGCGCCCGAGATGAAGAACAGGAAGACATCGCGGTCGCCCTCGGCCCAAGCTTTGGCTTGCTGTGCCCATTTGTCGAGCGCCTTGGCGTCATAGCCGGTTTCGATATCCTCTTGGCTGCGCTGGAGCCGCGCATAGGTGAAGTCGGCGGTCTGCTCATCGATGCACGGAAATTCGTCGCTGTCGGCATAGACCACCGCCATGTTCCGCTCGCGCAGCATGGCGGTGAAGGCCGGATCGCGGAAGCTTTCGTCGCGGACCTCGATCGCGTGGCGGAGCGGCAAGCCGTCCTGGCTGTCGGGCAGCAGGTCGAGGAAGCCTACGAAATCGTCGCGATCGAACTTCTTCGTCGCCATGAATTGCCAGTGGATCGGACCGAGCCGGTCGCCGAGCCGCGTCAGCCCCTGCGTCAGGAATTTCTCGACCGAGCCCGCGCCCTCGGCCAGTATCTTGCGGTTGGTGGTGAAACGTGACGCCTTGACGCTGAACTGGAAGCCGTCGGGAACCGAGGCGGCCCAATTGGCGAAGGTCTCGGGCTTCTGGCTGCCATAATAGGTGCCGTTGATCTCGATGCCGGTCAGATGCTGGCCGGCATATTCGAGCTCGCGCTTCTGCGCGAGGCCGGCGGGGTAGAAGGGGCCGCGCCACGGTTCGAAGGTCCAGCCCCCGACTCCGACATGGATGCTCATCGGCCCCTCTCTTTCAGTTATGCGAGCGCCGCGTCGGCCCCCATCAGGTTCGGGAAGAAGCCTTCATGCGCTTCGCGGAGTTCCGCGAGCGTCACCTGATGATCGCTGCCTTCGAGTTCGAAGACGATGCGGTCCTTGATCGTGCGGCCGACCGGATCGACCGGCACGTCGGCGCGGCCGGCGGCGTCGAGGAAGTCGGCGAGGCAGGTGTCGCAGACGGTAACCAGATATAGCCCCTGATCCTCGCCGAAGAAGCTCTCGGCGACGCCGAAGGGCTGTTCTTCGCTGACGAGCACGCCGATGTTCGACTTCAGCGCCATTTCGGCGAGCGCCACGGCCATGCCGCCGTCCGAGACGTCGTGGCAGGCGGTGATCCAGCCGGCATTGATCGCGTGACGGATGAAGTCGCCGGTGCGCTTTTCGGCGCGCAGGTCGACGGGCGGCGGCGGGCCTTCCTCGCGGCCGAGGATTTCGCGCAGCCACACCGACTGGCCGAGGTGGCCGGCACGTTCGCCGACCGCGAGCACGATGTCGCCGGTGCGCTTGAAACCGATGCCGACCGCGCGGTTCAGGTCGTCGATCACGCCGACGCCGCCGATTGCGGGGGTGGGCAGGATCGCGCTGCCGCCGCCGGTCGCCTTGCTCTCGTTGTAGAGGCTGACGTTGCCTGAGACGATCGGATAGTCGAGCGCGCGGCACGCTTGCGCCATGCCGTCGAGGCAGCCGGTGATCTGGCCCATGATTTCGGGGCGCTGCGGGTTTGCGAAGTTCAGGCAGTTGGTGATCGCGAGCGGCGTCGCGCCGACCGCGCTGATGTTGCGCCAGGTTTCGGCGACCGCCTGTTTGCCGCCCTCGACCGGGTCGGCATAGCAATAGCGCGGGGTGCAGTCGGTCGACATGGCGAGCGCGCGGTTGGTGCCGTGGATACGGACGAGCGCGGCGTCGCCGCCGGTCTGGAGCGTGTCGGCGCCGACCTGGCTGTCATATTGTTCGTAGATCCAGCGGCGGCTGGCGATGTCGGGGGTGCCCATCAGCGTCTTGAGGTCGGTGGCGACGTCCTTGGTTTCGGGGACGTTCGTCAGCTCGGCCTGCTTCGGCGTGGGCACGTGCGGGCGATCATAGAGCGGCGCGTCGTCGGCGAGGGGGGCAAGCGGGATGTCGCAGACGATCTCGCCATGATGCTCGAGAACCATGCGGCCGGTGTCGGTGACGGTGCCGATGACCGCGAAATCGAGTTCCCATTTGTGGAAGATCGCCTTGGCGAACTCTTCCTTGCCGGGTTTCAGGACCATCAGCATGCGTTCCTGCGATTCGGACAGCATCATCTCATATGCCGTCATGCCGGTTTCGCGCTGCGGCACATCGTCCATCTTGAGGTGGAGGCCGACGCCGCCCTTTGACGCCATCTCGACCGACGAGGAGGTAAGGCCTGCGGCGCCCATGTCCTGGATCGCGACGATCGCGTCCGACGCCATCAGTTCGAGGCACGCCTCGATCAGCAGCTTTTCGGTGAAGGGATCGCCGACCTGCACGGTCGGACGCTTCTCCTCGGCATCCTCGCCGAAGTCCGCCGACGCCATGGTCGCGCCGTGGATGCCGTCGCGGCCGGTCTTCGAGCCGACATAGACGATCGGATTGCCGACGCCCGAGGCAGCCGAATAGAAGATCTTGTCCTGCTCGGCGACGCCCACGGTCATCGCGTTGACCAGGATATTGCCGTCATAGGCCTTGTGGAAATTGACCTCGCCGCCCACCGTCGGCACGCCGACGCAATTGCCGTAACCGCCGATGCCGTGGACGACGCCCGAGATGAGGTGCTTCATCTTCGGATGGTCGGGACGGCCGAAGCGCAGCGCGTTGAGGTTCGCGACCGGGCGCGCGCCCATGGTGAACACGTCGCGCAGGATGCCGCCGACCCCGGTCGCCGCGCCCTGATAGGGTTCGATATACGACGGGTGGTTGTGGCTCTCCATCTTGAAGATCGCGGCGAGCTTCTTGCCGTCCGGCCCTTCGCCGATGTCGATAACGCCGGCATTCTCGCCGGGGCCGCAGATCACCCAAGGCGCCTCGGTCGGCAGTTTCTTGAGGTGCAGGCGCGAGCTTTTATAGCTGCAATGCTCCGACCACATGACCGAGAAGATGCCGAGTTCGACGAGGTTCGGCTCGCGCCCGATCGCGTTCAGGACGCGATCATATTCCTCGGGCGAAAGGCCGTGCTCGGCGACGATTTCGGGGGTGATGGCGGGCGCTTGCTGAGTCATGGCGCGCCTTTAGCGATACCAGCGCAAAACGAACAGACCCCATGATGCATTTTGCACCATGGGGTCTGCGGTCGGAGAGAGGGTTCAGCGCGAGGCGAGGGTAGCCGTCTCGATCTTGAGCGGTTCGACGTCGCGGAGAGCAAAGCTCACTTGCTGCGAGCCGACGGTGCCGCGGACGCGGTGCTGGCCGACGCGGAGCGTGAACGGCTTGCCGGTGCGTTCCTCGACGCCGCTGATGACACGCGTATCGCCGACCTGCGTGACGCTGTAGCTGTAGGTGCTGCCCTCATGCTCGAAGCGGTTGGTCGGTGCATCCTTCGCAAGAGCGACGGACGGCGCCAGCGCGAGCAGGCCGAGGGCGGGGAGAATATATTTTTTCATGGTGCAAGTCCTTGTCTGAAAACAAAACTTGCCTTTGAGCCCCTCTCTTCTTGTGCGGTGCAACATGAATGCCGGCGTGCGCGCCGGCAATTGCAAAAAGCGGAACCGTGATTGCGTCGAAGCGAATGGGTCAGCCGGCGGCGAGGCGCCTGTTCGCCCCGGCCCATGCCGCGGTTCCCGCGAGCAGCGTATAGGCAAACAGCATCGTCGCCGGGACCGCGAGCGAATAGACGGGTTCTTTGGGGCCGAACCAGTCGACCGCCTGCGCAAAGGCCATCAATCCGGCAAGAATCCAGATCCGTGCATTCCCGCCCGGTGCCTTGGTGCGCGCCATGTAATAAAGGAATGCGCCGCCGATCAGCAGGATCTCCAGCGGCATCGCAACCAGCGGATGGTCCCAGAGTCCGAGGCCGAGTTTGGGCGGCATGCCATAGAGCGTCAGGTCGGGAATATGGACGATGAGGTCGATGAACCAGTGCGACACCACGACCAGCGCAGCGCCGATTGCCGCCTGCTTGCGCTTCGTGGCGAACCAGACGAGCGCCCCGAAAATCTTGGCCCATATCAGCGCGCCGAGCAGGCTGTGCGTATAGGGCATATGATAGAGGTCCATCGGGTTCATTGCGGTGATGCCGGGGACGATCCGCATCGCCTCTACGCCGGGGATGAGCAGTGCGGCGAAGCCGATATCGACGAGTTGCGCCGCGACGAACAGGGTTCCGAGCCCCGCCGCCTTTGGCCGGGCGGCCGCGATCAATGCCGGAGCGAAATGGCCGATGAACATGGCGCGACGCTATAGGGCAAAATCACCACGTCAAGCTTGACCGAAAGGGGGCGAAGGGGCCAAAGCAGGGCGATGACGGACACCCCCGAAACCGCAGCCACCGCCGATATCGCCTCGCTGTCGTTCGAAGCCGCGATGGGCGAGCTCGAAACGATCGTGCGGCGGCTCGAAAGCGGCGACGTCAGCCTCGAGGAATCGGTGGCGCTTTACGAGCGCGGCCATGCGCTGCGCGGCCATTGCGAGGCGCGGCTGGCCGCGGCACAGGCACGGATCGAACAGGTCAGCCTGGGCGCCGACGGGCGGCCCACGGGAACCACCCCCTTCGGCGAAAGCTGATCGACCGTGGCGCTCGTCGAGGAGGACATTTCACGCGGAAGGCAATTGCTGCTGTCCACCCAGGCAGAGGTCGCGGCCGGGATCGATACGTTGTTCGACCATCTGCTCGCGGTTCCGCCCGATCCGCGCGGTCCGCTTTATGAAGCGATGCGCCATGCCGCGGTCGCCGGCGGCAAGCGGCTGCGGCCGCTGCTGGTTCGCGCGGCGGGTGATCTGTTCCACGTCGACCGCTCGCTGACGCTTCGCGTCGGAGCCGCGGTCGAGGCGATGCACGTCTATTCGCTGATCCACGACGACCTGCCGTGCATGGACGATGACGATATCCGCCGCGGGAAGCCGACGGTGCACAAGGCGTTCGACGAGGCGACGGCAGTACTCGCGGGCGACTCGCTCCATGCCCTCGCGTTCGAATGGCTGTGCGATCCGGTGACGAGCGCCGATCCGTTCGTGCGCGCCGAACTGTGCTGCGAGCTTGCGCGCGCCGCGGGTCCGGCAGGCATGGCGGGCGGGCAGATGATGGACCTCGCCGCCGAGACATCGAACTTCGACCTGCCGACGGTGACGCGGTTGCAACAGCTCAAGACCGGCGCGCTGATTGCCTTTTCGGTCGAGGCGGGCGCGATTCTCGCGCGGATTCCGGCCGAGGGCCGCCGCCCCTTGCGCGGTTATGCGCGCGATATCGGCCTTGCTTTCCAGATCGCCGACGACATCATGGACGTCGAGGGCGACGAAGCGCTGGCGGGCAAGGCGCTGCACAAGGATGACGCCGCGGGCAAGGCCACCTTCGTCACGCTGATGGGGATCGAGCGCGCGCGCGAACAGGCGGGGCTGCTCGTCGAACAGGCGATTGCGCATCTCGGCGGCTTCGGCGAAGAGGCGGCGCTGCTGCGTGCGATCGCGCATTATGTCGTGGAAAGGGACCGTTGATGCGGGTGGGGGTTTATCCGGGAACGTTCGATCCGATCACGCTCGGGCATATGGATATCATCCGCCGCGGTGCGAAGCTCGTCGACCGGCTCGTTATCGGCGTGACGACCAACATCGCGAAGTCGCCCCTGTTCGACGATGACGAACGGATCGCGATGGTAAAGGCCGAAGTCGCGGGAATCGACGGTGACATCGAGGTCGTCGGTTTCAATTCGCTGTTGATGGATTTTGCCGATGCGCAGGGCGCGTCGATCATCATCCGCGGCATTCGCGGCGTCACCGATTTCGAATATGAGTATCAGCTGACGGGAATGAACCGCCAGCTCAACGCGCGCGTTGAAACCGTCTTCCTGATGGCCGATGTCAGCCTGCAGCCGATCGCTTCGCGGCTGGTCAAGGAAATCGCGATCTTTGGCGGCGATATCCATAAATTCGTGACCCCAGCCGTGCGCGAGGCGGTCGTCAGCCGTATCGCCGAGCGGGGGCTCCTTCAGGGCGAGCGCTGACGCCGATCATTGAGCGTTCAGCTTTTTCCCGCTAGGGCGCGCCATCAGGGCGCAAATCCAGTCTATTCTTCTAAAGGCCGATCCAGCATGACATCTTCCTTCCGCCCCTTGGTACTTATGGCGATGGCGTTCGGTCTTTCGGTTGCGGCCGTGGCACAGGAGGCGCCGCCCGCGCCCGCCCCGAACCCGGAGGAAAGCCAGCCGGCACCGCCGGTCGAAGCGCCTGCTCCGGCCCCGGTCGACGTACCCGCTGCGCCGGCGACGAATGAGACCGCGCCCGCTGCGGACGTGCCCGCGGTGCCGACGATGACGCCCGACCAATATATCAACAACCCCGAATATATGCTGAACCTCGACCTTTCGACGGGCGGCCGGGTTGTGGTCCAACTCTTTCCCAATGTCGCGCCGAACCATGTCGACCGCATCAAGCAACTCGCGCGCGCGGGCTTTTACGACGGGATCAAGTTCCACCGGGTGATCGACGGCTTCATGGCGCAGACGGGCGATCCGTCCGCGACGGGACAGGGCGGATCGCAGCTTCCGGACCTGAAGGCCGAATTCAACCCGACCCCGCATCTGCGCGGGACGCTGTCGATGGCGCGCGCCGAGAATGAGGACAGTGCGAACAGCCAGTTCTTCATCATGCTCCAGCCGCGCTTCTCGCTCGACCGCCGCTACACCGCCTTCGGCCGCGTCGTTTCGGGTATGCAATATATCGACGCGATCCATAAGGGCGAGCCGCCCGAAGTGATGTCGCGGATGGTGCAGGTGTCGGTTGCTGCCGACAACAAGCCGGTGCCGCCCGCCTCGATGCTGACCGAAGCCGTGCCCGCACCCGCGCCCGAAGTGACGGTCGACGAGCTCAACGCTCCGATCAAACAGTAAGCGCGGGCGCGCGCCGTCCGGAATACGATCCAGCCATGCGCGTCGACGCCTTCGATTTCGATCTGCCCAATGAGCGCATCGCGCTCCGTCCCGCGCGGCCACGCGATGCGGCGCGGATGCTCGTCGTCGATGGCGGTACGATGGTCGATGCGGGGGTAACCGACCTGCCGGCGTGGCTGCGCCCCGGCGACTGCCTCGTCTTCAACGATACGCGCGTCATTCCTGCGCAGCTCGAGGGGTGGCGCGGAGAGGCGAAGATCGGCGCGACGCTGCACAAGCGGATCGATCTGCGCCGCTGGCAGGCGTTCATCCGCAACGCCAAAAGGCTGCGCGTCGGCGAGACGGTCGATTTCGGCGCGGGCGTCGAAGCGCTCGCCGAGGAGCGGCTGGCCGACGGCAGCTTCATCCTTGCCTTCGCCGGCGACGAGCCGGTCGAAGTCCTGCTCGAACGGGCGGGGACGATGCCGCTGCCGCCCTATATCGCGGGCAAGCGGCCGACCGACGAAGACGACCGCAGCGACTATCAGACGATGTTCGCGCGCGAAGACGGCGCGGTCGCGGCACCGACCGCAGCGTTGCACTTTACGCCGAAGCTGATCGAGGCGCTCGCGGCGGCCGGGATCGCGAGCGAAACGCTGACGCTGCATGTCGGGGCGGGCACCTTCCTGCCGGTGAAGGCCGACGACACCGAAGATCATGTCATGCACGCCGAATGGGGGCGTATCGACGCCGACACCGCGGCGCGGCTCAATGCGGTGCGCGCGGCGGGCGGCCGCGTCATCGCGGTCGGCACCACCAGCCTGCGCCTGCTGGAAAGCGCGGCGCAGGATGACGGCATCATCGTGCCCTTCGCGGGCGACACCGCGATCTTCATCACCCCCGGCTATCGTTTCAAGGCGATCGACGGGCTGATGACCAATTTCCACTTGCCGCGCTCGACCTTGTTCATGTTGGTCAGCGCCTTGATGGGATTGGAGACGATGCAGGCGGCCTATGCCCATGCCATCGAAGAGGGCTATCGCTTCTATAGCTACGGCGACGCGAGTTTATTGTTGCCGCCCCGATAGGGCAGGCGAAGCGTCAATATTCGATCGTGATCTTGACCTTGCCGGGCTCGACGCCCGCGAGCGCGGCGATCTCTTCTCGGCTCGAGCGGACCAGCGCATGCATTTGCTGCGCGCTCGCCGCGGGGTCGCCATGTGCGGCCGAGGGCTCGCCGGCAAGCAGTTCGCGTTCCGAAATGCCGAATGCGTCGGCCAGCATCATCAGATTGCTGCGCCGCGGAACGGTCTTGCCGCTTTCCCAGGCCCAAATGCTGGGTTTGCTGAACCCGGTCCGGTCCGAAAGTGCAGCGCGGCTGAGTCCGCGTTCCTTGCGGAGACGGAGCAGGCGCTGCGCCAATATCTCGCCGCCATCGGGCGTGCGGGCGGGGTCGACGTCGCCTGGAAGCGGGTTGCGTAGCTGCGCCGCGCTGAGCGCCGCGCGCGACAGCGGCCGGTCGAATCGGCAACCGGCGAGCGCTTCGCTGCGCCAGACGACCGTGGCCGCGGTATCCGGCGCTTCGGGCAGTGCCAGCGTGAGCCGCTGGTCGATGGCGAGATCGGACGTTGTCTCGATCAGCATGCCGGTCGCCGACAAATTGTGGATCAAGACCGTGGCACCCTCGCTGTCGCCGAGCGATCCGGGCGCTTCGAAGCGCATATGCATGCGGGGAGCGCCGCGCGCGCTATCGGCGGTCTTCTGCTCTTCGATCATCGCATGAATGGCCATGGTCCAGCCCTATGCGCGGTGATCGGTTGTCGAGTGGTTAATGGGCGGCTCCGCATCGCAAGCCCATGCGCCGCCGGACCTTTGGCAACAAGGTCCACTCATCCCCGCCGGGGCGAACTGTGTGCGGCTTGCGGCAGGTGAATCGCCAAATCGCCGCGATTCTCCCCCAGATTTTTGCGATTCGGATTAACTTTTGACCAATTTCAATGTTAATAATTAATCTGTCGCTGTCCCGATTCTGAACAGGGGTGCTTTCTTCCTATGCGCGACACGCGCGCGATTAACCCTCGTCAAGCCCGAAAAAGTCTGGATTCTCGTTTGAGATGAACGGCGTTGCGTCCCCGGATTTTCGGCCGGGGCCTTTTAGGGGGTGCCGTCCCAAGTTAATTTCTGTACTAAGTTTTTATTAACAGACGGATTGATGAGTCGGTTGCAACTCATCGGGCACGGGGGTGCCAAGAAGGCCAGCCGCAAAGCGGGGCCCGAACCGTCAGGAAATTTTGGGGGTTCGTGTCATGAGATTCATGATTTTTGCGCTTGCGGCGGCGGCTTTCGCTGTGCCTGCGAACGCAGAAGAAATCCGGAACGTCAAATCGCTCGATATCGCGGTGAGCGGTGCTGTTCGCCAGCATTGCGCGATGGGCAGCATCGGAAATATGGATTTCGGCAATCTGGAACGTCGCGGCCTGGGCGTCGAAACGCAGGTCGCGCTCGACTGCAATGTCCCCTTCACGATGACGATCAAGGGCGCTCACGGCGGGCTGACGCATAGCAGCATGCCGGGCGGGCAGGGGCCGTTCAGCGGCACGCTGCCGTACAGCCTCGCGGTCGAAATGCCGATCCGGTATCCGGCGCAGCAGATCATCAGCCGTTCTTTCAACAGCCGCCAGCTTTTGTCGGGCGGCATCATTTCCAGCAACGGCGGCATCGCCACCGACGGCATGCGACTGTCGGTCGAACTTGGTCAGCCCTCGGGCGAGGCCGGGCTGCTCGCCGGCGAATATTCGGAAACGATCACGATCACCGTCGCTCCGATTTAAAGAATTCGCCTGCGGCTTCGTCGCGGGCGGAATTAGACCGGAAGGGCAGGCACCGATGTCCTCCCGGTTTCTCCGACCAGCCGGTGCAAAAGATGCCTTCGTCCGTGGTTTCGGGCGGCGGCGACAAAATAGAGGGAAGAAGATTATGAAGAAGATTCTTACCGGCGCGATTGCCGCCATCGCTCTCGTGGGCGTTGCTTCGCCCGCCGCCGCTCAGCAGACGAATGAAAATCACTATGCCGGCATTCCCGTTCTCGGCAATGTGACCAATCCTTCGTTCGGCACCACTGCGCTGAATATCGGCGTCCTCGCCGGCATCGGCACGCGCTACACCGCCAATGCGGGTGCTTCGAGCAACGTCGGCACCGTCGGCAACGTCGATGTTTCCTTCACCCTGAAGGGCGCTGTGAGCAAGGACTGCTCGTTCTACGCCGGTAACAATGCTAGTGCGACCACGCTCAACTTCGGCACGATCGGCATCCAGGCTGGCAACAACGTCAACGTCAGCGACGCCTTCGAAATGACCGGTCCGGCTGCTGCGGTTGTGACTTCGGCGACCGCTGGTTGCAATTTCCACAACAACGTCAAGATCGAAAAGAGCAGCGCTTCGGGCATGGTCAACACCAATCCGACCCTGTCGTATGACAGCAACCAGTTCCAGGCCAACATCCCCTATCGCGTCGATGCCGCTTGGACCGGTGTTCTCGGTGGTGCGGGCGCCGTTGCTGGAACGCCGCAGTCGCTCAGCGTCTCGGAAACGCAGCTCACCAACACCATCGGCCAGGGCGCTTGGCGTTCGGGCATGATCCTGACCTTCCTCGCTCCGGTCGCCGCCAAGGCGCTTGTCGCGGGCCAGTATGAAGGCACGACCCGCCTGACGCTGACCGCGCTCTAAGAGCAAGCGGTAAGTTTGGAGAAAGGGGAAAGAGCGATCTTTCCCCTTTCTTTATGAATCAATGCAATTATCCGGCCCTTCGCAGGGAATGGGGGAAATATGACGAAGATGCTCGCGCTGAAGCGCCAATGGCGGGCTATGCTCGCGATTCTGGCGGCGATCTTCGTCTTTGTTCCCGCGGCGCTCGCGATGCGCGTGACGCCCATGGTCCTCGAAATCGATTCGCGCGGCACCAGCACCGCAGCACGAATAGAGGTCCAGAATCTCAACAAGGGCAATATGCCCTATCAGGTTCGCATCCTGCACCTTGAATTCGGCAAGGACGGCAGCATCACCGAAACGCCGGCCGACGACAAATTCCTGGTCTTTCCGCCGCAGGGCGCGCTGCCGCCGGGCGGACGCCAGGTGATCCGCCTGCAATGGGTCGGCGATGCCGAAATTGCGGCCTCCGAAGCCTATTATGTCTCCGTCGAGCAGCTTCCTGTGACGCTTGAGCCCGGGTCGAAGGAGGGGCTCGATGCCCAAGTACAGGTGCTCTACAATATGCGCGCCTTGCTTGTCGTCGCGCCTCCCGGCGCGAAACCCGATGTCAGCGCGCTGCCTGCGCGCCAGTTGAATTACCAGCCGCCCGCATTGCCGGGCGCAACCGATCAGCCGCCGATGCAAGATGGGGTCGAGGTCACGCTCACTAACGCCGGGCGCCGTCATGCCATGATGTCGAATTTCGGCTGGCGGCTTGAGGGCAAGGATCGTGAAGGCAAATATCTTCGCGTCGATGTCTCGTCCGACGAACTGATCCAGGCGATCGGCACCGGTTATGTTCCCGCGCTCGGCGAGCGGAGCTTCCGCCTTCCCATCCCGGGCTTTGGCCCCGATCCGATCAAGATGACCTTTATCCAGTGAGGGTTGCCAGGTTTCTCTGTTCGGTCGCGCTGCCCGCGATCTACGCGGCTGGCGCGGCCGCGCAGGTCTCGATCCCCCTGCCGTCGAAGCCGCCGGCGGCTGGGTCGCAGACGCCGATTCCGCTTCCGGGCGGCCCGCTCCCCGCGCCGACCCCGGCGCCAACGCCGGCACCGCTAGGGCCGCAGTTGCCGATCGGCCCGCACGGGCGGCCCGACATCAACCCCTACGACCGCGACATCGATATGACGGCGCCGCTGACGTTTATGAACAGGTCGCTGGGCGATATCCCGATGCGGCTGACCGCCGACGACCGATTCCTGCTCGATGCCGCGGTTTTCGTCAGCCTGATGAAACCAGTCCTCAATGACGAGGCGCAGGCATCGCTGGCTGGTCGCTTGCAGGGACTCGAACAATTCGGCCCGGACGACCTCGATCGCACCGGCGTTCAATTGACCTACGACCCCAGCACGCTGGCCGTGGTGGTTGTGCAGGTCGACCCCGACCAGCGTTCGGTCGAAGACCTGTTCGCGCCGCCGCGAGCCGACCTGAACGATGTCTCGATGCAGCCCGCTGGATTTTCGGCGTTCCTGAATCTCAACGTGATCGGAACGCATGTATGGGAGGCCAGGGAGCGCCAGCCCCCCACGGTCAATTTCGATGGTGCGATCCGGCTTGGCCGTTTTGTGTTCGAAGGCGATGCACAGGTTGGCGAGCGTATCGGCCTGACCGACAGCAAATATCGTTTTACGCGCAACTATGCGCGTGTCGTCTTCGACCAGCCGGAGGATTATCGGCGCTGGTATCTGGGCGATCTCGATACCGAAACGCGGGGGCTGCAATCCTATGTCCAGATGGGCGGTATCGGGGTTTTGCGCCAGCGCCGCCGCTTCAATGCCTTTCGCTCTGCCGTGCTGCAGGCCGACCGACAACTCGTCGTGCAACGCGAATCGACCGTGCGTTTCCTGCGTAACGGGACGCTGTACCGCGAAATGCGCCTTCAGCCGGGCCGCTACGATTTCAGTTCGCTGCCGCTGATTGCGGGCAGCAACGATATTCAGATCCAGGTCACCGACAACAGCGGTGCGGTGCAGAATCTGGCATATCAGCAGTATCTCGATCCGATCGATCTCGATCCCGGCGATTTCGAATATGGCGCCTATCTTGGCCCGACGAGTCGAACCTTTGACGGGGCGCCCGATTATCGCGGGCCGATGGCGTTCTCGGGCTTTTTCCGCAAGGCGTTTTTCGA